>JBDKIV010000029.1:0-14071 GCA_039796935.1 Actinomycetota bacterium | reverse complement strand
ACGCTCAGATTCCGCAATGTGAAGCCAACCGAACTGCTGCGAACTCCGAACGACCTCCGAGTATGGACAACCTCACGCGAGTTGCCCACCTCGGCCGACTCGATGATCAGGATCTCGAGCGTTTCCGGGAACTCCGTGACCTACTTTTCGGCGCATTCTCGCGAGTCATTGATGGACAGGCGATCTCTGTCTCCCAGCGGCGAGCACTGAACGAACATTGCGCGCATCCCCCTACCGGGCGACCCTCACAACGGACGGAATGATCGCTCTCGAGCATGACGGCTCGGGAGACGACGCCGCACTCAGCTCGATCGGTCGTCTAGCACTTCACGATGGTCGACTGCGCAGATGAGAGGGCCCATCGTGCGCGCTGATCTTCTACGACGAGTCACGGCTGGGCACTCGCAGATGGTGCAACACAGCACGTTGCGGGAACCGGGTGAACAACCACTCCTACCGTCAGCGCCGCAGCTCAGCGAGTGAATGATCCGAAATCGGCGCGATTCGATCGAGCAGTTACACCATCAACCGCGTGCGTTTCGGATCGTCAGCAGCCCTGACGACTTGGTCCCTGCAGCGCCGTATCCGACTCGTCAATTGCCTGATTCACGCGAGCGAGTGCGTCGGGATTGTCGGTGATCGAAAGAGTCCAGGGAACACCGAGCTCCACCGAGTACCCCACCCAGTGCAGCAGTGGTGCCTCCCAGCATGTGCGCCAGGGCATCTCGGCGTCAGAGACATCCGATGCGAACGCGCTGTAGCGCGCCACTGTTCCGTCGCTGGGCCACAACACCGGGTCACCACCGGATGCAGTGAAATATGCCCCGGCGAGCAGCGTCACGGGCACACCGTCGAGGGCGGAACCCTGCGCTGAGTTCCATCCGTCCGGACCTGACAGGAACCGCACGGTGTCCTGCGCGCTCAGTCCCTTGTCCAACATCTCGACGAGTTCCGCCCACCCTTGGACCCGCTCCTCGCAGAACGTCTGTCCCATACAGGAGGAGAGTGGGATCTCACCGGCGTAGAAGCGCGGTGGGATGGCACCATCGTGTGGGGTGCCGATCGTGGTGAGGGACCTCACGGTGATGGACGACTTCGTGTCCTTGAGCACCTTGATCGCCGATCGACTCCACAAGCCGCCGTTCGAGTGCCCCACGAGATCGACGTCGGTCACGCCGAACTCGTCCTGCAGGTAGGTGACGAACCGAGCGAGTCGCTCGCCGCCTGCATTGAGATCGCCGGTCGTCAGGATTGTCAGAGACTCCGGCAGTTGCGGGGGGCAATCCTTGAACGGGCCGAGACTGTCGGGCGCAGGTTCCTTCACTGGACCCCAGTCGTTCATCGCCGGCGCCGTGTACACCTGCTTGCCCCGCGAGAGCAGGAACGCGCGAAGGGCGGTGTTCGTGTTGCCGGCAGCGAGGAATCCATCGCCGTCCTGGCAGGCCTGGTCCGGAGTGGTGAACGGGGTCACCAGTGCACCGCCGGAGACCAGTACAACGACACGGTTCGTCTTCGGAGCATCCTGCTCCCCGCCGGATGACTCGCTCGAGGAGCAACCGGCCATCACGATGATGAGACAGGCGACTGCAACAGCGATCCGCTTCATGAACATCCCTCTCGATTCGGGTTCTGAAGAGCCGTATCCGACTCATCAATGGCTTGATCGACGCGAGCGAGTGCCTCAGAGTTCCAGGTCAGGGCCGTCTGCCGGTCCCAGGGAGGTTTCGCGTCCACTGTCTGGTTATACGCATCGGTGACGAAGATGCTGTGGGTCAGCGGCCCGACCCAACACGCTCGCCAGGGAATCACGGCATCGGACACGCCCGCTGCCCATGCGCTGTAGCGGGAGGTGATGCCGTCATTGGGCCACATCGTCGGATTTCCACCGTCAGCGGTGAAGGCCGCGCCCGCCAGGAGCGTGACCGGAATCCCGTCGAGGTAGCCCTCCTGCGCGTTGTTCCAGCCGGGCTGTCCATCGAGGTACTTGAACGTGTCTTCGCGGTTGAGACCGAGGTCGCTCTGTGCCGCATACTCGAGCCAGTTCTCATTGAATTTCTCGCAGAACACAACGCCGAGACAGTCAGACTTCTGATACTCGCCCCAGGTGTAGGAGCCCGGTATGGAACCATTGTTGGGTGTCCCGAGCATCGTGATGGACCGCACGGTGACCGGTGCATCCGTCTGCTTGAGGATCCGAGTCGCTGCACGGCTGAAGAGGCCGCCATTGGAGTGACCGACGAAGTCGACGTCGGTGACGCCGAACTCGGTGTGGAGGTAGTTGACGAAACGCGCGAGTTTCTCACCAGCTGCATCGATATCTCCGGCCGACATCACGGTCATCGACTCCGGCAGTACGACAGGGCAGTCCTTGAAGGGACCGAAACTCGTCGGATCGGGATCGGCTACAGGCCCCCACGGCGCCATCGCCGGCGCGGTGTAGACCTGCTTGCCCTCGGCGAGCAGATAATCACGCAGAGCAGTATCGGTGTTGCCTGCCGAGAGGAAGCCGTCCTCGCTGGAGCAGGCCTGCGTGGGGGTCGTGAAGGGACTCACCGCACCACCGCCGGACATGATCACGACCGCTCGCGAGACAGCTTGATCGTTGGAGTCGGAACTGCAACTGGCGAGAAAAGCGGACGCCACGAGGAAAGCAAGGATGGGAAGTGCGCGCACTCCTGAAGGCTACTGAATCTGTCTCAGTGACGAGTCACCATTCGACGAGGGCGAGGTTCGTGGTCATCACTCCCAGCATCACGGCGTTGGTGGAGCAGTCACTGGCTCGGTGGCGGCGGACAGCCGACCCGGTTGGGCTGCGAAAGAGCGTCAGAGGCGTTGTCGATGGCGTTGGAGATGATCGTGGCCACATCGTCGTTCCACGTCATGGCGGTGTCATCCGGCGCACCGACCGCTTGCGAGACGAGGTAGCTGTGCGTGTATGGCTTCACGAAGCAGGTCCGATGCGGCAGGACCGAATCGGGAGTAGCCGTGGCCAGAGCCGCGCTCTCCTGGATCGCCCCGTCATTGGGCCACTTGCGCGCGATTCCACCGGGCTTGGTGAAGTAGGTGCCGGCCACCAGGGTGACGGGGATTCCGTCGAGCACACCGACCTGATTGGTGTTCCAGACCGCAGTGTTCGCCGGTGCCAAGGTCGACACCAGCATGGAGATACCGGGGACGGTGAGAAGAGGTGTCAGGAACCCCTCGCAGACCTTGCTCCCGTCACATGCGGAGATCGGTTGCGCCGGGTCGATCGGGTCAGCAAGCATGACGCCGTCCCATGGAGAGCCCAGGGTCGTGTAGGAGCGGATCTCCACCGGGACCTGGTTGAGGCGCACCTCGCGGATAGCGGCCCGACCGATCAACCCGCCGAGCGAGTGACCAACCACATCTGCGCTGGTCACTCCGTACTCATCGTGCAGAAACTGGATGAAGCGTGCCACGCTCGATGCGCTCCGATCGACTGGTCCGATCGCGTTCGCGGTCACGCGGTCGGGCAGTTGTTCCGGACAATCGCCGAACGGTCCGTCAGATTCACTGGTGGTTTCCACGACCACCCCGCCCCCGAGTGATGACGGCGCCGTGTAGACCTCGTAGCCACGCTCGATGAGGTTGTCACGCAGGAAGGCCCAGGTGTTTCCTGCCGAGAATCCAGTGCGACAAGGGCTTGTCGGCGTGGTGAATGGTGTCGTGGCCGCGACTCCCGAGACGAGGACGACGACGCGCTTTTCGCTCTGGCTCGACTCCTGCGTGGAACAGGCTGCGAGCAGTGTGGCGACGACGCACAGCAGTGCGATGACCGTGTACTTGGTGGATTTCTGCATTGACTCATCTCCTTGGTCGAGCGAGCTTCAGAGCAGCGCGCCAGGTACGAGTTCACGTCGCCCGACGGCCAGTTCGTGTGTATCGAGTTGCGCAGCGGAGAACTTCGACAGGTCGAACGGCGCCTTGACCAGCAGTTCTGTGTTGCGATCCTGCGGTCAACCCTACAGCGCCGCCGCGTCCAAGAACCACGGGTTGGCTGCCAACTCTCGACTGAGCGACGCCATGTTCACCTGGGAGAAATCGTTGGGGCCACCTGGGGATCGCCGCTCTGGTTCACCGACAGCGTGAACAGTGAGAGGGTGCGGTCACGGTTGTCGACGATCTCGACCATGCGTGACTGCTGACCCCATTCGATGCAGCTCGGAGTGTTGATCTCCCAGAAGCCACCGCCGAGGGTTGACGACGTGGGCTCATGAGGAACGATCCTGTTCTCATAGGTGTCGCCGTTGCACCACGCGAGGGACTGTTGGACGCTCCCTTGACACGCAGCGATGTGAGTGAAGTGCGCCCGGCCAGGCGTCCCACCTCGCCCTGACGGACAGGGGACAGGCAGGGGGTGATCCCGACGTCATGCACAACGCCACATCCCACCATGTCAGTCCTCGTCCAACACCTGCCGGAGTTCGCGGGTCCAGCCCGCCAGCGCGATTCGCTCGTCGAACACCGAGGCCTTGGCGAACCATGGGGTGGGACACACCACCGGGATGTCGCGGCCATGTACGTGTCGTGCCGTGAACGCAGCCCACCACGACATGGTGCTGTTCGACATCACCAACGCCTCGGCGTGACTCATCCGACTGATCGCCACCCACGACGATGTGGAGTCGTCCACCACGACGTCGCGGGGCGTCCCACCGGTCAATCGCTCGAAGTTCGTCACATCGTCGGTGAACACTCGCAACTGACTCGCCCCGGCTTCCCCGAGCAACTGTCGACCTCGTTCGAGCAACCACGACGGGTCGCACGCCTGATGGAACTCTCGTGTGGAGCGAACGGCGAGGAAGTCGCCGAGCCGAACATGGACAGCGACGAATGGTTCGACCGATGCGACCGTGGGAAGGTGTGCGCGCACCACACGAGTCATCCGACCGGCCTCGGCCTCGACGGTCGCCGCCGTCTGGAAGTAGCCGATGACCTGTGTCGTGTAGGGCCGGACCCGCGTCAGCACCTGATCGGTGGGATCCCGCTCGACGACCTGCAGCCGTTTCACCAATCGGTCGGCGGGCCGGAAGCGGACGGGTCGGAGAGCGACGAACGGGATCTCCGAGTGCTTGCTCGACACCTCGAGAGACCGAGGTTGGTTGACGGTGGTCCTCTCGAGGCACGACACGTCCATGATCACCCGCCGTCCTGTGCGGCGGGCCACATGATGGGCGAAGGCGACCTGGAACAGTTGATTGCCCAGGCCGCCCTGCATGCGCACGATCAGGCGCACGACTCACGGGCCAGTGTCACCGGCCCGTACCCCGAACGATGCGTGCTGCCCGCGATTTTGCCTTCATCGCCAACCGGTGCAATCGCCGTCGGGCTCGCACCGATGCCGGCACGTCACGGTAGCGATCGTGGTCCTTGGTGAGGGCGAGGATTCGTGAGTCGGGTGTGCGCCGCACATCGGGTGTGCAGTACTCCACCGGTAGCACCACGGCCGGCGGATGCGTGATGCAGTACCGGTTCCAGATGCTCTCGTCATGCCACACGGGCGTCAGCCCGGCATCGAGATCATCTTGAATCCATTCGGCCATGGTGGCGCATGCCTCGAGGTAGGCCGGGCTCGAACCGCCCTGCACGCCGCCCGCCACGTACACCGTGCCCTCCTCTGCGGCGACGTACGCACGCGAGGCACAGCGCCGCTCGAAGGGGAGATCGGCCGGCGAACGGTCCGCCTGTAACGGATGTCGCACGGCGAACAAACCTTGGCACTCGGACAGATCGACGGCTCCGACGAACTCCATGTCGGCATCGACGTGCAGGATCGTCCGGAACGACACGAGCCGATCCGCGTAGGCAGTCATTGCCCGATAGCGCACCATGGTCGACAGCGGCCATGGCGTGTGCCCCCAGGGCAACCACCGCACATCCAACCCGTCCATCTCGGCTGGCCGCTGGTCCGACAGCACGAACGCCGCAGCCAGACCGGTCACATGCCGCTCGGCCGAGCGGACCATCGCGGGCACGAACTCGAGGTACTTCCCGGTTGCCAACACCACCAACGCCACGGACCCGGTCGTCCTCATTGCGAACCCTGCGCTGCGAGCTTCGTACGTGCCGCACAGCCATCGACGCCGGCCGCGACATCCAGCAGTCGCACCGCCGTCTCGTCGGGCTTTCGCTGTTGCACATCGTCCTGGAAGCCGACGTGGTGTGTGTTCAGGAGATCCATCATCGGCGGCCGACACGGTACAGCGGTGGCCGTTCCATCGAAAAAACGTGACCCACCTGGTCACTCGAACGAGTCGAGCACGGCCTCGACCATCGCCATTCGATCGACGGGGTTGGGAACCTCGCACCACCCCGAGGCGTTCAACAGGTGCAGCCAGTCGCCGATCATCATCACGAAATCGCTCTGCAACCTGCCATCCGTGTGACGGATCCGCACCTCGGTGGCCTCCATCTCCCTGAGGCAGGCGCGGCCACCATCACCGCGAAGCGCCGCAGGCACATGGCCACCGGTGTCGACACCGCCGCCCGGCATGAACGTCAACCGATCGACGTCGAATCGGGTGACATCGACCACCAACAGTCCGGGCCACGCGTACCAGCGATGGTCACGGATTTGGAGCATTCCGGCAAGCGCCGACGTTCCGATGTTCGCCACGAGCGACGTGGGCCGAATCGGGAACACGTCGTGATCGAGCAAGGCAACGTGTTGTCGGGCGCTGTGACGCACGAGTGCCCGCCACGCGACATCGAGCGCGAAACCGTGCGAGGGCGAACCCAACGCGCGGTACGGGTTCCGATCGATCGTGACGCAGGTGCCCCCACCGAGCGCTGCGGCCTCGGCGATCGGCTGTCGGGCGGCACGGTCGGTCGAGTTGTCCACCACGTACCAATCGAAATCGTCGACCAGATGGCGGCGGAGTCGCCGTGCCTGATCGAGGACGACTGCAGGGTTGTTGAACGCAACCGTGATGACGGCGAGGCGCGGGCACGACAGGTGACTGTCACCGTGGGCGCAGCGACCGCTCGCCAGGCGACGGCGTACGGCACGCACCTCTCGACCGAGCGCCACACGGTGCCTCATGCGCAGACGCCGACGTCCGACCGCGCTACGCCACTCAAGCCCCACGAGTGATCCAGTCCGTCACTACTCGTGCCGTCTCGTTCACGTACGGGAACCGGACGATGGTGTTGTGATCGCCCGGCACCACGATCTGCTCGCCTCGAGGCATGGACGGCCATGGCACATCACGGTGGTGCGCCGCCGCGCGGACGAGCAGGGTCGGACCCTCGAACGCAACCACATCGTGGCGACGAGCCTGGCGAGATCCGATGCGATAGAAGGTCGCGTACCGATGCTGCGTTCCAGGTCGGCCCAGCCTCAGTCGACGACCGACGTGGTGGAGACGCCACCATGCCACCTTGAGCAGATGGATCACGACCGATCCCTGTCGGCGTCGAAGGTTAACCGGACGTTCGCGACGACGGACGGCCCTGCTGGCGTCGATCGGGTCGAGCAGGACCAGCTGCACCGGCCGACCCTGCGCCGACAGGAGGCGGGCCATCTCGTTGGCAACCACCGCACCGTACGAGTGGCCGCAGAGCACGACGGGCGAGTCGGCAGCGGTTCGAACCTCGGTGAGGTGCCTGCGGGCCGCGCTGGCCACGCTGCGGTCCCGAAGACCCCGGCGATGCAGACCGCGCTGCTCCAGCACCGTGACGGATCCCCCGAGCAACATCGCGAACGACCGGTACTGCACGGCGGGTCCACCGGCGCCGCACACGAGAAACACGGTGTCGCCGGCCGTGCCGGAGCGCACCACGGTCGGCCCCTCGTGTCGCGCCTGCCGTCGGCCCTGTTCGATCAACGCTGCGATCGACATGGGCGTGGAGGCATCGACGAGGTCGTTCGGCACCAGATGGCTGCCGTGCCGCTGGTTGAAGATCTCCACCAACTCGATGGCCGCCAACGAATCGCACCCGATGTGCCACACGTCGTCGTCGGGTGCGACGGTCTCGAGACCGAGCACTCGGGCCACCTCGCCGGCAAGAACCGCCTCGAGCGGAGTCGGCTCGAGCTCGACAGCCCGATCGATCCAGGGCACGACGGTGCCGTGGCGGAGTGCCACCCGGTCGGTCTTGCCGCGAGGAAGAACAGGGAGTCGATCGTGCCGGACGAGAACGGCAGGCACCAGGTGCCCCGGAAGCTCGCGAGCCAGCGCCTCTCGAACTGCTGTGACGCGGATGGTGGCGTCAGCCTCGACGTGGCCGACCAACTGGTGCCGACCGGACGGCAGCACACGCGCCAGCACGATCGCGTCGCGGACGCCGGTGACCGACCTGATGACCCGCTCGGGTTCGGCCGGTTCCACCAGACGCCCGTTGATCTTCACCATGTCGTCGGTGCGACCGATCAGATGCAGTGTCCCGTTCTCGTCCACCCTCACCAGATCGCCTGAACGCCAGAACCGCACCCCGTCCGGATCGACCCCGAAGCGTTCGGCCGTGAGTTCGGGGTCACCCCAGTAACCCGGGATCAGCGCACCACGAACGACCAACTCGCCCACCCCGTCCGCGCCGTCGACCGGCTCGATACGGGCCCGATCGGTGCCGGGCATCGTGCCGAGCGGCAAACGCCCGACGCCGATCGGGACGTCGGGCTCGATCGTCATGCCCTCGGTGACCGTGCCGTAGATCTCCGAGGCTCCGTAGGTCGTGCGATAGACCACATCGGCGGACGCGAGCGAACGTACCCGTGCCACGTCGCTCCAGTCAGTCGGTTCCCCCACGCCGAACACCTCGTCGACGCAGGCGAGCCGCCGACCGTCGAGCGACGACGACAGCGTCCTGATCATGGTCGGCGTCACCGTGAGTCGACGGATGCCTGCCGCCTCGACGATGTCGGCGATCCGCTCGGGCGGGGTGGTCCGGACATCGATCAGGTAGATCCGGCGCGCCACGGTGCTCGCATGCATGGGTGGGCCGTATCCACCGACGAAGTTCATGGGAAGGAACACGGCGCCGGAGTCGGTCCCCTCCGCGTCGTTGAGCGCGCTCCACCGTTCATACAGTGCGTTCGCGGTGGCGAACGTGCGCGCCGTGCCCTTCGGTCGACCGGTCGAGCCGGAGGTGAAGAACACCACGGCTACATCGTCTGGCTCTGCCCGAGTCGGTTCGGCCGTCATACGGCCGACAGCGGTGACGTCGATGACGTGGCATCCGCCCAGTTGGTGGCCCACGGTGCCCGTCGCATCGAGCACCACGGGGGCGCCCGTGCGTTCGAGGTATTCGAGAATCCGAGTGGGTGGCTCTGCGGCATCGACCGGGACCACCCCTCGACCACCCCAGGCGGCGCCGAAGCACGCAGCCACCGAGGCAACTCGCCGATCCACCAGTGCCAGCACCGGGGCGCCGGACCCCCGTACCCGGTCGCCGACTGCCGCCGACCACTCGGCCAGTTCCTGCACGGTCACGATTCGCTGATCGTCGAACAGCACCTCGCGGTCGGGCTGGCTCTTCGACAGTTCGAAGAGCGCTCGTGCTGGCGACGACTCGACTCTCATGACGGTGGCGGGTCGGTTCAGCGAGGGGCTCGCCGCGCCGACAGGGAGGGCCGACTGTTCAAGATGTCGGGATCGAACCCGGCGGTGCGCCGGTACGACTCGGCGATCTCTGCGAGTTCGGATGGTGGGACCACGTCCTCCAGCCGCTCGAAGCGGTCGGGAGTCCGGTCGGCCACCACATCGAGGATTCGCTCCGGGCCAGCCGTCCGGTTCGCCAAGACGACCGCTCGCGTGGCGTCGATGCGCTCGGCCTCGTAGGTGTCGAGCGCCGTCAGCGGATCGCCGGAGTGCTCGTGGCGAACGATCTCGCGCGTCAGGACCCGTGCGTCGATGATCGCTTGTGCCGCGCCGTTCGAGCCATTCGGCTGCATGGGGTGTGCTGCGTCGCCCAGCAGGGTCACCCGCCCCGCTCGCCACGCGTCGATCGGGTTGCGATCGGCCATCGGGTACTTCAGCACTGCTTCGGCCTCGGAGATGAGTGCGCGGACATCCAAGAACCCGAGGTCGATGCCCTCGGTCTCGGCAAGCGCTTCGTCGATGCTGGTGGCCGCCGACCAGTCCTGTGTCGGCATCGGCCGTCCGTCGTCGGTCCGGACCGCAACCACCCAGTTGACGAGCTGCTGGCCGTCGGGAAGGTCCCGCAGCGGATAGAGGATGACCCGTCGACTCAGACGACCGGCCATCAGCATGCGGCGGCCACCGAGGAATGGCGGCGCCACCGTGACGCCTCGCCACATCGTGACGCCGTTCCACAACGGCGGCCCCTCGTCGGGGGCCACGAGCGTGCGGAGCGCCGAGTGCACACCGTCGGCGCCGACCACGATGTCGGCATCGATGTCGTCCAACGACTCGACCGTGACACGCTGCCCGAAATGGACTCGTCCGTCACCGAGACGTTCGACCACCGCATCGGCGAGGACGCCGAGGAGATGACCGCGATGCACTGACCACTGCGGCCAGCGGTAGCCGGCGGCGACACCGCGTGGCTCGAGCCAGACTTCCTGGCCGAACCTGCTGTGGTAGCTCAGTTCTGCCGTGCGAACAGCAACGGCGTCGAGACGATCGGCGAGGCCCAACTCGGTCAGCTCGCGAGCAGCGTGTGGCAGCACGTTGATCCCCACGCCGAGTTCGCGGAACTCGGCGGCCGACTCGAACAGGTCGATCTCGGTGAAGCCTGCGTCGTGGAGACAGAGCGCGAGGCTGCAGCCCCCGATGCCGGCGCCGACGATTGCGATTCGCATGGTTGCCTGGATCTCCCTCGGTTCCACCTGTTCGACGAACGGCGGCTGGACGGGCTCGGCCCTCGCCGATCGAGCGTAACTCGCCCGCCGGCTCGCCGCTCTGGCCCGGATCCTGCCGACGTCCGCCAGTAGCGTTCGCGCGGCAGACCTTGGCCCTGGGGGAACGTGGTGAGCAGCGACGAGTTGAGTTTCGATCCGGACGAGCTCAGAGAGCGCTATCGGCGCGAGCGCGACAAGCGACTCCGGACCGACGGGATCGACCAGTACCGGCAGGCGAGCGACGAGCTCGCCCACTACCTCGAGGCTGATCCGTACGCGTCTGCGGACGTGGAGCGCCAGGCCCTCGACGAGGACATCGAGGTGGCGATCCTCGGGGGAGGGTTCAGCGGAATGCTGGCCGCAGCCAGGCTCGCCGAGCACGGTGTCGAAGCGTTTCGGATCATCGAAGCCGGCGCCGACTTCGGGGGAACCTGGTACTGGAATCGCTACCCGGGGGCGCAGTGCGACACCGACGCCTACTGCTATCTGCCGCTGCTCGAAGAGCTTGGCTACATGCCGAACGAGAAGTATGCGTACGCCGAGGAGATCTTCGAGCACTCACAGAGGATCGGTCGGCACTACGGCCTGTACGGACGCACCCATTTCTCGACACGCATCACCTCGCTCGAGTGGGACGACTCCATCGCCCGCTGGCACCTGCGGACGGATCGCGGCGATGCGATCCGCGCTCGCTTCATCATCTCGGCGCTCGGTCCGATGTCTCGACCGAAGCTGCCCGGCATCCAAGGGCTCGAGACGTTCGCCGGGCACTCGTTCCACACCAGTCGATGGGACTATTCCTACACCGGTGGCGACTCGAAGGGAGCGATGACCCACCTTGCCGACAAGCGAGTTGCCGTCATCGGCACCGGCGCCTCGGCCATTCAGAGTGTGCCCCGCCTCGCCCGTGACGCGGCTCACGTGTACGTCTTCCAACGCACCCCGTCGTCGGTCGACTGGCGCCGGAACAAGCCGACCGACCCTGCTTGGTGGAACTCGCTCGAGCCTGGGTGGCAACGTCGCCGACGCGAGAACTTCGACGCGATCTCCATGGGGCGGCCCGTCGACGTCGACCTGGTCGACGACGGCTGGACCGACATCTTCCGGGCGATCTCGTCACCGAAGGGCGAGAACCGCCCGCGTACCCGACAGGAGCGGGACCGGATCGTCGAGCTGACCGACTTCGCGAAGATGGAGGAGATCCGCGGCCGAGTCGACAGCACCGTCGACGACCCGGACACGGCAGCACTGCTCAAGCCCTACTACCGGGTCATGTGCAAGCGGCCGACGTTCAACGACGAGTACCTCGAATGCTTCAACCGGCCCAATGTGACGCTGGTGGACGTCAGCGACACCAAGGGAGTCGAGCGGATCACCGAACGCGGTGTGGTGGCTCGAGATCGCGAGTACGAGGTCGACCTGATCGTGTTCGCATCGGGATTCGAGACAGCACCCGAGCTGCGCCGACGGACGGGTGTCGATGTCATCGGGCGCGACGGCGTGCACTACGACGACATGCGGTCGCGCGGCCTGAAGACGTTGCACGGGTTCTGCACGCGCGGCTTTCCCAACCTGTTCTCGATCGGGATCTCGCAGAACGCGTTCAGCGTGAACATGACGTCGATGTTCGACGACCAGGCGCGCCACATCGCCTACATCCTTGCCGAGTCGATCGCACGCGGCGCCCGCACCGTCGAACCCACGGCCGAGGCGCAGGATGCGTGGGTCGCGCAGCTCACCCCACCGAGCTCGGGAAGCGACGGCAGCGGTGGGTTCCTCGACGCCTGCACCCCCGGTTACTACAACAACGAGGGCCGGTCGACCGGGACCAACTCGTTCCTCGGTGCATATCCCCGCGGCATCGGGGCGTTCAACCAACTGCTCGAGGACTGGCGCGAGCGCGGCGACCTCGACGGTCTCGAACTCACGGTCGACACCGACCCTCCCGCCCCACCAACATGAACGCGTGAGGACGCGCCCGGTTATGCCGGGCCGACGCTCACGCATTCGCTCGGGGGCGGTGGGGGTGGGGTCATGGGGTACCGTGACGGCATGAGAACAGGACGTTGCCTCTGCGGAGCGGTCAGCTACGAGCTGACCGGCGATCTGATCGCCACCGCCATCTGCCACTGCGATCACTGCCAGCGCCAGAGCGGAGGTGCGTTCTCCGTCAACCTGGTGGCGCACGAGTCGCAGTTGACCATCAACGGTGAGCTGACGACGTATGAAGAGACCGGCGAGCGTGGCGACGCCGTCTACGTCCGCCGTCGATTCTGTGGGTCGTGCGGCTCGCCCATCGTGTCCGAGCTGTCGCAGACCGCCGGCGTGATCGCCGTGAAGGCCGGCACGCTCGACGATCGCTCGACCGTGCAGCCGATGGTCGAGGTGTGGTGCGTCGATCGTCAGCCATGGG
The DNA here is from genome assembly GCA_039796935.1 of Actinomycetota bacterium. Taxonomy (GTDB): domain Bacteria; phylum Actinomycetota; class Acidimicrobiia; order Acidimicrobiales; family Ilumatobacteraceae; genus VFMC01. The sequence goes on along the minus strand of JBDKIV010000029.1, from coordinate 836 downwards.
TGTCGCTGCCCGGCATGGCTGTCTCGCTCGATCGCGAATAGTGGTCGCTGCCGCTCGGCACATGCATCGTTCGAGGACCGACAGAGCTGGCACCAGCGCGATTCGCCGCGGCCTGGCCGTCGGACTGGCGTTGTCAGTGGTCGCAGCGTGCTCGGGTTCGTCGTCGACTGCCGTCGAGACGTCGGGCAACGAGCAGGTGGTTCCGGTGCTCTGGGCGGGTCGGGCCGCGTCCGGCGACATGGTGGGCGGGGTCGAGCCCGCGATCGTCGACGTCCGCACCGACACCGAAGCCAGGTTCGAGGTGCTGCTCGATTCGCTCGAGGCACGGGGCGCCGGCAGCGTGTGGAAGGCAACGAGCTCGCTCGCAGCCATGCTGGCCACGCTGAATGCAGGAGTCGATCCGCGTCTGGTCGATGTGGACTTCGAGATCACCGGGCCGATCGACGGTCCGTCGGGTGGAGCGATCCTGACCATCGGGACGCTCGCCGCGATGCGCGGAGATGAACTCCGCACTGGCGTCACCATGACCGGAACGATCGCCCCGGACGGGACGATCGGCATGGTCGGTGAGATCCCGACCAAGATCGAGTCCGCCGCAGACGCCGGCTACCGCACCGTGCTCGTACCGGCCGGAGCAGTGGCGACCTTCGGGGGACCCGTCGGCCGGTCCGGCGCCGCCGATCTCGTCGAGCTGGGACGGTCGTTGGGCGTCGACGTCGTCGAGGTCGGTCATCTGGACGAGGCCTACCGGATGTTCACGGGTTCGACGATCGCCCCGGCGGGAGGACCGTCGAATCTGCTCGATCCCACGGTCCAGTCGACCGTCGAGGCGGTGA
>JBDKIV010000028.1:0-11045 GCA_039796935.1 Actinomycetota bacterium | reverse complement strand
TATCGAGATCCAGTCGATGTTGAGCCAGATCGTCACCCGAATGCCCGACCTCGCCCCGGCCGGACCGCCCGAGCCGATGGCGTCGAACTTCATTGCCGGGGTTCACGCGATGCCGGTCCGGTTCACTCCGTCTCGCTGACGGGCATCACGGCACCGACGCGTCACCTCGTGATGCGTGAGCAGCCAGTACCCGCGCCAGCACCCGTGTGAGACGTCGAGCTGTCTGGAGATCGAGGAACTCGTTCGGGCCGTGCGCGTTCGAACCCGGCACGAGCACACCGGTGATGACGAACTGGGCGTCGGGGAACTGCTCACCCAGCATGCCCATGAAGGGGATGGTGCCACCCTCGCCACACGCGCGTGCGGGTCGGCCGAACTCGTGGTTGGAGGCTTCGTCGAGCGCTTCCAGCAGCCAGGGTTCGAACGCCGGGGCGTTCCAACCGGGTGCGGACTTCATGGTGCGAAGCTGCACCCGCGCGCCGTAGGGCGGGTCGTCGGTCACCGCTGCGCGGAGCGCCTCGAGGGCTCGTTCGTGGTCGCAGGTCGGCGGCAGGCGGACGCTCAGCTGCAGTGAGCTGTACGGACGCAGGACGTTGCCGGCGATCTCGATCGGAGGAATTCCGCCCGCTCCGGTGACACACAGGGTCGGTCGCCACGTTCGAGCCAGGAGCTGTTCGGTGGCCGATTCGGCCGCGGGCCGTGCTCCATCGACGAACGGGAAGTGGTCGCCGATCGAGAACTCCCTGGCAGTGTCTGCGGCCTCGGCGACCCGGTCTGGCGGAATCTCGACGCAGAGCTCGGGTAGGAGGACGGCTCCTGTGGTGCTGTCCTCGATCCGTTCGAGCAATTGGCGGACGATACGGAACGACGACGGCACGACTCCGCTCGCATCGCCCGAGTGCACGCCCTCGCGCAGGATCTCGACGTGGAGTTCGCCCGCCACCATGCCCCGCAGCGAGGTGGTCACCCAGAGCCGCTGATCGTCGAGGCAGCCCGAGTCGAGGCACAGCACGAGACTCGGCGTCCCGAGACGCTCGGCGAGTGACTCGAGGTGGGCGGGCAGATCGCAGCTTCCGCTCTCCTCGCTGGCCTCGATGAGGATCACACAGCGGCTGTGCGGGAGCCCACAGGCTTGGGCTGCTTCGATGGCCAGCAGCGATGCGAAGGCTGCATACCCGTCGTCGGCTCCGCCGCGGCCGTAGAGGCGCTCGTGCTCGACGACGGGAGTCCACGGCCCGAGGCCGTCGCGCCAGCCGGTCATCTCGGGCTGTTTGTCGATGTGGCCGTAGAGCAGCACGGTGTCGTCGTCGCTGGCGCCGCCCGATGCGGGCACCTCGATGACGATCATCGGGGTCAGGCCGGGCAGCTCGTTCACCGTGACCGCCATCCCCGCGACGTCACGAGCGGCACACCAGCCGGTGACGAGTTCGACTGCCCGGTCCATGTAGCCATGGGCCTTCCAGTCGGGATCGAATGCGACCGACACGTTGGGGATCGTGATGTAGTCGGAGAGCGCAGCGATGATGTCGTCGGCCCACACCCGGTCGACGTAGGCGCCGAGTGCGGCGACGCCGGTCATCGGCGCACGGCGGTCAGTCGATCGATCGTCCGTTCGGCCTCGGCCATCATCTGGGCGACCAGGTCGGCGGCCGGCACGAGCCCGTCGATCGCTCCGACACCTTGACCGCAGGGCATGAACTCCCTCGCGATGTCGACCTCGGTGCCCGACGGAGCGCCGAGGTGAGCGACCCCAGCTTGCGCCGCAGCGATGGCCTGCTGGGGAAACGGCTGGAGTTCGTCGGGATGCTTGTCGTAGTGCGCTGTCCAGTCGTTGCGGACGACGCGACAGGTCTTGCCCGTGAAGGCCCGGCTGATGACGGTGCCGTCCTCGGCGAGACCGATCAGCGTCTCCTTGTAGCCGTTGACGGCCCTCGCTTCCGGCGTGGCGATGAACCGTGTGCCGATCCAGACACCGTCGGCGCCGAGCGCGAGCGACGCAGCGAGGCCGCGACCGTCGAACAGTCCGCCGGCGGCGACCACCGGGACCTTGTCGCCCACTGCGTCGACGACCTGCGGGACGAGTGCGATGGTGGCGACGGTGCCGGTGTGACCGCCACCCTCGGTGCCTTGCGCCACGACGAAGTCGACGCCGCTGGCCACGGCGCTCACGGCGTGGCGGACCTTGCCACACATGCTGCCGACCAGCACGTTGTGCGAGTGGAGGAGGTCGATCACCTCGCGCGGGACACCCAGTCCGGCGACGAAGATGCTCGCGCCGCCCTCGATCACGCTCTGGATGCCTCGTTCGACCTGACCGGGCATCGCCGTCAGCAGGTCGACACCGAAGGGCTTGGCGGTGAGCTCGCGTACCTTCGCCATCTCGTCGGGGAGTTCGTCCTCGCCCATCGTCGAGGCGCCGAGCGTGCCGATGCCGCCGGCCTCGCTGACGGCAGCGACGAGTGCGTGGTAGCTCACGCCTCCCATGCCCGCAAGCATGATCGGGTGTTCGATGTCCAACATGTCGGTGAGACGAGTACGCATGGATCGAACCGTAGTCAACCGGTCACACCGGCCCACTCACCCGACGTCGAGCGTCGAGCGGGGTCAAGGGCGGTTGCGATAGGCGCCCGGCTGCGAGAGGAATCCGCGATGCCAGCGCGACGGCGTCAGCAGGGCTGCTCGAGGTTCGTCCTCGAACATCCACCGGGCGAAGTTCCGTCGCGTCCAGTTCGAGAGCCCGACCAAGCGAATGGCGCCCCGGGCGCCCCGCTCGTGGGCGAGTGCTCGGCTGAGGACCACCGACATCCGGTGATCGGCGAACAGGTGAGCGCGCACCGCCCGCTCGTAGCGGGCACGAACGTCGGTCGGGCCCAGGTGGGCCGCGTCGATGATCGCTTCGGCTGCGAGCCTGCCCGTCAGGAGCGCCTGCCCGATGCCTTCGCCGGTCATCACGTCGGTCGCTCGGGCTGCGTCACCGACGAAGAGGGTCCGTCCTGATGACAGCGGCACACGATCGATCGCCGCAGGGATCGGCCAGGCCGTGTGTCGGTCCTCGAGCTCGACGGCCGGTCCGAGTGCCGCTGCGATGTGAGGTCGGCGGAGCAGGTCGGGCCAGAGCGCCTTCAGGTCTTTGCCGGTACGAGACCCGTCGCGGGGCACGCCGAAACCGACGTTGACCCGATTGCCGGGCAACGGGAAGCTCCACATGTAGCCAGGTAGCAGATCGGGCTCGAACCAGACGTAGAGGCGCTCGGCCGCAGTTCCCGTGACGTTGCGTGCGTACTGACGAAAGGCGTGCCACTCACCGAGATAGTCGGACTCGCCGAGGCCGAGCATCTTCCGGGTGGGCGACCACATCCCGTCGGCCGCGACGAGAAAGCTGGCCCTGATGGAGCCAGCCCCCGCCGTGGCGACATCGACATGGTCGGCCGTCTGGTCGACCCGTTGGAGGGCCTGCCCGAGCCGTAGCCGGACGCCCTCGCGTTCGGCGAGCTCGACCAGGGCGTGATCGAGTTCTCGTCGAGGTGTCGTCGCAGCGAACAACCCGAGCTCGCGCGGTGGGAGCGGAACGTTGACCTCGCGCCCCGAGGGCGACCTGAGCCAGGCGGACTCGACGGTGCGCCAGTTCGGGACATCGGCCGGGTCGAGACCGAGCTGGTCGAGTTCGCGCAGCGCCAATGTGGTCAGACCGTCACCGCAGCACTTGTCCCGCGGGAAGACGGCCTTGTCGACGACGGCGACGGTGCGTCCAGCCCTGGCGAGCACCGCTGCAGCAGCGGTTCCGGCCGGCCCTGCGCCGACGACGACCACGTCGACGTGCTCGACGGGTGGCGCGGTATCGAGGTCGGTCGAAGTCGGAGCCACCTCGGGTTGGGCATCGGACACGTCCACGCTCTCCGAGGCTACGGCTCGACGAGCCCAACTGGCCGTGACGGAGGACCTCGACAATATGATGCGCTCATGACCAAGCTCTGTGAAGGCCGTATCGTCATCGTCACCGGCGCGGGTCGCGGCATCGGCCGCGAACACGCGCTCAGCCTTGCCTCGCACGGCGCCAAGGTGGTCGTCAACGACCTCGGCGGCAATGTCGACGGCTCTGGCGGAGACCTGTCGCCCGCCGAGCAGGTGGTCGAGGAGATCAAGGCGATGGGTGGCGAGGCGGTCGCCAACGGCGACAGCGTGTCGTCGTGGGAAGGCGCGCAGCGGCTGATCAACACGGCGGTCGAAACCTTCGGTGACCTGCACGCCGTGGTCAACAACGCCGGCATCCTGCGCGACCGCGTGTTGGTCAACATGACCGAGGACGAGTGGGACGCAGTCATCGCCGTGCACCTCAAGGGCACGTTCGCACCGAGTCGGTGGGCCGCTGCCTACTGGCGCGAGCAGTCGAAGGCCGGCAAGCCCGTCGACGGTCGGATCATCAACACGACCTCGGTGAGCGGCATCTACGGCAATCCCGGCCAGACCAACTACGGCGCAGCGAAGGCCGGTATCGCAGCGTTCACCAACATCGCTGCGCTCGAGCTGGCGCGCTACGGGGTCACCGTCAACGCCGTTGCGCCGGTGGCGCTCACGCGTATGACCGAAGGCCTCGGCCCCGCCCCCGAGACTGACGAAGAGCGCGAGATGCGCTCGCCACGCTGGATCGCCCCGATCGTCACCTGGCTGGCGTCGGCAGAGTCGAAGGCGGTGTCGGGTCGAGTGTTCGAAGCGAGCGGGCAGACGCTCGCCATCGCCGAGGGCTGGGTGCGCGGTCCGCGCACGGCGCCCATCGACGATCCGACTCGGCTCGGTCCGGTGGTCGAAGAGCTGCTGGCCCAGGCCCGCAAGAACTCGGGCATGGACGGCCAGCCGGGTAGCTGGCCCCAGCCGCGCTGATCGGCGATGCCCCGGCCGCTCCGCACGACGGAGCGGTCGGGGCATGGTGTCAGGGCTGTTGGAGCACTGCCACGTCGATGATCTGTGCGAAGCGGTCGTGTCGGCGTACCCCTGACCGGGCTCGGTCCGCGATCGCCGTGATCTCGAGCGGGCCGGCAGCAGTTCGCAGCACGACCCGAACGCGAACGTCGCGGTCGTGTCGGCGAACTGCCACCTGCATCGAGAGGTCGGGTTGGATCTCCCTGATGGTGTCGGTCACCGAGCGCTCGTAGTCGCGACAGATCAGTTCCTCGGCGGCGTCGGCCAACTCGTAGAGCGCCAGGTCGGATGGAGCGCCCGGGTCGATCTCGACCACACCGATGCGGTGGCGTGCCGAGCAGACGGCACCTATCTCGTCGAGACCTCGAGGCTGCCCGGACGCCCGTGCGATCACCGTGAGGTCGACCGAACTCTCGAGCGGGCACGAGTCGGGTTGCGCGACGCCGCGGCAGGGTGCGCCCTGGTCGTCGTGGCAGGTCGCGACGGAATGCCCCTCGTCGACGAGGGCCCGTTCGAGGGCGAGCGCGTCATCGGGGTGGTTTGCCACGAGCATGATCTTCATGGGCGCCATTCAGTCGTGGCCCGTTCGGTTCGGGTAGTGCCGATGGTCCCGATTCGGCGATGATGGCGTCCATGGCATTGAACCCAGCAGCCGTCGGCTCGACCGGCGATCCCCGTACCATCTCGTGGAACTCCAAGGATGCGCTCCTGTACGCCGTCGGCATCGGCGCCGGGCAGGCGGATCTTCCCTTCAGCACCGAAAACACCAAGGACGTCCAACAGGTCGTCTACCCGACCTTCGCCGTGGTGGCCGGGTCGGGCTCGGCCTCGCCGGGTCGCAGCGCGATGAGCCAGATCGGCTCGTTCAACTGGGCACTCCTCGTGCACGGTTCGCAGGCGATCACGCTCCATCGTCCGATCCCTGTCGAGGCAACGGCGATCACCCAGGACAAGGTCGTCGCGATGTACGACAAGGGCAAGGCAGCGGTCGTGGTCACCGAGGCCGAGGTGACGCTCGAGTCGGGTGAGCCCCTGTGGACCACGCGTTCGTCCGCGTTCATCCGCGGTGAAGGTGGCTGGGGAGGCGACCGTGGTCCGTCCGGACCCGTCAACGAGCCTCCCGTCGACGCTGCGCCCGATCACGAGGTGACGCTGCAGACCTCACCCGACCAGGCGTTCGTCTACCGCCTCTCGGGCGACCGCAACCCTCTGCACACCGACCCCTCCTTCGCAGCGATCGGCGGCTTCGACCGGCCGATCCTCCACGGTCTGTGCACGTACGGGTTCACCGGCCGGGCGCTGCTCGGCTCGCTGTGCGCCGACGACGTCACGCGCTTTCACCACATCGAGGGCCGCTTCTCGTCACCGGTCATGCCCGGCGATCAACTCACGGTTCGCGCCTGGGTGACCGAGCCGGGCGTGGCGGTGTTCACGACGAGCGTCGGCGAACGCGTCGTGATCGACCAGGGTCTCGTCCGTTTCAGCTGAGTGAGCGCAGGACCTCGACGATCTCGGTGAGCGGCACGTCGCGCCGTTCGCCGGATCGTCGGTCCTTCAGTTCGACCAAGCCGTCGGGCAGACCGCGGCCCACGACGACGATCGTCGGGATGCCGATCAACTCGGCATCGTTGAACTTGACGCCCGGTGAGACACCGACCCGGTCGTCGAGCAAAACCCTCAGTCCTGCCGATTCGCACCGAGCCGCGAGTTCCTCGGCGGCGGGCAGCTGTGGGTCGGTCGGCTTTCCGGTGGCGACGATGTGGACGTCGGCGGGAGAGACCTCGCGGGGCCAGATGAGGCCGCGATCGTCGCAGTTGATCTCGGCGATCGCGGCGACGGCTCGCGAGACGCCGATCCCGTAACTGCCCATCGTGACGACCTGGGTCGAGCCGTTCTGGTCGAGCACCGTCAGATTCAGCGCTTCGGCGTACTTGCGGCCGAGTTGGAAGATGTGGCCGATCTCGATGCCGCGAGCGATCTCGAGGGCTGCGCCGCAGTTCGGGCACGGATCGCCCTCGTGCACCTCGGCGGCTTCGATCACCCCGTCGGCCGTGAAGTCGCGTCCGGCGGTCAGGTCGGCGACGTGTCGACCCGGCTGGTCGGCGCCGGTGATCCAGCGCGTGCCGTCGACGATGCGGGGGTCGAGGAGGTAGCGGATACCCGATGCATTGTCCTGGCCGAGCGCGCCCGGTCCGATGTAGCCCTTCACGAGCGCCGGGTTGGCAGCGAAGTCGGCCTCGGAGAACGGTTGGATCTCGGCGGGGGCGACCTGTGCCTCGAGCCGCTTCATGTCGACCTCGCGGTCACCCGGGACCCCGACGGCGAGCGCAGACGTGGTTCCGTCAGGATGTTTCAGCGTGACGACCAGGTTCTTCAGCGTGTCGGCCGCAGTCCAGTCGCGGTCGGCCCGTTTGAGGTCGTCGCGGGTGTTGAACAGGTCGACGAGCGTCTGGATCGTCGGCGTGTCGGGCGTCTCGTGCACGCGCGCCGCCGGAGCGTCGGCCACGGGTAGGGGAGCCGGTGGCGCCACCTGGACCGCCTCGGTGTTGGCCGCATAGTCGCAGGAACTGCAGTGCACATAGGTGTCCTCGCCGACGGCGAGCGGGGCGAGGAATTCCTCGCTCGCCGACCCGCCCATGGCGCCGCTGACGGCGGACACGATGACGAACGGGATTCCGAGGCGCTCGAACGTTCGCTGGTACGCGACTCGGTGCTTGTCGTAACTGGCTTGGAGCCCCTCCTGGTCGATGTCGAAGCTGTACGAGTCCTTCATCGAGAACTCGCGCCCACGCAGCAGGCCGGCGCGCGGACGTGCCTCGTCCCGGTACTTGGTCTGGATCTGGTAGATCACGAGCGGCAGGTCCTTGTAACTGCTGTACAGGTCCTTGACCAGGAGGGTGAACATCTCCTCGTGGGTCGGCGCAAGGAGCATGTCGGCGCCGCGACGGTCCTTCAGGCGGAACAGATTGTCGCCGTAGTCGGTCCAGCGTCCGGTGGCCTCGTAGGGCTCGCGTGGTAGCAGCGCAGGGAAGTGGACCTCTTGGAACCCCTCCCGGTCCATCTCGTCGCGCACGATCTGCTCGACGTTCCGGTACACGAGCCAACCGAGCGGTAGCCAGGTGAACCCACCGGGAGCAGCACGGCGGATGTAGCCGGCACGGACGAGCAGACGGTGGCTGGCCACCTCGGCATCGGAGGGATCCTCTCGGAGCGTGCGGAGGAACAGGGTCGACAGACGTAGCACAGGTCGGGAGGTTACCGGCCCTGTTCACTCGCCCCGGCCGATATACTCGACCAGTCTTTGAGTTCTACGAACCAGGGCGTGGGCCTCAGGGTCCACGCCTTTTTATCTGATGAGGCACGAAAGGAGCGAGTACATGAGCGACAACGCAGTCATCGAGCGGATCACGCGCATGGTTGCCCCGCTCGTTTCCGACCTGCATCTCGACCTCTACGACATCGAGTTCCGTGGCGGAACGCTCCGCATCACGGTCGACACTCCGCCTGGTTCCGAGGGTGGCGTCAGCCTCGACACCATCTCGTTGCTCACCCGGATGATCTCTCGTGACTTCGATCACGACGACCCGATGCCGGGGGCCTACACCCTCGAGGTCACCAGCCCCGGGCTCGAGCGGACGCTTCGCACGCCGGCGCACTACCAGCGAGAGATCGGCAAGACCGTTGCGCTCCGTCTGCGGGACGTCGTCCAAGGGGAACGCCGGGTACAGGGCACCCTCGTGGCCGCCGACGACGTCCAGGCGACGATCCGCCTCGATGACGACGGCGGCGGCTCGAGCACCGAACTCGTCGAGCGAACCGTTCCGTACACACAGATCGATCGGGCCCGGACGGTGTTCGTCTGGGGGCCTGCCCCGAAGCCGGGCAAGCCGAAGCCCGGCGCCAAGAAGGCGGCATCTTCGAAGAAGGCCGCCACCTCCACCTCAGTCACGACCGCACCGCAGGAGGCGTCATGAGTCAACTCGACATGGCCGAAGCCGTTCGCATGCTCGCGAACGAGAAGAACATCTCGGTCGACGCCTTGTTGCAGGTGTTGGCCGACGCACTGGCCCTCGCGTACAAGCGACGTCCCGGAGCCGCGGAGGAGGTCGTCGTCGAGGTCAATCCCGACACGCTCGAGTTCCGGTTCACGGCGTATGACGTCGACGAGGACGGCCTGTGGGTCAACGAGCGCGACGACACGCCGCGCAAGGACGAGATGGGTCGCATCGCCGCGCAGACCTTCCGCCAGGTGATGGGCCAGAAGATCCGCGAAGCCGAGCGCGACCGCAAGTTCGAGGAGTACGCGAATCGCGAAGGCGACATGGTGACCGGCATCATCCAGCAGACCGATGCTCGCTACACCCTGCTCGACCTGGGTCGGGTCGAGAGCCTGCTGCCGCAGGCCGAGCAGGTCCCGTTCGAGCGTCCCGAGCCTGGCTCGCGGGTCAAGGCCTACATCGTCGAGGTTCGCAAGACCGCCAAGGGTCCCCAGATCGTCGTCAGCCGCACCCATCCCGGTCTCATCAAGCGTCTGTTCGAGCTCGAGGTGCCAGAGATCGCCGACGGCATCGTCGAGATCAAGGCGTGTGCACGCGAGCCAGGGCACCGTACGAAGATCGCCGTCTGGAGCAACGATCACAACGTCGACCCGGTCGGCGCCTGCGTCGGGGCACGTGGTGGTCGGGTCCGGATGGTGGTCAACGAGCTCCGGGGCGAGAAGATCGACATCGTGCCCTTCAGCGAGGATCTCGCCGACTTCGTGGCGAAGGCGCTGTCTCCTGCAAAGGTCAAAGAGGTCATCGTCAGCGACGACGGCACGCAAGCCGATGTCATCGTGCCCGACCATCAGCTGAGCCTGGCCATCGGCAAGGAAGGCCAGAACGCGCGCCTGGCGAGCCGGCTGACCGGGGTGCGGATCGACATCCGTGGCGAGACGCAGCTTCCCGAGGGCCCGGACGACACGAACTACGAAGAGGGTGAGTGGGTCGAGAACGCCGAGGGCGTGCTCGAGTTCCGCGCTGCCGACGGGTCGGTGGTCAGCGCTGCCGAGTGGAACGAGCAGGCCGACGGGACGGCCGCTGCATCGCCGGTGGAGGCTCCCGCCGCATCGGCCGACAACGAGGAGGGTGGCGACGACGCATCGAGCTGAACACTCCGGCCGGTCACCGATGCGTACCTGCGTCGGTTGCCGAACCACGACGGCGCAGGAACGTCTGGTGCGTATCGTCCTCGACGGCGAGGGCGTTGCGCAGATCAGCCGAACGGCGCCGGGCCGAGGGGCATGGCTGTGCTCCGAGGTCTGCCTCACGCAGGCCGTGAAGCGACGTGGGTTCGAGCGAGCATGGCGACGTTCCGTAGGGGACGGCGCGCTCGCCGGGCTGGAAGAAGCATTGCGTTCCACCACTCTCGACATGAGACAATTGTCTGTCCCTCGGGGAGTTCCCGAGGGCATGACGCCAACGAAAGGCTGATTGGGTTTTGGCGAAGAACATGCGGGTCCACGAGCTCGCCAAAGAGCTCGGGATGACCAACACCGAGCTGCTCGACTTGTGCAAGACGATGGGCGTCGAGGCGAAGAACCAGTCGTCGAGCGTCATCGAGGCACAGGCCGACCGGTTGCGTCGGCGAGCCGAGCGCGACGGTCTGACGCGCCCGGAACAGCCCGAAGAGGTCAAGCCCGCGAAGAAGGGCGCGGCCAAGAAGGCCGCACCGAAGAAGGATGCCGAGCCGACCGGCGCAGAGCCGGTCGTCGAGCCGACCGAGCGTGCGACGAGTGCCGACGAGGTCGTTGCGACGCTGGCGTCGGCACCGACTGCGGCGCCGGAGCGCGAGGCCGAGTCGGTGGCTGCACCGGTACTCGAGTCGGCGGCAGACCGCGCTGCCGAGTCGGTGGGCGTGCCGGAGTCGGCCGCCCCGGCGGCGCCCCCTGCATCCCCCGCGCCCTCTGTAGCCTCGGCGCCCGTTTCGTCGGCCGCCCCGGTGACGTCTGCTCCGCCCGTCACTGCGCCGCCCGTCACCTCGACGCCGCCCGTCACCTCGGTCGCCGAAGGTGACGAGCCGCGCAAGATCATCAGCACACGGCCTGGGCCCGGCGATGCAGGGCGTCCGAGTTCGGTCGCTGCTCGCCC
>JBDKIV010000027.1:0-4395 GCA_039796935.1 Actinomycetota bacterium | reverse complement strand
CACGTTGAGCATCATGATGGTGCCGAGCAGCATGCCGGTACTGATGGCGATGTTGCCGGCGAACACGCCCCAGCTGTCCTCACCCACACCCGAGAAGTAGTTCGGCGTGATGATGGTGATGAGGATGCCCGTCACGAAGGTGCTGACAGCCGCCCACCGGAACCACCAGAGCGCCTTGCGGGCCACCTTGTCGATGGCGATGTTGCGAGCCCGTCCCTCGTCGCCGAAGGCCGCGAACGCAGGGACCTGCACGAAGTTGAAGTAGTACAGCAAGCCGATCCACATGATGCCGACCAGGATGTGCAACCACCGGAAACCGAAGTTGCCGAGCCCCGCTTGGCTGAAGAACCCGTCATAGGCCACGAGCATTGTTGCTACCTCTTTCGTCTGAGAACTTGACGTCGCGCAAGGTAGCACCGCAGCGCGACAGAGGGAAGGATCCAGGCCCACGGTTAGTCTGGCCCACGTCATGGCTCACGAGTTCATCTACACCTGCTACAAGCTGGCCCGTCACTATCCGCCCGATCGGACCGTGCTCGAGAACATCTCGCTCTCGTTCTACCCGGGCGCCAAGATCGGCGTCCTCGGCGCCAACGGCGCCGGCAAGTCGAGCTTGCTGCGAATCATGGCCGGCCTCGACGACGGCTACACCGGCGAGGCGCGTCTCACCCCCGGGTTCACCGTCGGCTACCTGGCCCAAGAACCGCAACTCGATCCCGCCAAGGACGTCAAGGGCAACGTGATGGACGGGGTGCGCCCCGTGCAGGATCTGATCGACCGGTACAACGAGGTCATGGGGATGTGGGCCGACCCCGACGCCGACTACGACAAGGTCGGCGCCCTCCAGGCCGAACTCGAGGACAAGATCGCTGCCGCCGATGCGTGGAGCCTCGAGCGCAATGTCGAGATCGCCATGGATGCCCTGCGCTGCCCGCCCGACGATGCCGATGTCACCACGCTGTCCGGTGGCGAGCGTCGACGGGTCGCTCTCTGTCGGCTCCTGCTCAGTCGTCCCGACCTGCTGCTCCTCGACGAACCCACGAACCACCTCGACGCCGAGAGCGTCGACTGGCTCGAACGCTTCCTCCAGGAGTACTCGGGAACCGTCGTCGCCATCACCCACGACCGCTACTTCCTCGACAACGTCGCCAAGTGGATCCTCGAGCTCGATCGCGGTCGCGGGATCCCCTTCGAAGGCAACTACTCGTCGTGGCTCGAGCAGAAGCAAGAGCGGCTCCTCAAGGAGGAAAAGAGCAACGAGGCGCGCCGGCGGACACTCGAGCGCGAACTCGAGTGGGTCCGGATGGCTCCGAAGGCCCGCCAGGCCAAGGGCAAGGCCCGGCTCGCCGCCTACGACCGACTGCACCAGGAAGCCGAAGCGGCCGAGCGGGGTCCCGACAAGCTCGAGATCACCATCCCGGTCGGTCGACGCCTGGGCGACACCGTCATCGAGGTCAACCATCTGCGCAAAGGCTTCGGCGATCGGCTCCTCGTCGAGGATCTCTCGTTCTCGCTCCCGAAGGCCGGCATCGTCGGCATCATCGGCCCCAACGGCGCCGGCAAGACCACGCTGTTCAAGATGCTCACCGGCCAGGAGCCGACCGATTCGGGGACCGTCACGGTCGGCGAGACCGTCGACCTCGCCTACGTCGACCAGAGCCGCGACTCGCTCGATCCTGACGCCACGGTGTTCGAGGAGATCACCGGCGGGGTCGAGCACATGCGGGTCGGCAACCGTGAGATCCACGGTCGCGCCTACTGCGCCAGCTTCAACTTCAAGGGCAGCGATCAGCAGAAGCGGGTCGGCGATCTGTCGGGCGGCGAGCGCAACCGTGTGCACCTCGCCAAGTTGTTGAAGAACGGGGGCAACGTGCTGCTCCTCGACGAGCCGACCAACGACCTCGACGTCGATACGCTTCGAGCACTCGAGACCGCACTCGAGAACTTCCCTGGTTGCGCCGTGGTGATCAGCCACGACCGCTGGTTCCTCGACCGGATCGCGACCCACGTCCTCGCCTTCGAAGGTGACAGCCAGGTCCGCTGGTTCGAGGGCAACTTCAGTGAGTACGAGGCCTGGCGCCGCAAGGAACTCGGTGCCGGCGCCGAACAACCACACCGCATCAAGTACAAGCCACTGGCTCGCTGACATGACCGAACCCGGGGCAGCGCTCCCCGACCGTCATGCCGATGCCGTCCTGGCGGCGCGGCTCGCCACCGAAGCGGGCCATTTGCTCGTACAGGTTCGCCAGCAGCTGACGGCACAGGGCGCACCCGCCTGGCAGGTCATGGACACGGGAGACCTTGCCAGCCATCGCTTCCTCGTGCAGGCGCTGCAGGACGCGCACCCCGACGATGCCGTCCTGTCCGAGGAGGGCACGGAAGATCCCCGGCGATTCTCTGCCGATCGGGTCTGGATCGTCGACCCGCTCGACGGCACCAACGAGTTCGGCGAGCACGGCCGATCCGACTGGGCGGTCCACGTCGCCCTGTGGGAGCGAGGGGTCCTCACGGCCGGGGCTGTGTCCCTGCCCGCCCACGGCATCACGCTCGCGACCGACCCGGCGCCACGCCTGCCCGAGGTGAACCGGGCTCGTCCTCGCTTGATCACCTCTCGCAACCGCGCCCCGTACGCCGCCGTCCTGGTCGCGGATGCACTCGGCTGCGACGCGGTGCGGCTCGGCTCGGCCGGGGCGAAGGCGATGGCCGTCGTGCTCGGCGAAGCGGACATCTACGTGCACGACGGCGGGATGTACCAGTGGGACTCGGCCGCACCGGCCGTCGTGGCCCAGGCGGCGGGACTGCACGCCAGCCGGATCGACGGTTCACCGCTCGTGTACAACGAGCGCGACCCATGGTTGCCCGACTTCCTCATCTGCCGACCCGAGTTCGCAGAACCGGTCCTCGACGCGATCTGGGGCGAGCGTCGGCGCAGATGGAGCTGACCGCCATCCGCACCGAGACGGTCGACGGTGTCGCCACGATCTGGCTGCATCGTCCGCACCGGCACAATGCATGGACCGGGACGATGCACGGCGAGTACCGCTTCGTGCTGTCGCAACTCGACTCGGACCCGTCCGTGCGGGCCGTGGTGGTCACCGGAACGCCGCCGGCATTCTGCGTCGGCGGCGACAGCGCAGCACTCGCTGGCCATGCGAGGCGTGGCAGCTACGACCCCGGTACGGCTGCGGCACCACCCCGGCCCGGTGGCGTTCTGCCGAGCCATCTCGATGAAGACTTCGCGTTCCAGTTCGCGCTGCGCTGTCCGATCATCGCTGCGGTCAACGGCGCCTGTGCCGGAGTCGGTCTGGCACTCGCACTGTTCTGCGACCTTCGTTTCGGAGCAGCGAACGCCAAGTGCACCACTGCCGCACCGAAGCTCGGCCTGCCCGCCGAGTACGGGATGAGTTGGATCCTCCCCCGACTCGTCGGCGTCACCCGAGCCAACGACCTGCTGCTGTCGGGGCGGGTCGTCACACCGGCCGAGACCGAGTCGTGGGGACTCTGGAACGGTGTCGGAGACGACGGGGCCGCGACGTTGTCCATGGCCCAGGACTACGCCCGACATCTCGCCAGCGGCGTCGGACCGACGGCCGTGCGCACCACCAAGCAGCAGATCTATGCCGACCTCATCGGGAGCGACCCCGCCGCCTCGATCCGGACATCGCACCACCTGCTCGACGAGGCAATGGCCACCGCCGAGTACCGCGAGGGAATTGCCGCCCTGCTCGAACGGCGCCCACCGCGGTTCTGACACTACGCTGCTCCCGTCAGGCCACTCGTGGTCCGTTCAGGGGGAACCGATGACCGTCGCAATCGATCCAGGCGAGTCCGCAGCAGCCGGCTCGCCCACCGCATCACCCGACGAGCCTCCCACGACTCGGCGCTTACCGGGACTCGCGATCGCTGCCGTCAGCTCCATCGGGGCCGGCGCGATCCACGCCGCCGCTGTCGGGATCCACGCCGAGCATCCGCCGCTCGCACGAATTTTCGTCGTGGCGGCCGTGCTCCAGTTGGGTGCAGGTCTGCTCGCGCTGCTCCGCCCGGGCCGAGTCGTCGCCGCGGTGATCGCCGTCGTCAACGTGGGTGCGCTCGGGGGTTGGCTCGCCACCCGCATCACCGGGATCTCGTGGATCGGCGGGCTCGAGGCATCCGAGGCTCCCCAGTTCGCCGACTCCGCCTGCGCCGCCCTCGGAGCAGTCGCCGCCGGCGCGGCGATCGCTGCGCTCCTCGCAGGATGGCACCCGGCGCGACCTCCCCGACTGCTCGTCCCCGGCCTGGCCGTCGCCGCACTGACCGTTCCGGCGATGATGGCGGGCGGTACCCACGTGCACGGCCACGACGACGCCGGGTCTGCAGCGCACGCCCACGACGACACCACCCTGGCAGGTGGCGAGG
>JBDKIV010000026.1:0-55737 GCA_039796935.1 Actinomycetota bacterium | reverse complement strand
GTGCAGCAACCGCTCGAGGCGGCCGACGCGGTCCTCGACGCCGTCCGTCGCGTCATCACCGTCGACCCACGTTGACCGCCACTGCGCCGCGACGGTGACAGCACGGACGACGTCACAGGGCTGCATCGCCAACAGGCACCCCCGCCGATGACACCACCCCACTCAGGCCGAGCACGCACATCAGGTTGAACAGGTTCGACCCGACCATGCCGCCCACGGCGATGTCGCGCCGGCCACGAACGGCTGCCAGCACCGATGTGGCCGCGGTCACCAGGAGTTGCGACACGATGACGAGCCCGGCCAGCCCGACGACGACCAGGCCGATCTGCACCGCGAGCGGGCGCTCGACGGCAGCGCCTTCGAGTTGCTCGACCGACTCTGCGTACTCGGCGCGCACGGATGAGGACTCTCGACGCGACGACCGGATGAGCCAGACGGTGTAGACGATGACTGCGCCGAACAGCAGCAGTCCGTCGATCCGGCCGACGGAGTGGTCGAGCGACACCACCAGACCACCGACGACCGCCGACACCCCGAGGATGAGCAGGATGTTGACGATGTTGCTGCCCACGACGTTGCCGAGCGCCACATCGGTGTCGCCCGAGATCGCTGCGCCCACGCTGACGGCGAACTCTGGGGCGCTCGTCCCGAAGGCCACCACGGTCAAGCCGATCACCACCGGCTCGATGCCGAGCCTCGTGGCAATGGCGGCCGCTCCTCGCACGAGGAACTCGGCGCCGGCGAGGGGTCCGACGACGCCGACGATCAGCCTCGGGACGGTCCAGCCACTCAGGTCGACACTTCCTCACAGCCTCGCTCGGCCGCGCCCAGCCCTGCGGGCCGTTCCGTCGGACCGCGCCTCGGAAGGACTGCCCGACGGAAGGAACGCCCTATGGGAGTACGACGGTTCGCTTGCCCGCTAGGAACACACGCCCTTCGGCCCACGCCTTCACGGCACGCGACAGCACGATCCGCTCGAGGTCCTTGCCCAGCACCACCATGTCGTCGGCGGTGACGGCGTGGGTCACTCGAGCCACGTCCTGGTCGATGATCGGTCCCTCGTCGAGTTCGGCGGTCACGAAGTGAGCCGTAGCTCCGATGAGCTTGACACCCCGGTCCCAGGCCTGGTGGTACGGGCGGGCACCCTTGAATCCGGGCAGGAACGAGTGGTGGATGTTGATGGCGCGGCCGCTGAGACCGGCACACAGATCGTCGGACAGGACCTGCATGTACCGGGCGAGCACGACCAGGTCGATCGATCGCTCTTCGACCAACTGCACGAGTCGCGCCTCGGCATCCGGCTTCGTGGCGGGCGTCACCGGGACGTGCTCGAAGTCGATGCCGGCTGCAGCGACGATCGGCTCGAGGTCGGGGTGGTTGGAGACGACCAGCGAGATGTCGACGGGAAGCTCGCCTGCGCTCCAGCGGTGCAGCAGGTCGACCAGGCAGTGGTCGTGCTTGGACACCATCACCAACACCCGTGGGTGTTCGTCGATGCGGCGAACGCGCATCACCGCCGACAGCGCCGTGGCCCGAGGCCGCAGTTCGGCTTCGACATCGGTGGCGTCGCGACCGACCTCGAACCGGGTGCGCATGCAGAACAGGCCGCTCGGTTCGTCGCCGAACTGGGCGTTGTCGACGATGTTGGCACCCAACTCGTACAACCCCTGTGCGATGGACGCCACGATGCCGGGCTGGTCAGGACACGAGAGTGTGAGGATGTGTTGCATGACCGCCTCAGGCTACGGCTGGCAAGGGGGCGTCGGGCTGGCGCAGCCGCTGCCGTGAAACGTGCGAGCGAGGGTGGGTGACGACAGATCGACACTCCAGCGGCAGAAAGACCCGTGGTGGTGATGATGGTGGGTGGTGGCCTGCCCCACCACCCACCAGACCGAGCGATCGGCGGTCAGCCGACCAGGCTGGAGATGACGACTGCGAGACCGACACCGATCAGGACGTACCCGAGGGCCAGCAGCACGGAACTGCGGGATTCGACTCGAGCCCCATCGGCGCTCGACGATGTCTGCATGGCCACGACGCTGCTCTGCACACCCATCCCGTTCTCCATGTTCAGCACTTCGGCCCACTTTCTGGATTGTCGCTGCCCGCGTTGCCGATCGAGGCGCCGAAGACGCGACGACGAACAACTGTGGAAATTTTCTAGCATGAGAATGCCATGACTGCAAGATGAGAAATTCCTCATCTATCTCATGGACGACGCGCTCACCCGGATGAGGGCTCGGCATCCGTGGCATCCGTGGCATCCGTCGCACGGTCGACACATGACCGCAACTCGGCGATCTCGGCCCGAAGGAACCTGAGTTCATCGAGCAGCTCACCGAGCGATGGCTCGGGAACCGCATCGTCGGTGGCCTCCGTCGGGTCCGACGAGCCGAAGAACGAGCCGAGAGACCCGGCAAGGCTGCCGATGAGCGCAATGCCACCGAGCATCAGCATCACGGCTGCGATCCGGCCACCCGAGGTGACCGGCGAATAGTCGCCGTACCCGACGGTCGCGAAGGTGACCATCGCCCACCACAACGCGTCCCCGTACGTCTCGTAGCCCGACGAGACCGGTTCGACGATGTACACGACCGATGCGCACACCCCCATCAACACGATGCTCCAGACGGCGGCGGTCCCGAGGCGCCGAACGAGCGCTCGCAGACGACCCGAGTGCGACGTGGCGAGGAACACCCGGCCGAGTCGCGCCAGCCTCACGAGGCTCACACTGTTGCCGCCCCCGAGGAACGGCAGCAGGTACCAGGGGGCCGTGAGCACGACGATGACGAGATCGAATCGTCCGAGCCTCGTTCGCAGGTACGACGCCCGGAACCGGATATGCACGGCCAGATCGATCCCGAAGATCAGCCACGACCCGATGTCGATCCACACCACCCAGCCGTTCCGGCTGCCCGCAAGACCGACGATGATCGGCAGCAGTGCGGCCGCCAGCACCACCGTCGAGGTCCGGTGCTCCCAAACGGCAAGCCTGGCCTCGGCCTCGTGGTTGCTCGCCGACGCGGTCATCACTGTCACGGTCGACACCCTACGAGGTCACGATGTCGCGACCGGTGTGGTCAGTCGTCGTCTTCGTCCTCGTCGCCCGAACGGTCCTTGTCGTCGTCCGCCAGACCGGGCGTCGCACGAAGACCCTCGATGAGCTGCTGGGTCTCGGCGGCCGTCAGGGCGGCCTCGGGATGCCGACCGAATCGCGTGTAATAGCCGGGGGGCATCTCACCCTCGACGATGACCTCGACCGATTCGTCCGCGTCGCCGGGATCGGTCGCGAACTGCGAGTAGTTGACCTTCTCTCGACCCTCGTCGACATGGCTCTGCACCATCCACGAGATCGGGGCGATGCTGGCGTACGCCGGGTACTCGACCTCGCTCGAATGGCAGCCGTAGCAGGCGCGGACCATCAGGGCTCGCGTCTGGTCGTCGGCCCACGCCGGCTCTCCGGTGACGGGCGGCTGGACCCTGTCGCGGCCGTAGGGCACGACCTGGATGAGGATCAGAGCAATCATCGTCGCCCCGGCCATGGTGGTCAGCAGGCGGACGTCGCTGACCGGCCCGGCAGCGGCGCGTCTGCGCGAGATGACGATGTGCAGTGCAACCGACAGTGCGGCGACGAGGAGCGGCACGAACAGCACTGCCCACGGCGGCATGGCCACGAGCGCACTGAATGCGAGCCATACGACCGTCACGACGACGACGGCGGCGGTGGCCACCGGATGCGCCCGCACGGAGGCGAGCACAGAACGAAATCGGCGGGAAGCCGGCCGGGACGGAGAGCCGGGGGGCGGGAGCGACATCAGGGAATCCTTTCGAGCGCTCGTCCCACCGTAGCCACCCGCCGGCGTGCGCCGCCACCACCCCTACCGAACGCGTCGCCCGCGCGCCCGACGAACACCGACACGACAACGGCGAGCGCCGCCGTCAACGCACCCTGGGGAACGCCAGGAAGCGACGGGCGACATCGATGTCGCCGACGACGTCGAGGTCGGTCATCGGGCGTCGGTGCCACAGCGCCAGCAGCAGATCGCTCGCTCCGCCCCGGAGCGCACAGTCACCCTTCGCGTGGGTCCGCTCGAGTTCGAATCCCTGGCCGTCGTCGTGCGGGCGCACCATCCACTCGCCGGCGACATCGGTGCAGTGCAGATGGACCGACCCGCCGACGGCAACGGCCTCGTCTGCAGGCACGCCCACGAAGTGGGTGAGGAACTCGTCGATGCCATCACTCGCCAACGGCCCGGGAACCGATGTGACCGCACCGGCTGCGAGATCGGCGTCCCAGCGGTGCACCGCCGTCTCGTGGGCCAGTCGACGGATGATGAACCGAACGGTGTGCTCGTTCGTGAAGGTCCACACACGTGCGTCGGGGTCGGCAGCCGCGACCGTGACGTGCACGGCCTCTGCTCCGGCGCGGAACACGTCGATCAGGCTGTCCCGGTCCGGCCGCTCGGCCCGCTCGATCCGCTCTGGCACCGGCGAGAGGCGCTCGGTCCACACACGCAGCAGGTCGTGCACCCACGTGAGGTGCCACACGAGGTCGGCCACGTCCCAGCCCGGGCACGACGGCACCGGCGTGTCGAGCCCGGCCGAAGCGCACGACCGGGCGAAGGCCTCGCTCTCGGAGCGGAGCGAGTCCAACCAGAGCGCCAGACGTGGATCAGTGTCGGTCATACCGAGATGGTGCCACAGGACGCCCGACGGAGGCTGCAGCCGCGATGATCGACCAGGCCAAGGCCGCCCGTCGGCTACCGAACGAGTGAGTCGGAGTCGTCGAGCGCTCGGGTGGCACCCTCTGGCTCTCGAGCGTGACGGGCCGCCGGACCCTCGACATCGAGCGATGGAAGGATGCGGTCGAGCCAGGCGGGGAGCCACCAGTTACGCGCACCGAGCAACTCCATCGTGGCCGGCACGAGCAGCATCCGGACCAACGTCGCATCGAGGAACACCGCCACGGCGAGACCGACACCGAACATCTTGATGATCCGGTCGTCCTCGAGGAGGAATGCTCCGAACACCACGATCATGATGGCGGCCGCAGCCGTGATGACATGGGCGGTCGCGGCGAGACCGTCGGCCACCGACGTCCGGGCATCACCGGTTCGGACGAACTCCTCTTTCACCCGAGAGAGCAGGAAGACCTCGTAGTCCATCGACAGTCCGAAGACGATGGCGAACATCATCATCGGCACGAACGGTTCGATCGGGGCCGACTCGACGCCGAACAGCGAACTGAGCCACCCCCACTGGAAGATGGCAACGACCACGCCGTAGGCAGCGGCGATCGACAGCACGTTCATGATGACGGCCTTCAGCGGCACGAGGAGCGAGCGGAACACCATCATCAACAGGACGAACGACAACAGCAGCACCACACCGATGAAGACCACCAGGCGATCCGACAGGAATGCCGTGAAATCGATGGAGGCTGCCGTGGCACCGGTGAGGAAGACGGTGACTCCGGTGCCAACCACGGCCGGTGCGATCACCTCGGCCCGAAGACGCTCGACGAGATCGCTCGTCGCTTCGTCCTGCGGGGACGTCGTGGGGATCACCTGGATGAGAGCGGCTTGCGCCGCATCGGGGTCGTTCGGGAAGGGAGCGGACACGAACGACACACCCGGATCTGCATCGATCGCCTCGACGAGCGTCGGCAACACCGCCAGATCATCGGGATCGTCGAGCGTCACCGCCACCACGAGCGGGCCGTTGAATCCGGGCCCGAAACCCTCGGCCAGCAGGTCGTACGCCTGACGAGTGGTGCTCGTCTCGGCGAAGTTGCCTTCATCGGAGAAGCCGAGGCGCAGCGACAGCACCGGTGCAGCGAGCACGACCAGCACGAGACCGCCGGCGAGCAGCGACACCCGGGGGTGTGCCTGGATCACCCGGCTCCATCGGTACGGCAGCGTCTCGCGCGCCGGCTTCGGTGCACGCCGAGGCAGTTCTCTGCGCAGCGGCGCAACGGCGAACCCCGCCACGAGCACGACCAGTGCCAACGGCAGGGCGAACAGCAGCGGATCGATCGAGAGGCCGAGCCCGAACAGCGCCAATGCCACCAGACCGGCGGCGATCACGCCCCTCCAACGGGTGACCTCCAATCGGTGGCCGGCGAAACCGAGCAGCGCCGGCAGCAGCGTGACCGAGGCGACCATGGTGACGGCGACCGTGGTCGCAGCACCGATGCCCAGCCCGGCGATGAACTCGAGGCCGATCAAGAGCATGCCGAGCAACGACACCACGACGGTGACCCCGGCGAACACCACGGCGCGACCGGCGGTGTCCATCGCGGCCGTCGCCGCCTCCTCGTACGACTCACCCTGGTGCAGGTGCTCTCGATATCGGGTGACGATGAACAGCGAGTAGTCGATGCCGACGGCGATGCCGATCATCGCCCCGAGGGTCGTCGCGAAGTCCGGGATCGTGACGAGGTTGCTGATCAGTGCCACCACACTCGCCCCGACCGCCACCCCGAACAGGGCGGTGCCGATGGGCAACCCCATCGCCAGCACCGAGCCGAACGACAGGATCAGCACGATGATCGCAAAACCCAGACCGATCAGTTCCGATTCGGGTGGTTCGAACTCGGCGAGCGCCTGGCCGCCGACCTCGACCGTCAGGCCATCCACTCGAGGTGTCAGTTCTGCGATCTGCGAACCGACCTCGGCACTCTCTGCCTGACCGAGACCCTGGTCGAGGTTGACCGTCGCGAACGCAATCGTTCCGCTGGCATCGATCTGGCGAACCCCGCCCTCGGCGTAGGGGCTGATGACTGCGACGCCGTCGAGCTCCTCGACCTGGTCGAACAGGGCGGTCATCGCCGACACGACGGCGGGATCATCGACCCCCTGATCGGCGCGGAACACGATCGAGCCCGACTGTCGACTCGCGCCCTGCGAGGGGAAGTACTCGGCCAGCACGTCGAAGCCCGACGAGCTCTCCGAGGCGGGGATCTCGAACTCGCTCGAGAAGTCGGGCCCGACGATGGCGTTGCCGAGCGAACCGATCCCGACCAGGGCAACGACCCAGGCGAGCAGCGTGGTACGGCGGTGCTGGAAGCACCAGCGGCCGAGGCGAGCGATCATGGTCAATCCGTTCGTTCACGAGGGGGCCGACCCGGGTCGGCGGAAACGATGCACCCACGCTACGACCACTTCGCCCGAGCACCCATCGAACACTCTCGTCGGCGACGGACGTCACGCCCGAGCGACAGGGCCAACCGAGGCGCCTCGTCAGATCCCGAGGGCCGCCTCGACCGCCTCGGTGGCGATGCGGTTCCACGCGGCACCGTCGGCGTCGATGTCGATGACCTCGAGCAGTACTCGGCTCAGTCCGAGCCCCATCATCCACGCCGACACCGCGAGCGAATCGACCTCGGGCGCGAGCCAACCGTTCCGCCGTCCCTGTTCGAGGATGTGGGCACCTCGCGCGGCCAGCTCGTTCTCTCGGCCGGCGATGTCGGCAGCGAGTGCGGGGCGACCGTGCAGGCTCCCGAGCGCGCTCAGGCGGCGGCGGCGAGTGGGTGCCCTGGCCTCGTCGAACAGGTCCGAGCACGTGGCGCGGATCATGCCGGCGAACTCGTCGGCCGTGCTGCAGCGCCCTGCCATCTCTTCGAGTTGGACCATCTGCGCACCCTGACTCTGCGTGAAGCGCTCGGCCTGGGCTGCCTGCACCATGTGCTCGCGGCTGCCGAAGTGGTGGTAGATCGAGGTGAGCGAGATTCCGAGACCGAGCAGTTCGGTGATGCGCAGGCTGGCCTCACCGCTGTCGTCGATCCGCTCGACGGCCCAGTCGAGAATGCGCTGCGCCGTCGACGGAACATCGGGCCGGTGATCCTGACGGACAGCCTCGACCGGGTGGGGACCGAGGTGCTGCACCGGCGTACCGAAGAGGACGTGCGACAACGTCTGGCGGGACAGGTGGACCCACCTGGATCGCGGCAGGCTCGACGCTCCGAACTCGATGATGACCTGCGCGAAGACCTCGCACACGAGGTACAGACCGAGCGAATCGGCATCGTGGTCACGGCGCACCCAGCCGCGGGTCTGGCCATCGGCGATCACCGCCGAGACATCCTCGACCAGGTTCTTGTGTCGGAGCGCCACCATCGACAGAAGCTCGGGCCGTGTCGTGGCGCTGCCGAGCACGTTCAGTCGGGTCAACCGAGCCTGGCTACGGCTCGGGTCGAACACGAGCTCGAGAGCACGCAGGATCGCGACGCGGAACTCTGCGGCCGTCGTCGATTCGGCGAGCGCCTGTCGATACGGGTTGATGAGCACACTCAGATTGCGACGGAAACGTTCGCTGTGGGCAGCGATCACCAGTCCCTCGCGGCTCCCGAACCAGTGGTAGACGGAGGGCACGGCGATACCGGCCATCGCCGCGACCCTCGCCACCCGAACTGCCGCCTCACCCTGGGTCTCGATCACCTCGATGGCGCACTCGAGGATGCGCTGGGAGGACTCGTTGTCGCCGAGCAGATACCGATCGGACCGTCGACCGGGAAGGCGGTCTGCCGCTACTGCCATCCCATTCCCCCCGGTTCCACCGCTGGCGAGTGTACCCACGAGCCCGAACGAGACCCCGAGTCCGCTCAGCCGCCCGACGCGACGGACACGGTGTACGACCAGAGTTCAGCCTGGATCGGCATCGGTGCCGGTCCGCCACCTTCGGGGCCGCGATGGCCGTGCGCGAACGACGCCGACGAGCGCCACGCCTCGAACGATGCGTCGTCGCGCCACCGGGTGACCACCAGCCACGTGGTGCGCTCGTCCGTCGGCTGCAAGAGCTCGAAACCCTCGAAACCGTCGTGACCATCGACGGCGCCGACCCGAGCGGCGAACCGCCGGGCCACCTCCTCCCCCATCTCGGCGGGAACGGTGAGTGCGTTGATCTTGATGACCGTCATGCCATCAGATCCTGCCATGTGAACGTCTCGGAACGAAGCCGTTCGGCCCCATCAACGGGCCGAACGACCCCGATACCGACCTGCACGAGCATACGTACGATCGTTACAGCTCGGCACCGACGGACGGCGCAGGAGAGGAGGGGTCCCTCATGGCTTCCACGATCGATCGACGCAACTTCCTCCGGCGAGGCGCACTCGCGTCGGGCGCCGCTGTCCTCGGCGTGACGACCTTTCGCGCCGCGCTTGCGAGGGCGGCGACCATCGCCGGCCCCGGCCCCTACGGAGCGCTCTCGAGCACTGCGGACGCCAATGGCTTCCACCTCCCGGCAGGGTTCAGCAGCCGGCTGCTCGCGGTCTCGGGCACCGTGGTGCCCGGCACGGCGTACACGTGGCATTCCAATCCTGACGGTGGCGTCTGCGTGCCCACCGCCGGCGGCGGCTGGGCGTACGTGTCGAACTCCGAGACCGGATCGGGCGGTGGCGGAGCCGGCGTGTTGCGATTCGATGCAGCAGGATCCGTTGTCGACGCCTACCGGATCCTGTCGGGGACGAGTCGCAACTGTGCGGGCGGCCTGAGCGCGGCCGGCAACTGGTTCTCGTGCGAAGAGAACGGCAGCGCCGGGAAGGTCTACGAGTGCGATCCCCTGCTCGCCGGGCAAGGCGTCCAACGACCGGCGCTCGGCTCGTTCAACCACGAGGCGGCGGTCGAGGACCCCGACACGGGTTTCGTCTACCTCACCGAGGACGACGCCAACGGTCGCCTGTACCGCTTCGTCCCGGCGCAGCGCGGCGATTTCTCGACCGGGCAACTGTTCGCCGCGAACGTCACCGCAGGTGCGATCACATGGATCGCCACCTCGGCCGCAGCGCCCGATCGACAAGCCGGAACCACAGCCTTCAACGGTGGTGAGGGTCTCTGGATCGAAGGTCGAACGATGTACATGACGACGAAGGGGGACAAGAGGGTCTGGACGGTCGACCTCGCCGGCCAGACGATCGCCGTGCTCTACGACGGCGTGGTCAACCCGTCGGCGGCGCTGAATGCGGTGGACAACTGCACGGTTCACCGCCCCTCGGGTGACGTGTTCGTCTGTGAGGACGGCGGGAACATGGAGGTCTGCCTGATCGCCGACATGGGCAACGGCGACATGGAGGTCGCCGCATTCCTGCGGATCACCGGACACGCTTCGTCGGAGTGGTGCGGTGTCGCGTTCTCCCCCGATGCCACGCGCATGTACGTCTCGAGCCAACGAGGCACCGACGGTGTGACCGGCAGGACCTACGAGATCACCGGCCCGTTCCGGACGAGCATCACCCCGACGCCTCCGTCCGAGACGCTCGTCGCTGCCGGCAGCACCTGGAAGTACCGCGACCTCGGCATCGACCTCGGTGACGCCTGGCGGGGATACTTCTACGACGACTCGTCGTGGGCGGCGGGCGCAGCGCCACTCGGTTACGGCGACCCGATGGCCACCACGGTCAGCTTCGGCCCCAGCGCGACCGCGAAGTACATCACCACGTACTTCCGACGAACCTTCGACGCCACCCATGGCTTCAGCGCACTCACCCTGTCGCTGCGACGCGACGACGGTGCCGTGGTGTACCTGAACGGCACCGAGGTCGCTCGCTCCAACATGCCGACGGGCACGATCACGTCGAGCACGCTCGCGCCCGTTGCGATCGCCGGCGCCGACGAGACCACCTACGTGTCACTCCCCATCACGGGAACGCTCTACAGCGGCACCAACGTGATCGCCGTCGAGATCCACCAGAACGCCGCGAGCAGCAGTGACCTCGGGTTCGACCTGGCCCTCAGCGGACGGGGCAACACCGGCGCCCTTCCCGCACCACCCACGCTCCCGCCCATCAGCCCGACGACGCTCGTCATCACCGACGACGCCGACGTACGCGACGGGTCGAACGCAGCACGCAACTACGGCACCGCCACCACGGCCCAGGTGCGCAGCGGAGCCAGTGGCTCCAATCGCTGGTACTACGCGCGGGTGCAGACCGCGTCACACACCGGCCCCGTCAGCCGGGCCGTGCTCCGGCTGCGCATGCAGGGCGCTCGTGGCGTCACCACACCCCTCGTGATCAAGCAAGCGCCAGCCACCTGGACCGAGACGAGCATCACCTGGAACACCAAACCGTCACCAGGTGCTCCGGTGGCAACCGCAGCCGTGGTCGGCAACAGTGCCACCTGGTACGAGGTCGACGTGACGGACTACGTCAACCAACAGCGTGCCGCCGGAACCACCCTGATCGGATTCGTCGTCCAGGCCTCGCAAGCGGCCAGCTCGCTGATCACCGTCTCATCGGGCGAGGCGACGGCGGCCAATCGTCCGCGCCTCGTCCTGCAGCCCTGACACCCGGCAGCCCTGACACCCGGCAGCCCTGACGCGCCGGTCGACCGACGACCGAGCGCACCAGGCTTCCGACCGCCGGACGACCGGCTGCGTCAGACGGCGAGTCCGGTCACCTCGAATCGGTCGACATCGATCAACCCCAGATCGGTGAGGCGCAGATGCGGGATGACCGACAGACCGAGGAACGAGAGTTGCATGAACGGGGCCGGCAGCGTGACTCCGAGGACCTCGGCCGTACGCGCTCCGAGATGCTCGATCTCGTCGGCGACCTCGGCCGACGGGCGATCACTCATCAGCCCGCCGATCGGGAGCCGCACCTCGGCGACGACCCGACCGTCGAGCACCGCCACTTGGCCGCCACCCAGTTCTGCAAGACGCGCCACGGCCGCAGCCATGTCCGCCGGGCCGGACGCCGAACGAGATCCGACCACCATCACGTTGTGCGCGTCGTGCGCGACCGTCGACGCGAACGCCCCTCGCTGCAACCCGAAACCCGATACGAGACCGAGGCCGATACGGCCGGTGCGGCGGTGCCGCTCGAGCACAGCGAGCCGGGCGAGGTCGATGTCGAGCCGACGCGGGTCGAGCTCGAGACTCGCCGTCGTCAGCAGACCTGCCTCGACACCGATCACCCGAGCCAGGCCAGCGGGCAACTCCAGGTCGAGTTCGGCCGGCGACGGGAGGTGAGCGAGGTGCACCGATGCCCGCATCCAGTCGGGTGGCGGCACGGAACTCACCACCCCGTCGACGAGCCTGCCCTCGCTCACCACGGATCGCCCCCTCTGGTAGACCGCGGTCGGCCGGAACGCCCGGTCACCCGTGAAACCGTCGAACACGACGACGTCGGCCTGGAAGCCAGGCGCCAGCTGACCGAGGTGATGGAAGTTGTGATAGTCGGCGGCGTGCATGGTGGCCATCACCAGCGCATCCTCGACGCTCACACCCGCTGCAACCGCCAGGCGAACGCAGTGGTTCACGTGGCCCTCGGCCGACAACAGGTCGGGTTCGCGGTCATCGGTGCACAACGCCAGCCGGGCGACACCACCTTCGCGCACCAGTGGGATCAGCGTGGCGAGGTTCTTGCTCGCAGAACCCTCCCGGACGAACACCCACATGCCCTTGCGTCGCTTCTCGCGGGCTTCGGCGAGTCCGAAGCACTCGTGATCACTCTCGACCCCCGCCGCCAGGTACGCATCGAGGTCACGACCGATCAACCCCGGCGCATGTCCATCGACCCGACGGTGGCCGGCGAGCGCGATCTTCGCCCGTACCTCGGGGTCGCCATGGATGACCCCGGGAAAGTTCATCATCTCTGCCACACCGATGGCACCGACCGAATCGAGCAGGTGCTCGACCTCGTCCGGCCCGATCGCCGCACCCGGACTCTCGAACGGCGACGCCGGTACGCAACTCGACGCGGCGATGCCGAACGTGAACGGCAAGCCGGCCGCAGCGCGCGCGAGTTCGGCCACACCCTCGACCCCGAACACGTTGGCGATCTCGTGCGGATCAGCAGCGACCGCCGTGGTGCCGTGCACGAGGACCGACCGGACGAACTCGTCGACCCAGAGCTTCGTCGACTCGAGATGCATGTGCGCATCGATCAGGCCTGCCACCAGCGCAGCGCCGCCGACGTCGATCGTCTCGACCGCGTCACGCGGGCCCCAACCGACCACCGTGCCGTCACAGATCGCCAGGTCGGTCGCCAACCACTCGCGGGTGGTCGGAACGAACACCGAACCGCCCGTCAGCAGCAGGTCGGCCGGCACCTCACCTCGAGCGGCGGCGAGAGCGCGGAGCGAAACAGGTGGACGGGCCATGCCCTCCATCTCAGCGCATCGGTGACCGAATGTCGATACACGCCACCGCATCGTCTCCATCGTCTGCAGCCTCTCGCACTTGCGCCGCTACGGTGAGTGCGTGATGTCGTGGGGCCGCCGGTGACCAGTACGGCGCCAGCGGTCGCCGATCAGGCTCGCGGCGTGGCGGGTCCTCGCGAGTTCATCGCCATGGTCACCACGATCATGGCGAGTGGCGCCATCGCCATCGACTTGATGCTCCCTGCGTTCCCCGAGATGCGTACCGACTTCGGGCTCGCCCCCGACTCGTCGCGTGTCGCCTGGGTGATCACCGCCTTTTTCCTCGGCATGGCGATCGGGCCGTGGTTGTTCGGGCCCGCCTCCGACCGCTACGGACGAAGGGGCCCGCTCGCCGCCGGACTCGTCCTCTACGTCATCGGGGCGGTGATGGCCGTTCTTGCACCGTCGTTCGGCATGGTCGTCGCCGCACGATTCATCTGGGGCCTCGGCGCCGGGGCGCCCCGTGCCCTGTCGACCGCGATCATCCGAGACCGCTACGAGGGCAACGCCATGGCCCGCCTCATGTCGATGATCATGGCCGTGTTCATGCTGGTCCCGATCCTCGCGCCGGCGCTGGGTGCAGGACTCATGGCCTTCCTGCCGTGGAGGAGCGTCTTCGCCCTACCGGCCGTCATCGGCATCGCGATGCTGCTGTGGATGCGTCGTCTTCCCGAGACGCTCCCGCCGGAGCGCCGTCGCCCGTTCACCTGGTCGTCGGTCGGTCGAGCCGGACGAGAGGTCCTCACCCACCGTCAGACCATGTCGCTCACGCTGGCGATGATGTTCTTGTTCTCCGTCCTGGCCGCATACCTCGGCTCGGCCGAACTCATCCTCGAAGACGTGTACCACTACGGCGATTGGTTCCCGCTGTTCTTCGGGTTCATCTCCGTGATGCTCGCGATGAGTTCGCTGAACAACGCCCGTCTCGTCGAACGGGTGGGCGTCGAACGGCTCATCTCGCGCATGGCGATCGCCAGTCTGATCGCTTCCGCCGCCCTGCTCGCGATCTCGCTGACGAGCGACGGCCTGCCCAACTTCTGGCTGTTCACGATCGTGCTCGCCTGCATGATGCCGATGACGCACGGGCTCGTGCCCAACTGCAACACGGTCGCCATGATGCCCCTGCCGCACGTCGCGGGGACAGCGACCTCGATCATGTCGACCATCACCACCGCCGGTGGAGCCCTGCTCGGCGGTCTGGCCAGCGGCGCCTTCGACGGCACGGTCCGACCCTTCAGCGGGTGGGTCTTCGTCTTCGTGGCGCTCGCCGCGCTCCTCATCCGGTTCGGGTCGACCCGCCGACCGGCCGCCTCCTGAACGGCAGGGTCCTGAGCGGCAGGGTCCGCGTCAGCGGCGAGCAGCAGGCTTGCGCCGCGTCTCGATACCGCGCTTGATCAAGATCACCGGGAGCAGCAACGTGGCGACGAGCGCAGCGACCCAGACGATGACGACCGCAGCGATCCACGTGTCGAGACCGGTGATGTCGAACCCGTCGACCACGAGCGTGGTGACGATCAGCCCCACGGCGGTCGTCACCAGCGCCACGCCGCCCTGCAACGCCTCGACCTTCGACCGTGCCACCTTCGCCAGGATGGGGCCCACCACCACCTCGACCACCGTGAACAGCGCCAGGGCGAACAGGAACGCCGACAGCGACAACGACAGGTCGTCGAGGGCCACGTCGGCGACGATCAAGCCGACGGCATTGGCGGCGAGGTGGATGAGGATCGAGATGATCGAACGCACCATGCGTCGGACAGTACACCGACCTGCATCGCTCGCGGATCAACTCGGCGCGCGCACCGTCTCACCTGACGCGTCTCACCTGACGCGTCTCACCTGACGCGTCTCGCCCGATTCCCGAGCGGCGAAGCCCCGTCGGGCGAGGGCACCGCGTGGAGGAGTTCCGCCAGCGTCTCGACGCCGTCGACGAGACGCGGCCCCGGACGAACCACCAGGCCGTTCGCGTCGATCGCCCACACCTCGCAGCCAACCGGCAGGCTGTCCATCACCTGCTCGGCATGTGCAGCCGATCCGGCGACGTCGAACCCGCACGACGACACGACCACCACGTCGGGCTCGCACGCCTCGATCTCTGCCCAGGTGGTCGGCACCGATCGTTCGCCGGGCCGGGCCAGCACCGCTTCACCTCCGGCCATGGCGACCAGTTCGGGCACCCAGTGCCCAGCCACGAACGGAGGGTCGGGCCATTCGAGGACGAACACCCGTCGCCTCGCCGCACCCGCCACCCGGACGGCCACCCTGTCGACGCGACCACGAAGATCGGCGACGAGCGCCACGGCCTGATCGTCGCGGCCGATCGCTGTTCCCACGTCGAGGATGTTCTGGAAGACATCGGCGACATGGTGCGGATCGAGCGTGAGCACATTCGCCCGGCAACCGAGCCGATCGATCGCTGCGTCGACGCTCTCGCTCGGCAGGGCGCACACCCGGCACAGATCCTGCGTGAGCACCACGTCCGGGTCGACCTCGCGGAATGCCGCCTCGTCGAGCACGTAGAGCAGTTCACCGGACTCGACCTTCGAACGAACCAGGTGGTCGACCCCCGCCGCATCGAGGCCGTGGGTGTCGAGACCACCGACGAGGACCCGACGACCGACTCGCGGGTCGGGCGGGTGATCGCACTCGAAGGTCACGCCGACGAGGTCGTCCGCCGCCCCCAGCGCGCAGACGATCTCCGTGGCGGACGGGATCAGCGAGACGATGCGCACCCGGGCGACGGTAGCGGCAATCCGTCGCCGTGCCTGTGCTCAGCCGGGCCCGATGAGTCGGCCCGGCGCCACCGTGGCATCGAACACGTCGGCATCGACGCCCACACGCAGCGCTGCCTCACGAAGCGTCAGATCCTCGTCGATCGCGAGGTGGGCGATCGCCGCGGCGCGGTCGTAGCCGATCACCGGGGCCAGCGCCGTGACCACCATGACGGATCGCTCGAGCGCCGAGGCGATCCTGGTCCGGTCGAGTTCGGCCCCCTCCACCAGGTGGGTCCGGAACGACGTGCACGCGTCGGCGACGAGGCGGGTCGAGTGAAGCACGTTCCGGATGGCCACGGGCCGGAACACATTGAGCTGGAAGTTGCCCTCGGCGCCGGCGAGCGCCACCGCCGTGTCGTTGCCGATCACCTGAACGCACACCATCTGCAGCGCTTCCGCCTGGGTGGGGTTGACCTTTCCGGGCATGATCGACGATCCGGGTTCGTTGGCCGGCAGCCGCAGTTCTCCGAGACCGCCACGTGGCCCCGACGACGCCCATCGAACGTCGTTCGCGATCTTGAACAGCACCCCGGCCGTGACCCGCAGTGCAGCCGACACGCGAACCAGGTCGTCCATCGCAGACATGGCCGCGAACCGGTTGGGGGCGACGGCGCACGGCAGACCGGTCGACGCTGCGAGTTCGGTCACCACTGCGTCGCCGAAACCTCTCGGCGCCATCGCCCCGGTACCGACCGCGGTCCCCCCGATCGCCAGGCGCAGCACGCCCTCGTCGGCGCGCGCCAGATCGCTGAGCGCATCGTCGAGTTGGGCGACGTACCCCGACCACTCCTGGCCGACCGTCACGGGCATCGCGTCCTGCAGGTGCGTCCTGCCGAGCTTCACCACATCGGCCCACGCCACGCGCTTCGACTCGATCGCGTCGCGTAACGCCAGCAACGAGGGAATCACCTCCCTCCGCAGGGCACGCGACGTCGCCAGGTGCATCGCCGTCGGGAATGCATCGTTCGACGACTGCCCACGATTGACATGGTCGTTCGGGTGCACGAGCCGCCCCACACCCAGCGGACCGCCCAACAGTTCCGATGCTCGGTTGGCCACCACCTCGTTCACGTTCATGTTGGTCTGCGTGCCCGAACCGGTCTGCCACACCGAGAGCGGGAAGTGGTCGTCCCACATGCCGGCGACGACTTCGTCGGCAGCAGCGACGATCGCACCGGCGATCTCCGGCGGGACCGATCCGAGCCGACCGTTGACGAGTGCCGCTGCACGCTTCACGTGAGCGAGCGAGTGCACCACGTCGATCGGCATTCGTTCGTCACCGATGGCGAAGTGCTCGAGGGACCGTTGCGTCTGAGCACCCCAGTAGCGATCGGCGGGGACCATCACCTCGCCCATCGAGTCGCGCTCTACGCGGGTCGCAGTGGTTCCGGACTCCATGGTCGAGTCTGCCCCATGCGACTCGCCTTGCCGTGTCACCCTGTCAGCTGAGCAGAGCAGCGAGCGCAGCCAGGCCGACCACCAGACCGATCGCTGCCATGGCGATGCTGCGCGCCCGTGGCGCGCGTTCGAGATCGGTGGCGTCGCGAGGACGTTCGGGCGGCTTCACGAGGGCCATCACATTGCCGACGAACAGAGCCCCTCCGAGCGCGAGGAGCAACCAGACGATCAGGTCGTCACCGAGGAACAGACTCTCTGCTGCGAACACGCCCCCAGTGTGCCCCCGTGGCGATCGGACCGTACGCCGAAGACACCCGGAAAGCCGCCACCGGCACCGGTGCCGGTACGTCGTGCGCGAGACTTCCGCCCATGGGGTTCCACCACGTCGCCTTCGCCACCCGAGACACCGCCGCAACGCATCGCTTCTATTCGGAGGTGATGGGGTTCACGCTCGTCAAGACGAACGTCTCGCCGACCCCGGGTGATCACGGTGGATGGAGCAAACACTTCTTCTACGACACGACCGGCGCGACGGGTGGCTCGACCGACAACGGGATGATCGCATTCTGGGAACTGCATGACAGCGTCATCGGTGCCGAGTTCCCGGTCGACATCAATGCGACCGCCGGCCTTCCTGGCTGGGTCAACCACATTGCGTTCGATGCGCCGACGATGGCCGACCTCGAGCGGCATCGTGACCGTTGGCGCTCGCACGGCCATGTCGTCGTCGAGATCGATCACGACTTCTGCGTGAGCATCTACATCACCGACCCGAACAACAACATGGTCGAGTTCTGCCACACGGTGCGCGATTTCACCGAGGACGAGCGCAGACGCGCTGCCGAGATCCTCGAGGAGTCCGCACCGGCGTTCGATCGGCACGACCCGAAGATCACGGTGCACCCACCCCTCACCGCCCCGACCCCAGCCTGACCCCCACCCCGCCCCAGCCAACGCGTGAGGATCGGCCCGGCAGAGCCGGGTCAACTCTCACGCATTCGTTGGACGTAGGGGTCGGTGGCGGGGGTCAGCAGTGAGCGCGGACCGTCGGGTACGGGTTGATCGCCGCCCCACCGCCGGGATGGATCTCGAAGTGCAGGTGGTTGGCGCTCGTGTTACCGGTCGCTCCGACGTACCCGATCACCTCGCCGGCGCTCACGGCTCGGGAACTGCCCTCCCACGCCGAGAGATGTGCGTAGTAGTACTTGTTGCCGTCGGATCCCGTCAGCCAGATCGCGTTCCCTCCGAGTCGGTTGGTCTTGAACAACACGGTTCCACCGACGACCGCCACGAGCGGCGTGCCCCGAGGACTCATCATGTCGACGCCTTGGTGACGGCGACCCCCGGACCGAGCCGCCCCCCAGGTGTCGCCGAACGCGTTCGGCCCCTGAACCGGACAGATCCACGACCCGCTGCCGATGATTCGCGGACCGGACGGCGCCGGGGCCGGAGCGGGCGTTCGGGAGGGCGCCGGAGCGGCCTGTGCGGCGCCGCCTCCACGAGGCGCCACCGGCGCAGCACTCATCGACACCGCACGCGGCTGTGCGGCGGCTGCACTGGCGGCAGCGGCCGCGGCGGCAGCTTCGGCGGCGGCCCTCTCGGCGGCAGCCTTCTCGGCCGCGGCTCGCTGGGCCGCGAGCTGTGCCTCGTAGGCGCGGCGGACCTCTTCGTCCTTCAACCGGTCGCGAAGTTTCGCAAGCTCCACCAGCTGTTCGTCGAGCTGTTCGCGACTCCCCTCGAGCACCGCCATGATCTGCTCGTTCTCGGCGACCAGGCGATCGAGGCGTGCCCGCTCGTCCACCAGATCGGCACGGACTGCGTCGACGGTGTCGATGTCGGCGGCACCCGTGTCGAGCGCGACTCCTCGGAGCACGTCTCGCTGGAGCACCGTGGCCGGGTCGCTGGCGAAGAACGGGGCTGCGCCGGCCGATGCGCCGGTGAAGCGGTTGACGGCGATGCTGGCCATCTGACGGTCGAGGGCGACCTGCTGCGCCGAGGCCTGGGCGACCCGAGCTTCGGCGGCGACGATCTCGGTGCCGAGCTCTTCACTGCGGCGTTGCGCATCCGCCCATCGCTCGGCGGTCTGGTCGGCGCGATTCTGCACTCGCAGGATCTCGCCCGCGACCTCGTCCGACGTGAGACCCGAGACCGAACCCGAACTGGGCAATGGCAGCACCGACATGGACACCAGGGTCGCCAGCATCGCGACGACGCGTCGGACGCGTCGTCGCGGTGAGGCCCCCCGCTCCATGTATTGCGATTTCATGACGGTCGGAGCGTAGCTTCGACACCGGTTCGTCACAAGGCGCCCCCGGCTCACCTCCACCTCCTGCCCTACTCTGCCGAGCACCGGTGTCGGACCCTCGGCATCGCACAGCCCGTGCACGGACCACCAGGAGCACCAGGAGCACCGATGACGACGCCTCACCCCAACCGTTGGATCGCCCTGACACAGGAGAACCCCGGCCACTCGTCGTGGTACGTCGAGCGGTTCCGCACGATGGCCGAAGCCGGTGACGACATCGCGGGTGAGGCACGGTTCATCGATGCGATGGTCCCCCGTCACGCTCGCATCCTCGACGCCGGATGCGGCCCGGGCCGCGTCGGGGCCCACCTTCACGGCGTCGGCCACGAGGTGGTCGGCGTCGACCTCGACCCCGTACTGGTCGAGGCAGCGAAGCTCGACCACCCCGGGCCGATCTGGTTGGTGGGCGACCTGTCGCAACTCGACCTGCCGTCGCTCGGTATCGCCGAGGGGTTCGACGTCGTGGTGTCGGCAGGCAATGTGATGGCGTTCCTCGACCCGACGACACGCCGGACCGTGCTGGCGAGACTGGCCGACCATCTTCGACCCGGCGGACGCCTCGTCACCGGGTTCGGGGCAGGTCGCGACTACCACTTCGACGAGTTCCTGGGCGACGCTGCAGCCGTCGGTCTGACCGCCGACGTGCTGCTCTCCACATGGGACCTGCGCCCGTTCACCCCCGACTCGGACTTCCTCGTCGCCGTGTTCTCGCGACCCGGCTGAGCGCTCGAGTCGCTCGGCTCAGCCCGCGGGACTCGGGTACTGCGGTGCTTCCTCGCCCGGGGGCGGGGTGAGGTAGATGTCCTCGGCGCCGTCCGGGTCGAACATCCGGTCCTCGTTCGGCCACTCGCCGGGAAGGTACCGCGCACCGCCGTCGACGAACTGCCACATGCCCGAGCCCTCCTTGCGGAGTTCGTCCGGGCCCGACGCCTGCGGATCCCACCAGAACGCCGTCGCGTCATCGACGCCGTGGTAATCGGTGAAGCCCCAGTACCCCTTGTCTCCGTAGGTGAGATACGGCTGGCTGATCGCCTGGCGAGTCCCCGGGCTGGCGAAGAGTGCATCGCGCCAGGTCTCGTGGGTCAGGTTGGGACCGACACCCTGCAGCACGGCGAAGAACAGCGCCGGGTTGGGCGCCATCACGGGGAGCCGACCCGGGGCCGGGGGCTCGGCTCCGTTGAACCAGGTGTAGACCGCGTACGAACCGACGCTTCGCGTGTCGGTGCGCACCGCACCGAAGGTCACCCCGAATGCGTGCTGCCACTGCTCTTGGTCGTAGGTGCGGCTGAAGGCGTTGGTGTCGACCAGAGTCGAACCGGCCACGACCCACTCGGGGAAGTACTCCTGCGCGGTCGCTTCACGGGTGAAGTCGCGAGGCGCCACCGGGTCTCCGGAGAACACGATCGTCGTGACCCCGGCCGACTTCATCTTCGAGATCGCCTGCGAGGCGGTGGCCTGGATGGTGGCGGGGTCGAGGGCGTACACGACCACCTCGGCGAACGGTGCGCCGGCCTCGGCCATCGCTGCGGCGAAGGAGTCGGCGAGTGGCTTGGACGCGCCGCTCGAGTCGAGATAGAGGTACCCGAACCTGCGCGGCGTGTCGACGAACGCATCACCTGCGTGGACGGCGTTGCCGCCGACGAGCTGCTTGGTGACGTACTCGATCACGTGTTGCTGACCTTGCGCGGCGCTGGTTCCGAGGCTCCACACGAGCGGGTCACGTTCGGCATAGAACTCGGTGGGCTGGCCGGGCGTGCAGCCGATGCAGAGGATCCCTCGTGCTGCCAATTCGTCACCGAACGCGCTGGTGAGTGCCGGGCCGCCGAGCACGGCGAACGGTTGGTACTTCTCGGCGATCAGTGCGGCATCGGCGCGTGCGGCCACGTCGTCGGTGGCGATGCCGGTCCCTTCGACGTTGATCAGTTTCACCCTGCGGCCGTAGAGCTCGTAGAACGCGTGGTAGTACTCGACCAGGTCGAGCATGGTCTCGGCCTGCTGGTCGTTGGTGTCGGCAACAGCGACGGCATCGGTGATGTAGTTGATCACCGGGTCGCCCTGCACCCCGAGGTAGTTGACGACGACGATCTCGTCGGCGGTGACGCCCTGGTCGGTCGCCCCACCGTTGTCACCCTCGAACGGGGCAAAACACTCGGGCGCGAAGAAGTCGGGGACGGCGACCCGGCCGATCGCCGTGTCGCACCGGTCGCCCCACTCGATCTGGTCGGCCACGCCGAGTTCCTGTGCTCGGCTGTAGCTGAGCGGGTAGGTCCAGTCGGGCCCGGCGGGTGTGGTGTCGGTCGTGTCCGGCTGCGCACCGGTCGTCTCGGTGGAACCACCGGTGGTGTCACCGGCCGTCGGCGGCGGTGCGGGCGTCGTGACCGGAGCGGCGTCGTCATCGCCCCCACCTGCGGCGATGACCCCCACGCCGATCGCCACCACGACAGCGACACCGACGATCGGCCCCCATCGCTTCAGTTGTCGGTTCCCACCAGAACCTGTGGTGCTGCTTGCCTGTGCTGGTTGCATGACTACCCCCTGTCGTGCGTTTCGGTCGATGGTGATCGGGCGTCCGAACGCGCCAGCGCTGCGGCATTCGTGCCCAGGTAGCTCTGCATCACGTCGGGGTCGGCGAGCACATCGGCAGGCGACCCGGTCGTGACGACTCGTCCCTGGTCGAGGGCGATCAATCGATCGCTGATCGACGACACGAGCGGGATGTCGTGCTCGATCACCACGAGCGCAGAACCCATCTCGTCGCGGAGCCGCATCAGCAGCGGGGCGAGCGCCTCGACCTCTCGCTGCGCGATTCCGCTCGACGGCTCGTCGAGCAAGATCACCGTCGGCCGGTGCGCGACCAGGCAGGCGAGGTCGACGACGCGTCGGGTCCCGGTCGAGAGCTCGCGGATGAACGAGCGCCGATGGTGCCCGAGCTGCATGAGCTCGAGGAGCTCCTCGACCCGGAGCGCCGTGCGCTCTTCGTCGTCGAACACCATCGGCAGACGGATCGCTGCAGCGAGCGCGCTGCGATGCTCGACGAACCGTTCCTGAGCGACCTGCAACGTCTCGGCGACGGTCATGTCGGGGAAGAGGCGAGCGTCCTGGAAGCTGCGACCCAGTCCTGCCCCGGCGCGAGCGGCGGGGTCGAGGTCGGTCACGTCGCCATCGGCCAGCAGGACACGCCCGCCGGTGAGCGGACTGAAGCCGCTGATCAGGTCGAACAGGGTCGTCTTGCCCGCCCCGTTCGGGCCGATCAAGCCGACGATCTCGCGCTGACGCACGGCGAACGAGACACCGTCGACGGCACGGATCCCCCCGAACGAGCACGCCACGTCGACGACCTCGAGCGCGGCGGGCGCTGTGGGTGGCGGCGCATCGGGGCGTTCCCGGGCGGCAGCATCGCCGGCCGACGCGCCGGACAGGAACACCGACCGGAGCAGATCGGTTCGCCCGAGCAGTTCCGACGTCGGGCCGCTGAAGCGGATCCGACCGCGCTCCATGAAGTAGGCGCGGTCTGCAACGGTGAGGGCCACGTTGACGCTCTGCTCGACGAGCACGACGGCGACACCGTCGTCGGCCAGACGCCGCACCACCGGCAGCAGTTGACCGACGATCACCGGCGCCAGGCCGAGCGAGAGTTCGTCGATCAGCAGCACCCGGGGCCGGGCGATGAGCGCCATACCGAGGGCCACCATCTGCTGCTGACCACCCGACAGGTCGGCGGCCGGTGCGTCGAGGCGCTGCTCGAGCACCGGGAACATCTCGAGCACGTCGGCGCGCGCCCGGGCCACCCCGTCGGCATCACGACGACGTGTCCATCCGGCCAGGTCGAGGTTCTCCCGGACCGTCAACCCGCCGAACACACCCTGACCGCCGGGCATCTGGCTGATGCCGAGTGCTGCGATCTCGTTGGGCGGGGCGTGGGTGACGTCGCGTCCGTCGAGCACCACGGCACCACGGTCTGCCTCGACGACACCGCTGATCGCCTTGAGGAGCGTGGATTTGCCGGCTCCGTTCGTGCCGAGCAACGCGACGATCTCGCCTTCTTTCACGTCGATGTCGACGTCGAACAGCACCTGACGCTGCTGGTAGCCGGCGGCCAGGTTGCGAACGAGCAGCAGGTCGGCCCGACCCTGACGGCGGTGGTACAGGGCCTCGCTACGAGCGGCCGTGGCCTGCCAGACCTGTGCGATGTCGGCATCGATCACCTTGCCGACGGAGTTGAGCATGAACGATCCGATGAGGAACAGCGGGGTGAGCACCAGCATCCCCACGCGGATGCCGAGGTTCTCCGAGATCCAACCGATGAAGGGCAGGACCAGAAGACCCGGGATGACCCAGAGTGACGCGACGGAGAACCCGGTGGCCCGAGCCCGAGCGGGGATGCCGAGCGAGAGCGACACGAGGATGCTCGGCCCGACGATGGCGAGGGCGGCGGCGATCACACAGTTGACGGCGACGGCGATGGCGATGTTGGGCGAGAGCGCGAACAGCACCGACAGCAGCGACGTGCCGCCGGCGATCTTCGCCGCGAACTGGTTGACCCCGCGCATGTTGCCGGCGAAGCGACGGGTGACGATGCGGGTGCCGACGATCAGGCCCACCAGAGCGAACGGTTCGGCGATCGCCGCGGCGATCCCGCGACCGCGCTCGTCGAGGCCGAACTCTTCCTCGTACATCAACGATGCGAGGGTCGTGAAGCCGATGAGCGACGTGGCGAGGAAGGGCAGACTCCACCACAACCGCTTGAGGCTCTCGACCTTGTGGACGGTGCGCCAACTCTCGGCGAAGGAGGGCCGGGTCTCTTCGGTGGCGATGATCTCGTCGCTCATCCCCATCGCTTTGCGCTCCCAGCCGCCGCGCACGGGTTCGCGCATCCGGAATGCGAGCGCCGCGAACACGAGGGTCGGGACGACGAAGACGATGAACGGGACGCGCCACCCGAAGGCGTAGGCGAGGAGTCCTGCGCTGAGCGGACCGAGGAACGCCCCCACGGCATTGGCGGCACGGTGGAAGCTGTAGACCCTGCTGCGCGCCTCGACCGGGTAGTAGTCGGACAACAGCGAGTTGTGCGTGGGGTCGATGACCGCCTTGCCCAGTGCACTACCGCTGCGGGCGATGCCGAGGATGACCACGCCGGTGGCGAACCCGGTCATGCCACTGAAGAACGCCCACACCACGGCTCCGGCGATGGCGAGCGGCACCCGCGGGAACCGGTCGGCGAACTGGGCGATCGGCACCTGGAGGGCCAACGCGGCGAGCGAGACGACCGCCACCAGCGTGAGCACACCGCTGTTGTCGAGATCGAACGCGTCGCGGATGTTGGGCAGGAGCACCCCGAACGCCGCCCGGTCGAGTTCGTCGACGGCGTTCAGGCCGAACAGCACCACCAGCGGGAAGGCAGACTCGCCACCGCACATGGCGCGCAACCAGACCATGGGGTGGCGTACCGCGGCGCGGCCTCGGACGAATGCGCTGGGTCGAGCGCTCATGCCGGCCCTCCGGCTGGTTCGGCCGGCGCTGGTTCAGCCACTCGTTCAGCCACTCGTTCAGCCACGGGTTCGGCCGGTGCCGGTGCTGCCGGTGCCTGCTCGGCCGGCGACGACTCGGCCGCGGTGATCGTCGACTCGTCGACCGGGACGAGCTTGCGCGTAGCGGCGTCGCGGACCTTCACCCACAGACTGCCGAGACCCCCCGGCAGCACGAGCAGCACCAGCAGCACACCAATCCCGGTGGACAGCAGTTGCCACTCGGCCGAGGTGATGAACCATCGGGTGCCACGTAGGTACAGCGCTCCGAGCAGCGCCCCACCGAGCGATCCGAGCCCACCGATGACCGCCGACGTGAACACCGCGAAGCTCTCGGATGTCCCGTAACTCGTGACCACGAACGACTGGTTGAGATGGACGTACAGCGTGCCGCCGATGCCCGCGACAGCACCCGAGATGACGAACGCCGTCAGCTTGGTCCGCACGGGCGTCACCGAGAAGCTCTGCGCCGCACGCTCGTTCTCGCGCATCGCCACGATCGCTCTGCCGGTGCGAGAGCGACGAAGGCTCCGCAGCGACGCGTAGACGAGGGCGAGCACGATCACCGTGAAGGTGTAGTAACGGGTGGGCGTACTGATGTCGATGCGACCGAACAGGGGCAACCGCTCGAACCGTTGATCGGCGGCGGGGAACCAGTCGAAGAAGCGGTCGCTGAGCAACCAGTACTCCACCGACAGACCGAACGCGAAGGTGGTGACGGCCAGGTACAACCCGCGAAGCCGAAGTGCCGGGACCCCGACGGCGAACGCTGCGAGTGCCCCCGCTGCCCCACCGAGCACCAGCCCGATGGTCAGATCGACGTTCCACCTCGATGTGCACGTCGCGCTGACGGCGGCGCCGAGACCGACGATGCCCATCTGGCCGAGCGAGAGCTGGCCCGCCCAACCGGTGAGCACCACGAGCGACATGCCGATCACGGCGAAGACGAGCAGAGCCGTGCCCTTGATGACGTAGTCGACGCCGAGGACCACCGGGAACAGCACCACCACGAGCACCCCGAACGCGAGGAGCGTCCACCGAATGGTCGAGACCCAGGCATCTGCCCTCGCAGCGGCCGACAGCGGCCGAACCTCTTCCGCTCCTCGCCAACTCGACGTGTCGTCCTGCTGGCGCCTGCTCGATCCACCGCGCTGCACCAGCAGCACGGCGAACATGACGGCCGACATGATCGGGTACGCGAGGAACGGCGAGTCCGAGTTCCAGAGCACACCGGCGCGGAGGATCCCGAGCACGATCGCCATGAACGCAATGGTGGGCAGCCGCTCGAAGCGGCCGATCACGAGGGCGGCGAGTGCCTGCAGGATCGTGGGGAGCCCAACGGCGCTGCCGAGGGGCACGCCGGTGATCCCGCTCTTCATGAAGAGCGCGAGGTACGCGAGCACGGCGGCGACCGCCCACACGACGGTGGTGATGCGCGCGACGGGAATACCGAGCATCGAGGCACGATCGGCGCGCTCGGCACTCGCCCGCACCGCCAGACCGAGCCGGCTCCGCGACAGGAACAGGGCGACGCCGATCATCGCCACCGGCGCCACGATCAGGGCGATCAGATCGTTCGCCGTGAGGATGAACCCGTTGACG
The DNA here is from genome assembly GCA_039796935.1 of Actinomycetota bacterium. Taxonomy (GTDB): domain Bacteria; phylum Actinomycetota; class Acidimicrobiia; order Acidimicrobiales; family Ilumatobacteraceae; genus VFMC01. Next base: position 28,991 of record JBDKIV010000026.1, on the reverse strand, counting down.
GTGAGCTTCCAGTCGACGGGTGGGGCGATCCGCTCGCTGGCCAGGTTCCGGCCCCACCATCGCGGCACGAGGATGCCCAGGAAGACGAGCAGTTGCGTGACACCGAGGGTGGCCACCGTGAGCACCAGTCGTGGTGCCTGCTGGAACCGGCGGATGATGGCCATCTCGACCACCACACCGAGCACGACGGCCAGGACGAGGCCGGCACCGAGCCCGAGCAGATACGGCCATCCCCAGAAGAGGATGAAGGCGGCCGAGAACGCCGTCGGAACGGCACCGAGGTCGGCCTGCGCGAAGTTGACCACCCGGTTGGCCCGGTAGATGAGCGCCATGCCGATGGCCAGCATGGCGTCGAGCAGTCCGAGCACCCCGCCACGGATCCAGTTGCCGGCGGGCATGGGGAACCACACCAGTTGGATGAGCAGGACCACGACGACGGACGCAGCCGCGACGAGGCGCGCTCGATCGGCATCGCGAAAACCCCTCATGCTGGGCACCCCCATGCTCGGCACGCCACGACCGTAGCCGACGCTGCACCGTACCGAGTTCGCTGACACCGATCGGGGCCGTGCTCGGCCCGTACGAGTGGTGGCCCGTCAGTCGAGAACCACCCGCTGCATGCCGGTGGTGAGCTGCTGCGGATACCACATCTCGACCGTGTTCTCGTCCATCGTGAAGACGACACCTCCGGACCGCGTCGCCCGCTGCGGCTCGTCACAGCAGCCGATGCCGAAGTGCCAGGGGATCGTCCACACGCGATCTCCCACCGTCGAACCGCTCGCAAGGTCGATCATGGTCCAGGGCACCGGAGGCGGAGCCGGATCGGTGGCGGTCGTGGCGGTTGCGGTGAACGGCCCGGCGACCATCGCCTTGCCGTCGCCCAACACCGAAGCCGACCATGCCCCCGCTCGCTCCCACAACGTCCGCCCCGAACCGAGGTCGACGGCGAGGAACCTGCGGCCGGGACACCAGTCGCCCGCGAGGTCGGGGACGTCCGAACAGGCAGCCGCGAGGACGACGTCACCATCGGTCGCCACGTGAAAGCCCTCGGCAGGGATGGCCAGCAGGTCGTCCCGACGCCAGATCTCGACACCGCGCGCATCGGCTGCAACGAGCGCGTGACGCTCGCTCGAGTAGTCGAAGGCGGCCCGTATCGGTGCGACCACTTCGATGTCGTCCGCTGCTGTCGACCAGGAGCCATCGACCTCGACGGCATCGATCGTCGCTCCCGGAGGACCCGGCCCTCGCCCGAGAGCCACCAGGCGGCCGTCGTCGACCGTTCCCAGTTGCAGCAGATCGAGCGGGAGGCCGAGCTCGGCCACCGGATAGGCGAGCACACGCATCGCCATCGTCGCCAGGTCGACCACGAGCAGCGAGTCGGTGGGCGACACGACACGATCGCCTGCCGTCGGCCCGAGGACCCAGACCGAGCCATCGTCGCGATAGCGGGTGTCGCGGTACGCGGCTGGCTCACCGCTGACTCGCTGCGCAGCGAGCAACTCGTCCCAGGTACGGCTGGGACGGCCGTCGATGAGCGACCAGATCTCGAAGCGTGCATCGACCAGACCCGCAGCCGTGTACGTCGACCAGCCGACCACGAACTCGTCGCCGTCGCCGCCATCCGGTACGAGCACCACGTCGGGCATCGGGTCGAGACAACGCTGCCAGCGCAGCGAACCGTCACGGTCGACCACGACCATCGCCCCGAGCGGTTCGGGGCTGCCGTTGTAGGGACGGACGCTGACGAACATCCCCCCGCGGACTCGGCGCACATCGGCGCGAGACCAGTCGTTGATCGCACCACCGGGAAATCGTGGCAGCTCGAGTTGGACGACCGGTTCGGCACCGAGCGGCCCGAACACGTCGAGTGCCGGGTCGTCGGCCTCGATGACCACATCGGTCGAGGACCGGTCGATGCACGGCGGATCGAACCGTTCATCCGGCGGCGCGGTCGACGCCGGTGGAGCAGCGGTGTCCACGACCGAGGTCGCCGGCACCGACACGGACTCGGACGTGGTCGATGCTCGGATCGACGAGGTCGACGGATTCAGGCTCGTGCCCGAAGGCGACGTCGCGTCGGTGCTGCACGACGCCCCGACGAGGGCGCCGACCCCCAGCAGCACCGTCCATACCGCGGCTCCACAGCGCTGGACGGTTCGAGGCGAACGGTTCACTCGCCGAATCGCAGCACGATGCCGCAGTCCGCTGCAGAGCGGCGAGTCACGAGGTTCCGCACCGAACCGAACACCTCGATCAGTCGGAACTGGATGCCGTACTTGCCCTTCACGGCCCGATGCACCGGCTCGAACTCGGCCCCGGTGACGATCGAAGCAACAGCGGGCACCACGGGAGAGCCGGGACGGACACGGCCCCGCGCATCACACGGTTGCAGCGTGACGTCGGGGAAGTTGCGGATTCGCTTGACCTTGCCGGCATTGGCTTCGGTGGTGAACCCCGCGACACCGCCACCGAGTGGGGCGATCCAGACCGGCGTCGACACCGTGTCGCCGTTGCGCTTCCGGGTGACGAGCAGTACGTAACGACACGATGCGATCTGGTCGGACGTCATGAGGCCGACCATACCCCTGACGCCGGCGATGCCGGTGGCAGGGCCGACGTCATGCTGGGTACGTTCTCGGCATGTGCCGGAACATCACCACGCTGCGCGGTCTCGAGCCAGGCGCGACGTCGGACGAGATCGAAGCTGCCGCTCGTCAGTACGTCCGCAAGGTGAGCGGTGTCGGCTCGACGTCTGCTGCAACGGCCGACGCATTCGAGCGCGCCGTACGCGAGGTCACGCGGGCTACGACGGAACTCTTGGCAGCGCTGCCGCCGCGTCGTCGACCTCCGAGCACGCTCCCGCCGCTGCGCAGACGGCACTCGCAGGACGAACAGCAGCGAACCGCCGAAGACTGACGACCGGGTGAACGACGAACGACCCGACGAACGACCCTCGAACGAACGATGCCCGCCCCCGCTGGTGCGAGGACGGGCACGGTCGGATCATTCCGGGCACGGGTGCCCGGCTCGTCGATCGATTACTTCTTGGCGGCCTTCTTGGCCGGAGCAGCCTTGGCCGGAGCAGCCTTCTTGGCCGGCGCAGCCTTGGCGGCCGGAGCAGCCTTCTTCGCCGGAGCAGCCTTGGCGGCCGGAGCGGCCTTCTTCGCCGGAGCAGCCTTGGCGGCCGGAGCGGCCTTCTTGGCCGGAGCAGCCTTCGGGGCGTTGAGCTTCGGGGCCGGGGCAGCGCCCGTCGCGACGTCCTTCAGCGCCTTCAGTGGGGTGATCCGCACCTTGGTCGATGCCTTGACCTTCACGGGCTCGCCGGTCTGCGGGTTGCGGGCGGTGCGAGCCGGCGACTTGCGAACGGCGAACTTGGCGAAACCGCTGATCGCGACCGGATCGCCCTTCTTGATGGTGGCGCCGACGACATCGACGAGGCCACGCAACGTCGCGTCGACCGACTTGACGTCCTGCTCTGTGTGGGCAGCGATGGCTGCAACCAGTTCCTTGCGGTTCATGTTCACGCTCCTGTTGTAAGGGATATTCGCGACCGTAGTGCCTCCGACCAGCGCAAATGCGGACCATCTGTTCGAAAAGCCTTACGTCACAAGGTGGATGAACTGGCTGGTTCGTCGAGCACGTCGGTGATCAGGGGCTGACGGTGAGCCGAGAGCCTCGACCGCCCTCGAGGGCCTCGACCGTGATGCCCACGTGGAGCCGTTCTTTCATCGTCTCGACATGGGTGATGGCACCCACCATCCGGCCCGTTGCGTGGAGTTGATGCAACGTCTCGATCGCATCGTCGAGCGCCTTCGGGTCGAGGGATCCGAAACCCTCGTCGACGAAGAGCGCCTCCATCCGCTGGCCACTACCCGAACCGCCCAGGCTCATCACATCGGCAAGACCGAGCGCGAGCGCGAGCGACGCCTGGAACTGTTCGCCACCCGACAGCGAACGCGGGTGGCGAGGCCTACCGGTATGGGCGTCGAGGATCTCGAGATCGAGTCCGGCCACACTCCGCGCATCCTTGGCCTCGCGCGTGCGCCGGATGCCGTACCGGCCGGCGGTCATGCGGCCGAGGTGCACGGTCGCAGCGCTGGCCACACGGTCGAGTTCGTTGCCGAGCACCCACCGCCGCAGGTTGATCTTGACCGAACCTTGCCCGGCACACACCTGATAGGCACGACGTGCCACCGCCGCCCTGCGGCGCACATCGGCGCTGGCACTCACCACACGTCGCCACGCGGCGAGTTCCGCCCTGCAGTCGTCCACGCGCACTGCGAGCGTGGTGTGACGGGTGATGTGGGCATCGGCAGCGTGCCGCGCCGCCTCTGCCGCCGTGCGGAGCACCTCGATCTCGGGACGTTCGGCGGGAACGCCCTGACCGATCAAGGTCTCGAGTGCAGCGTCGGTCTGGCTACGCCGCTCGCGGAGCGTTGCTGCATCGTCGATCGAGCGACGCTCGACAGATTGGTCGAGCAGCTCCGAACGAGCCTCGTCGTGGGTCGCGAAGACACTGGCCTCGAGCAGCGCAGAGGCCCTCGAGCGACGCTCGGTTGCCAGCGTCTCGGCCTCTGCTGCGGCGCTGAACACCGACTCGATGCCGACCGCGAGCTCACGACAGCGTTCGAGCGCGGTTGCCGCACGCAGCAGCTGCTCGTCGTCGATACCGACGCACTCGAGCTCGGCCGCGGCGAGCGCCGCCTCGTGCCGACTCGTGCGAGCCGAGAGCTCGGCCAGCGTGCTGTCGAGCGCGGCGCGGTCGCGGTGGTAGCGCTCGATGGTCTCGGCGAATGCCGCTCGCTGCGCGCCGAGCTCGCTGTATCGGCTCTCGACCGATCGTGCCTCGTCGACGGCCTCGGCATGCTCGTCGAGACGACTCGCCAGATCGTCGGCGGCGAGCGACCCGTACTCGCCGAGCTGTACGCGCAGGTCGGCGATCGTGCCGTCGAGCTCGTGAACCGCCTTGGTGAGCCGATCGAGTTCGTGCTGCGCGCGCTGCACGTCGTCGAACGAGACAGGTTCGCCCTCGAGATCGACCGCTGGCGCCGGGTGCTCGCACGCTCCGCACACCGGACAGGGCGCGCCGTCGCGCAGTTCGGTCGCCAGGCGCGGCGCCTGTGTCGCGACGAACCGCTTCCAGACCGAGTCGAGACGACTGGCGGCCTGGCGGAGCTCGACATCGCGCTCGGCTCGTTCACCCTGCACGCTGGACAGGGCCTGCTGGTCGCGGACTGCCTGCTGCAGGCGGTCGGTCAGCTGGAGGAGGTCATCGAGGTTGCGGCGTCGCGGTTCGATATCGGCGAGAAGATCGTCATGGATGCGCACATCACCCTCGGCCCGGGCAAGGCCGGCAGCGAGCTGCTCGGAGCGTTGGTGTGCAGCTCCGAGCAGGGCCGAGGTCTCGGCCAGGTCAGTTCGAGCAGTCGCGCGGCTGGCGACGAGCGCCTGCTTCGCCTTCGTGGCCGCGATGGCCTCGCCGAGCGCACCGACCAGTGCTGCTGCACTGCCGACCTCGAGTTGGACCTCGACCGACGCGGCGAGCGCGACCAGGTCGGCGCAGCGCGCGTCACGCTCGATCGTCGAACGCCGCAGCTCGGCGTCGGCAGCATCGGCAGCATCCGCGGCCTCGACCACCGGCCGTGCAGCCATCGACCGGTGCGCCGAGCGTTCGGCCGCTTCGACGTCCGGAGCGGCCAGGTCGAGTGCGGCACTCACCTGCTGCAGGCGGGCGACCTCGTCGAATCGGTGGAGGGTCGCTTCGGCCTCCTGGAACCGGCCTGCGGCGTCATCGGCCTGCGCGGAGGCCACCCGCATCGCCTCGCTCGACTCGTTCAGCGCTGGCTCGATCTCGGTGAGACGTGCAGTGAGTTGCTCGCCGCCGACGCCGTCGGGCTCGACGAGGGGCTCGACACCGAGAAGGTCTGCGATGTCGCGCAACGCGCTCTGTGCGTTGGCGACATGGTGTCGCTCGTCCTCCTCGACGCGCTCGACGGCCGAGTTCGCCTCGCCGGCGGCCACCTTCAACCGCTGAACGACCCGCTCGTAGACCTCGCCACCGAAGAGCTGCCCGAGCAGGACCTCGCGCTCGTTCGACGTGTCGAGCAAGAACCGGGTGATGCTGCCCTGCGGAAGCAGCATCACGCGCGAGAACTGCTCGAGCGACAGGCCGAGCACCTCGGTGCAGACGGTTCGAGCCTCTCTGATCTTCGTGGCCAGCGCACGCGATGTCCCGTCGGCGTCGTATCGGGTGACCAGTGCGGTCGCCTTCTCGGAGGTGGATCCGCTGCCGACCTTCTTGGCGCGCACGTAGTCGGGCGAACGCTCGGCCACATAGGTCGTACCGTCGACTTCGAAGGTGAAGCGGACCCAGGTGGGCGAGTCGGGCGCGGCGTGGTGCGAGCGGATGTCGTTGCCATCCTTCTGCGGCATCTCGCCGTAGAGGGCGTATGCCATGGCGTCGAAGATCGTCGTCTTACCCGTACCGGTCGCACCGGTGATGACGAACAGTCCCCGCGGCGCGAGTTGTCGGAAGTCGACGTCGACGCGTCCTGGGTACGAGCCGAATGCCTCGAACTCGATCCGAAGCGGCCTCACGACGTCACCTCCATCGCTGCGGCGACGGACCGGAGCAAGAGCTCGTCGGTGTCGGCATCGGGGGCCCCACCCTCCAGCTCCTCCCAGAAACGGCGCGTGACCTCGATCGGTTCGAGCCGTTCGATCGGGGCTGCGTCGTGGGCGAAGGAGTCGCTCGACCGGCCGGCAGGTTCGAGCCTGACCTCGACGACGTACGGATAAATCTGCTCGAGACGCGCCTTGGCGTCGAGCACGGTCTCGCGGTTGGTGACGATGGCCCGGACGAAACATGCTCGGGCGTCGGGACGTAGGTCTGACCGCAACAGCTCGTCGAGTTCTCCGCGAATGGTGACCACACGACGGCCGATCGGTACGGGGATCTCCTCGATGGTCCCGTTGCCTGCGGCATCGAGATCGACCACCACGACCGATTTGGCGTGATCTTCCGAGAACGAATACGGAAGCGGCGTTCCGGAGTAGCGAATCGTCTCTCGCCCGATCGCCTGCGGCCGGTGGAGGTGACCGAGCGCCACGTACGAGAACCCGTCGAAGACGGCCCGGTCGACAGCACCCGTACCGCCGACCTCGAGTTGGCGCTCGGACTCGGACGACTCGCCACCGACCACGAACGCGTGCGACACCACGACGGAACGTGGCGACACGAGGTTGGCTCGCGCCCTGTCGAGCGCGTCGGCGAGCACCGACTCGTGTGTCCTGCGGCGGCGACGCTCGCCGAGATCGGCGTCGGCACAGGCGACGGTGGCCGGTCCACCGAATCCGTCCGGCGCCGCCTGCGGGTCGAGGAACGGCACCAGCACCAGATCGAGCGGGCCGTCGTCGAAAGCGAGCGTGGCAACTCGTCCGACACCCTGGTACCCGCCACGGATGTAGACCCCACCGGCGTCGAGCAGGTCGTCATAGGGAGCCACTCGGTCGGCGCCGTCGTGGTTGCCCGTGATCGCTGCAACCGTGATGCCGCGCGCTCGCAGGCGCTGCACGGTCTCGCGGAAGAGCTCGATGGACTCGGTCGGTGCGATCGCTCGGTCGTAGAGGTCGCCTGCGACGACGACAAGATCGGCGTCCTGCTCGGCCGACAGATCGACGAACCACTCGCAGAATGCCTCGTGATCGCCTCGAAGCGACACCGGGCCGAACGACCGGCCCAAGTGCCAGTCGCTGGTGTGGATCACCCTCATCTGCCGAACCTCCTCGAGTCACCTGCGATCTTGGCGGACCGCCACCCGCGGTCGGGTGATGAACGGCATCAGAACCGAGGGGTGTGACATCGCAACCCGGAACGACACGACCCTCGACCGAAGGATTGGAAGGAGGGGGGTACCGGCGGAACGTCGGGGGTGTGGGGGACACTCCCCGACGCTCGACGCCAGTTCTGACCGATTGGGGGATCGGCCGTGCCATGAGATTAGCAGTAAATCGCGACGAGACGTCACCGAAACGACGAACCCTGCAACTTTTTTTCTCGGTCGATGCCAGCTGCGTGCTGACCCGCATCGACGACGTTGGTAGTACTGGCTGCATGAGCGCCAGCGTGCTGTCCATCCTCGATCTCGCCATCGTGGGTCGCGGTGAGTGCGCCGCCGACGCGCTGGCCAACAGCGTCGTCCTCGCGCAGGCCGCCGAGCAGCACGGTTTCCGTCGGGTCTGGTACGCCGAACACCACAACATGGGCATGATCGCCTCATCGGCGCCTGCCGTGCTGATCGCCCATGTCGCTGCCCACACGAACCGGATCCGACTCGGGGCGGGCGGGGTCATGCTCCCGAACCACGCCCCGCTCACCATCGCCGAGCAGTTCGGCACGCTCGCCACCCTTCACCCCGGCCGCATCGACCTCGGGCTCGGCCGCGCACCCGGCAGCGATCAGCTGACGATGCGAGCGATGCGCCGCGATCACACCTCGGCCGATCGATTCCCCGATGACGTGCTCGAACTGCAGGGTTACCTCCGCGGCGAGAGCCGGGTGCCTGGCGTCACCGCCACGCCCGGGGCCGGCACCGACGTACCGCTCTACATCCTCGGGTCGTCACTGTTCGGCGCCCAGCTCGCTGCCTTGCTCGGCCTGCCGTTCGCGTTCGCCTCACACTTCGCGCCGGCTGCGCTCACGCAGGCGGTCGCCATCTACCGACGAGAGTTCCGGCCATCCCGCCAGCTTCAGGCTCCGTACGTGATGGCAGCACTCAACGTCATCGCCGCCGACACCGACGACGACGCCGACGACCAGCTGCGTACGACGCTTCGGGCCCGCGTGGGCCGGTTCCTCGGCCGCGGTGATCTCGAACCCGACGAGGCAGAACGTCTCCTCGCCACACCGCAGGGCCAGCAGATCGCCCAGATGATGCACTATTCGGCGGTCGGCACTCCACGGCAGGTGGCCGAGTACCTCGAGCACTTTCGAGAGATCGCATCGGCAGACGAGCTGGTGATCGCCCTGTCCTCACCCACGATCAGCCAACGAGTCCGTTCGCTCGAACTGGTGGCCGAGGTCACCGGGCTCGACGCGCCCTGCGTGGCGTACCACTGACCGAACTACACATCACGACATCGCGCCGCAGCGGAATGAACGCCGGGGCGTCGACCGCCGCCACCGGAGACGCCTACAGATCGCTGAGACGATTCCACATCCCGCCGGGGGTCACCCGACGCTTCACCGTCATCGCGGCGACCATCACGGTCTCACCGTCGAAGTCGAGGGCCCCCTGGTCGACCAGCACATCGACCGCCGACCGGACGTCGTAGATCGACATGTCGAGTTCTTCGGCCAACTCGTACAGCGTGGCGGGCGCGTCGCGTCGCATGACGTGGCGCATCAGATGGCGTTCGCGCCGCGGAAGGTCGAGAACGCCCGCCATCGTGAAACTGGGCTCCAACTCGTCCGAGACCGAACTGAGCAGCTCGGCGAGATGTTCGAACAACCCGTCGTTGCTCATCAGGAATCCCGCTCGGGCGACGGACGGCCGACGGTGAACGGCGATCGCACACGGTGCACGACGACACGACGAACACCCCAGCACAACTCGTGGGCATCCCACTCGTACCGCCAGCGCTCCATGGTGACAACCACCTTTCGTCCTTCACCGGAGTGTAACCCTCACGTCAGAACGAATGCGTTTGTCACTGGACATGACAACGATTCCGGCCGAGAAGGCTGCCGCGGCGCCCCGCTGCAGCGCTGCCGCGCGGCCTCGCCGGTCAGGCGTCTTCGTCGAGAGAGATCGCCCCGGTCGGGCACATGGACGCCGCGATCCGCACCTTCTCTTCGAGTTCGGCCGCCGGCTCGTCCTGGAGCACGTAGAGATAGCCGTCGCTACGGACCTCGAAGACCTCTGGGCAGGCCTGCATACAGGCGCCGGTCGATGCGCACAGATCGAAGTTGACGCTGATCTTCATGGGATTCTCCTGTGTTGTCGGTGTTCGGGTGCTCGATGTTGGAACGAGGTGCTCATGGTGGCGACACTGCCAAGCCGGTGCCGTACGGCGCGGCCGCCATGTTCGTGCAGGGGTCAGATCCGGGCCGGTTCTGGCGCATAGGGAAGCCTCGAGGCGGCATCCAGTCGTACGGTCTCGCCGTTCAGGTAGCCGTTGTCGATCAGGTGCATGGCCAGTGCTGCGTACTCCTCGGGCAGCCCCGGGCGCTTGGGGTGCACCACGGTCTCGACGAGTTTGGCCCGAACGTCGTCACGGATCGTGGTGACGAGCGGCGTGTCGATGAACCCTGGAGCGATTGCATTGACCCTGATGCGGAGCGGCGCCAGGTCGCGCGCCGCCGTGAAGGTGAGCGCCACGACCGCCGCCTTCGACGCGGCGTAGGCGGCCTGGCCGACCTGGCCCTCGTACGCGGCGATCGACGCCGTGTTGACGATCGCCCCGATCGAGTCGATGCCGGAGTCGGCGGGCATGCCGCCCCGCTCGTGACAGCGTGCCATCGCCGCCGCCGCCTGGCTGACGATGTGGAACGTGCCGTGCAGATTGATGTCGACGACCCGCCGGAACTCGGAGGCGTCTGCGGCGACGATCGAGCCTGACCCCGTCTTCCTCGCGACCCGCTGCGCGCTCCCCACCCCTGCACAGTTGACGGCGACGCGCAGCGGCCCCCGAGTGGTCGCCAGTTCGATCGCGGACGCCACATCCCCAGGATCGGTCACGTCGCCGCGCACGATCTCTGCACCGATGACCGGCTCGGCCACCCAGTCGTTGCGATCGAGCACCACCACCGACACTCCACGAGCTGCGAGAGCGGCAACGGTGGCAGCGCCGAGACCGGACGCCCCACCGCTGACGACTGCAGACGCTCCATCCAGCTGCACCACATTCCCCCTTAACCAACCGACTGGTAGGTTATCGCGGCAACCAGAGGAGCGCGTCATGACCACGATCCCAGATCCACGTCCAGAGGTGCGAACCGCCGACGAGAGGCCGCTGCTCGTCGGTGGACGCTGTACATCCTGCAGACATCCAACACTGTGGGCATCTCCTGTCTGTTCGCTCTGTGGCGGCCGGACCGCAGCCGCCGAGTTCGGGCCGTGGGGAACGGTCTGGTCGTCGACCGTCGTTCGAGTGCCTGTTCCCGACCGAAAGCCTCCCTACGTGCTGGCGTATGTCGATCTCGACGACGGACCGCGGGTACTCGCCCATGTCTCCGACCCGGCCGAGCTGGCGCAACGCGTCGCAGTCGGGACGAGGGTCGTCCTGACCGAATCGACCGTGCAGGGTGATGTCCAGGTGGAGGTGCCGGCATGACCGTCGCAGCGATCAAGGGAGTCGGTACGTCGCTGTTCGGCAAGCAGCAGGAGTTGCATCCATCCGAACTCGTCTGGCGAGCAGTCACCGAGGCACTCGCCGACTCGTCCGTCACGGCACGAGACCTCGATGCCGTGTACCTCGGCACCGTGTTCGGCGCGCCTGGCGTCGCCCAGCGGGCGCTTCACGCCATCGGCATCGTCGGTGTACCGATCATCACCGTCGAGAACGCATGTGCGAGCGGGACGACCGCCCTGAACGAGGCCGTCGCAGCGGTCGAGCTCGGTCGATTCCACACCGTCTTGGCATTGGGGGTGGAGAAGATGACCGATCAGTTCGCCGGAGCCATCCATCCGGAATCGACCGACATCGAGGGACGATCCGGGCTGGCGCTACCCAGCCTCTACGCCATGGCGGCGACCCGCTACCAAGAGGTGTTCGGGGTGACCGACGCCGAACTGGCCATGGTCGCCGTCAAGAATCACCGTCATGCTCGCCACAACGACCGAGCACAGCACCGGACACCCCACACCGTCGAAGAGGTGCTCGCGTCCCGGATGATCGCCGACCCATTGACGCTCCTCCAATGCTGCCCGATCGCCGATGGCGCCGCTGCCGCGGTCATCGCGCCACATCGACCCGGCTCGTCCGAGGTGGTCGTACGTGCCTGCACCCTGCGGTCGGGCGCATTGTGGGACCATCGCAGCCAACACGTCTGGGGTTACGAACTGATCCATGACACGGCGCGCAGCGCCTACGACCGCGCAGGCATCGGACCTGACGACGTCGACGTGCTCGAGTGCCACGACGCCTTCACGATCGGCGAGATCGTCACCACCGAGGCGCTCGGTCTGGCACCCGAGGGAGAAGGCGTCTCGCTGCTCCACCTCGGCCACACCGAGGTCGGAGGACCACAGCCCGTCAACCCGTCAGGCGGCCTGCTGTCGCGCGGGCACCCGCTCGGGGCGACCGGCCTGGCACAGGTCGCCGAAGTGGTCTGGCAACTGAGGGGCACCGCCGGTGACCGTCAGGTCGACGACGCACGAATCGGGTTGGTCGAGACGATGGGCGGCGGCGTCGCCGGAGTCGACGGCAACGCCTGCGCGATCGCCGTCCTCGAGTTCATCGGTTCCCGTCCGTAACGCAGGCATCACTTCGTCGACTTCACCGGCCGCGGAGGCGCCGTCGGCATCGCCTGCCTGCCACCACGGGCGATGAGACCGTTGAGGAAGGTGGTGCAGATCTGATCCGCGATCACCGCTGCTGGCAGCGGCCCGCCGGGTCGATACCAATGCGTCATCCAGTTGAGCGCGCCGATGAATGCGAGTGTGGCGGTACCCGGGCTGACGACCGGCGAGAAGTCGCCCCGTTCGATCCCGTCCGACACGATCGACGTCATCAGACGGCGGTACTCGCGATCTCGAGCCGCCCAGTCGGCGAAGCGCTGGTTGCCTGCGATCTCGCGGAGATAGACCGACGCGTAGACGAACGTCTCGTCGAGCACTTTCGCATGCGTCAGCGCTGCTTGCCGCAGTTTCTCCGATGGCGGGAGGTCGAGTGCCGACACCTGCTGCAGCGTGTCGAGAATCCTCGCCGCGGGCTCACTCACCACAGCGAAAAGCAGGTCCTCCTTGGAGTTGATGTAGTGATACAGACTGCCTTTGCGCATCCCCACCTCGACGGCGATGTCTTCGAGAGATGCTGCTGCGAAGCCCTTCTCTTGAAAGACCTTCGCTGCTGCGTCGACCACTTCACCCCACCGACTCGGCCTCGGCATCTTGTCCTCCTCACCGCCTGTCGTCCCCACGGTACTGGCGGATCGTCCCTACAAATGAACTGCCCCACCGGGGAGCCGGTGGGGCAGTTCGACACTCGGATGGCCCGGCATCGCCGGGAAACGCTCAGGACGAGAAGACGTCGAAGCCCGAGGTGAAGTTGTACTTGAAGTGCGGCTCGCCGAGCACCGTGCCGTCGTTGCGCACGATGTGGGTCTCCTTGCTGGCGATGTCGACGAAGTCCTGCACCGTCAGGTAGCTGATGATCTCGCTGCGCGGATCCGGCTCTGCGTGGTTCTGCAGCAGGATGTGGCTGTCGCTCTCGAAGATGCCACGGGACTCGAAGCCCTCCGGGCAGTCGCTGAACGGCGTGTGGAACGAGCCAGCGGCCTCGTACGAGAACATTCCGTTGTTGACGCGGTTGGTTCCCTCGCGGTAGCCGAACCAGCCCTTCGTGGTGAAGGCCAGCGCGCGGCAGATGTGGAAGTGCGACGGAAAGTCGGGTGCTCCGGCGTCCATCTTGAATGCGAATGCAACCGTGTTGGTGGGCTCGTGGATCGTGAGCGCCTTGAAGTAGGAGCCCTCGGCGACCTGCACCCACTCCAGGTCGTTGACCTGGACGTCTGCAGTGATTCGCTCGAGCTTGTCGAGACCAAGCGGCATGTTGTTACCCCCTCAGGTGTCGTTGGTGACGAGGGACACAGTAGTAGAACAATCGGTCGGTGTCACTAGACCAGGCAATCTTTTTGACCAAAATCACGCTGAGACTCGAACACCGAAAAAGTCAGACTTTATAAGCACTAACGTCACCTCACGGCGACGTCGAGGAGGCACCAGCGAGAGCTGGCGTAGCCTACCGACAGTACGGTTATGGCCCCGGGGTCACACCGACGTGAGCACCCCGAAGGGGGCCGACGGGGACACCTCGAGAGACCGCAGCAGGCGGCTGCTCACATCGCTCGACGGGTCGGGTGGGTCGGGGTCCAGGGCCACGACCCACCCGACGACCGTCGGGGGGATCAGTTTCCGGCGACCCGCCGGTCGTAGCCAACCCAGTACGGCTCGCGCAGCACCTTGCGCTGCAGTTTGCCGACAGGGCTCTTCGGGAGTGGCGTGTCCCGGAACTCGACACGGGACGGCTTCTTGTAACTCCCGAGGCTCTTCGAGCACAGTTCGATGATCTCGAGTTCGAGTTCGGTGGTGATCGCCGTGCCGGCCTCGACCACACACAGAGCGATCGGACTCTCGCCCCAGCGCTCGTGCGGCACCGCCACGACCGCCACCTCGACGACGACCGGATGGTCCTGGATCACGTTCTCCAGTTCGGCTGGCCAGATGTTGAAGCCGCCCGAGATGATCATGTCGTCCTTGCGGTCGAGCACGTACAGATAGGCGTTGTCGTCCAACCGGCCGATGTCACCGGTGAGGACGAATCCGTCGCTCGTCATCCGCTCGGCCGTGGCGTCGTCGTTCTCCCAGAACCCGACCATCTGCCCGTCGCACTTGATGGCGATCTCGCCCTCGTCGCCGATCGGCACCTCGCGATCCGGGTCGTCGGTGTCGCGAATCTGGAGATACGCGAACGGGAGCGCCCGGCCGGCCGAGCGCAAGGGGTTGGACCCTTCGACCGTCGAGAACCATTCATCCGGTCCCATCATGCACACCGGCAGCGCTTCGGTCTGCCCGTAACCCTGGTACAGGACCGAGCCGAAGACCTCGCGACCGAGCAGTGCCGTCTCATCGGTGATGGGCGCACCACCGATCTGGATCACCTTCAGCTTCGACCAGTCGCGACTGCGGGCCGACGGGTGCCGCGCGATCGCGTTGAGCATGGCGGGGACCAGGAACATGTACGCCACCGACTCGCGTTCCATCACGTCGAGTGTCTCGGCCGGGTCGAAGTGATCGAGGAGGACGTTGACACCACCCGACAGCCAGGTCGGGGTGTAGAGGTAGCCCGAGCCGTGGGAGATCGGGCCGACATGGAGACAGGGATCGCCGGCCTGCATGGGAGGGAAGTTGTAGAACCAGTCACGGCCGGCCGCGAGCCACGACCGGTGCGAGTACGCAACACCCTTGGGCTTGCCGGTGGTACCGCCCGTGTGACGGATGATGTACCAGTCGTCGGGATCGAGCGACACCCGCGGATCGATGTCGGACTGCTCGTCGAGCCAGGCCTCGTAGTCGGCGTCCCTCACGAGGACGTGCTCGACACCTGGCACTCGAGCGACGATCGGCTCGAGGTCGGCGGCGTAGTTCGCACTCACCACCACGGCCCGGCAGTCGGTGTGACCGATCATGTGCTCGTGACTCTCGGCGCTGTTGCGTGCATACAACGGCACTCGCACCAGCCCAGCGATCGCCGCACCGGCGAAGAAGTCCTGGGCCTCGACCGAGTTGTCCTCGAGCACGGCCACACGATCGCCCGGCTGGAGTCCCAGCCTCAGGAGACCGTTCGCCATCCGAACACCGCGGTCCCACGCCTCGGCATACGTGAGCCGTCGGTCGCCGTGGACGATCGCAGTTCGACGAGCGTTGTAGTGCGCTGCTTGGCGCATCAGACCGGTGACGTCCACCTGGTCCTCCTTCTGAACTGATGCTTCTGGTCGGTCTGAATCAGGTGTGAACGGTCACGGGAAGGTGCACGAGGCCTCGCGACAGCATCGTGTCATGCCAGTGCAGATCGTCGGCCGCGCCGGCGAGTTCGATCTTCGAGAATCCGTCGAGCAGCGCACCGATGGCGAGTTGACCCTCGAGTCGGGCCAGCGGAGCCCCGAGGCAGTAGTGCAGCCCCACACCGAAGCCGAGATGATTGGTGGGATTCCGAGTCAGATCGAGCCGATCCGGCTCGGCAAAAGCTCCCTCGTCTCGGTTGGCGGCGATGTTGACGAGGAACACTCGTTGACCTGCGCGTAGTTCGCGACCGTCGATCTCGTGGTCCTCCTTCACCAGCCGTACGGTCGCCCGTGTCGGGCCGTTGAACCGGAGGAACTCCTCGACCGCCGGGCCGATCAATGCGGGATCGTCCCGGAGGCGTTGCATCTCGTCGGGGAACTGGAAGAGCGCCAGCATGCCGTTGCCGATCAGGTTGGTCGTCGTCTCGTGTCCACCGAACAAGAGCAGGGTGCAGGTCGCCACCAACTCTTGACGAGACAGAGCGTCGTCACCTTCGTGCTCGAGCAGCGCGCTGATGAGGTTGTCCTCGGGATGCGACTCGTAGCGGTCGATCAGACCGAGGAGGTAGTCGCGCAGTTCGATCATTCCCTGCGCGGCCCTCTCGAAGCGATCGGGCTGTTCGTATGCACCGAAGACCAACGCCGTGATCTTGTCGGACCAACCCTTGAACAGGTCTCGGTCCTCGGGTGGCGCGCCGAGCATCTGGGCGATCACCACCGCAGGGAGCGGATAGGCGAAGTCCTGGATGAGGTCCACCCGGTCCTGCTCTCGAAGCTGCTCGACGAGTTCGTCGATCGTCGCTCGGATCTCATCGGTCCTCGAGCGCACCACGCTGGGTGTGAAGGCTCGCGCCACCAGACGACGCAGCCTGGTGTGCTCGGGCGGATCACGAAAGACGAGCCAGTCCTGAAGGATCTGGAAGGTGGTGTCGACATCGTCGGACTGAGCGGCACGCGACACCGCCTGAGCGAACGGTGAGATCCGTTCGGCGGTGTAGCTCTGGCTCCTCAGCGCCGTCGCGACATGGTCGTAGCGAGTGAGGACCCAGGCGCGGTGCCGCGGGTTCCAGTACACCGGATCGTGCCCGCGAAGTCGGGCGAAATAGCCGTGCGGGTCTCGCACCGCCTCACTGCACAGAAGGTTGTCATCGATCATGGTTGGAGTGTCTCCCACCGTTCCTACTCCTGGTTCGTGAGTCATACCAAGGTCATCCCACCGTCGACGGTGAGCACCTGGCCTGTGATGAATGAAGATCGTTGCCCGGCGAGGAACGCCACCGCCTGGGCGATGTCGCTCGGGTCCGCGAATCGGCGAAGCGGTATCGAGCGCCTGGTCCGTTCCTCGATGTCGAGACGCTCGAGTCCCGACACGGCGGCAGCTCGCTCGAGCGTGCCGTCGACCATGTCCGTGGGGGTGAGCCCTGGGGCCACGCAGTTCACCCGGATGCCCCATCGTGCCAGTTCGATCGCCTGCTGTTCGGTCAAGCGCTCGACGGCCGCCTTCGAGACGCAGTAGGCGCCATAGCGAGGCAGGGCGCGGTGTCCGGCCGTCGAGGACAGATGGACGATCGCACGGCGGGTCTCGCGGCTCGCCGCCAGCGCGGGGACGAACTCGGCCGAGAGCGTGCGGAGCGAGCCCAGGTTGATCTGGAGTGTCTCGTCCCACAGCTCGACCGACGTGTCGTGGGCGAAGTGCGCATTCGCTTCTCCAGCCGTGCCGTGGTTGTTGACCAGCACGGCCAGATCACCCAGTTCGTGCGCCGCCGCCACGAGTGACTGCGCCGTCTCGACCGTCGTGATGTCACCGGCCACCGCAACGGCTCTGCCCCCGGCGGCAACGATCTCGGCGACGACCGACTGTGCGCCCTCCCATCCCGATTCCTGCTCGGCGAGGGGTCGGCGCGCCGGGTCGCTCGTGCGTTCGTGGACGACCACCGACATTCCGTCTCGGGCGAGTTCGACCGCGATGGCACGACCGATGCCTCGACGGCGTCCCGCTCCGGTCACGACGGCAACAGGTTGCGTCGAGCCTTCGGTGGGGGCTGCAGGGGACATGGCGAATTCCTTGGTGGGAACGGTCTCGGACGAAGCGGGCGTCGGATCGGCAGTGCAGCGGCTGGGGGCGGTTGCCCGCCCCCAGCCATGCACTCGTCAGGGGAGCTGGTAGAACTTGCGCGGCGTCGACTCGATCTCGCCTTCGGCGGGAACGTTGTCGGCCGTCACGAGCACCGACGTGGCGAGGATCGGCTTGCCGGGCTCTCCGGGTGCCGGGTTGCCCGCCAACATCGAGGCAGCGATCTGGCAGGCCGCTGCGCCACCGAACTCGTGGCCGTCGGCGACGGTGGCCTTGAACGGGCCGCCTTCGCGGATGGCCGCGTACTCCTCGGGGTCGCCGTTCATCGACACGACGATCGCGTCGCTGCCCGCTGCCGAGACCGCATTCGCGGCGCCGATGCCGAGCGAGCCGAAGCCGCCGATGACTGCCTTCACGTCAGGGTTCGCCTGCAGAGCAGCCTCGGTCGAGGTCTGCGCCGACTCGGCCGAGAAGCCCAGGGCCTCGCCCGTCACGGTCAGGGTGATGTCCGGGAACTCTGCGAACACTTCCTTGATCCCGGCCTCGCGGCTCTGCAGCGCCGGGTTGTTCGCGTTGACGAGCACGACGTCGCCGGCCCCGCCGATCGCCTCGGCGACATAGCGAGCGATGATGCGGCCGTCCTCTTCCTGGTTCGCGTCGAGCGACACGACACCTTCGGGGTTGCCTGCACCCCAGGTGATGAACGGCGTGCCGACCTCACCGAAACGACCGATGGTCGACTCCTGACCGCTCATGTCGATACCGATGTTGAACACGGCCTTTCGATCAGCTGCCAGCCATGCATCGAGGATCGCCGGGAGCTTCGTGGGGTCGCCGCCGACGTCCTGGAAGTCGACCTCGGCGCCATTGTCGGTGAGACACGTCTCGAGCGGGCGCGACCAACGCTCGGCACCGGGCACCGGGGCCAGGTTGGCGATGCCGGCAGCGACGCCCGCGAGGGTGGTCACGTCACCCTCGATCGCGACTTCGACGCCGCCCTCGGGGATCTCCCCCTTCGATGTGTCGGGACCTGCCGGTGCCGGTGCATCGGTCGATTCAGGAGCCGCGGTCGTCTCGGGCGCTGCCGTCGTCTCGGGCGCGGCGGTCGTCTCGGCAGCCGAACTTGCCGGTGCGGCCGTGGTGTCGGCCGAGCCGGAGTCGTCGTCGCCGCATGCGGCGGCGGTGGCGGCGAGCACTGCCACCATCGCTACCGCGGTGAACGTCCTTCGTGTTCTCATTGAGTTTCCCCCTTGGTTGAGTGTGGACCCACGCGTGTGGGCATTCATCACCGGTGAACCGGCGAGATCTAGGTTCGAGCTGCGGCCTTGCGCGCGAGGCCGGCAAAGGTGAGGGCGGCCACGAGGATCGCTCCGTTGGCGATCGTCTGGGCGTAACCGGGAACACCGAGGATGATGAGTCCCGAGAACGTCACGGTCATCAGCGCAACGCCGATGATCGTGCCCACGATGTGGAACTCACCCTCGCGGAGCGTCACTGCCCCGAGGAAGCAGGCCGTGAAGGCCTGCAGCAAGTACGAACTCTGGTTGCCGACGAGCGTCACGGCCGACCCGGTACGGCCCGCGGCGAGCACGATGCCGGCGAACGACCCGACGGTCGCGCACAGCATGAAGGCGGCGAGCCGGTAGCGGCGGACGTTGATCCCTGCGAGTCGAGAGGCCTCGGCGTTGCCGCCCACGGCGTCCATTCGTCGTCCCGCCTCGGTGTGGTTGAGCAGGGTCCAGAGCAGCACGAGCACGACCGCTGCGGCGAGCGAGATCAGCGGGACACTCAGTCCAGTCAGATCGATGTCGAGCGACTTCCCGAACACGTCGATCTTCCAGTTCCACGACTCGGGTGCCTTCCAGCCGAAGAGCGTGCCTTGGGCCGTGTCCGTGATGCTCTTCGGTAGTTGGACCGAGCGGCCGTCGGTGAGGCGGATGAGGTACCCGTCGACGATGCCCGAGATACCGAGCGTGGCGATGAACGCCGTCACACCGAAGTACGACACGATGACGCCGTTCAACAGTCCGACGAGCAGCCCGAACGCCAGCGCAGCAACGAACGCGAACAGGACGTTCGACTGCCAGTCGGCTCCGAAGATCGCCCCGCCGCCGATGTCGGTGAAGGGGATCGTCGGCCACGTGAAGACATACGCGCCCTGAGCGAACTGGGCGAACATCGCTCCACCCAGGGTGAGCGTCGCAGCGACGGACAGATCGAACTCACCGAGGATCAGCACGATCGTCAGGCCACCGGCGAGGATCGCCAGCACGGCGGACTGCCTGAGGACGAGCGAGAGGTTGGCGCCGGTGAGGAACCGCTGATCCCCGAGCACGATCTCGGAGAGAACCGTGAAGAGCACGAGGAGCACGCCGAGGAAGATGAGCGTGCCGTACCGCGACGTCACGGCAAAGGCTCGCTGGCTGAGATCGGGCCGATCTGCTGCTCGGCGTCCGCCCACGGGTGCAGCGAGCGCGGGTTCGTCCACTGATGTGTTCATGCTGGCCACCACTCCCCCTCTAACCAACCGATCGTGATGCTACGTCACGCAACTGCTCGCGCTCAAGAGTGTCTTATCGGGAAATATCACACATCTATAAGAAAACTGGAGGATCTGATACCTACCAGATGTTCGGTTATGCCCTTTTCTTGACGCAGGGACCTCGCTATAGTCGGCCGCGGGGTTCGACTCGAGAGCGAGCCGGTGGCAACAGGGGGGATGCGGATGTCGGCCGAGTACGTCGTCGAGATCCAGGGGCTTTCGAAGCAGTTCCCGGGTGTCCGCGCGCTCGATGACGCCTCCCTCATGATCCGTCCCGGGGAAGTGCACGGGCTCGTCGGAGAGAACGGTGCCGGCAAGTCGACCCTCATCAAGATCCTTGCGGGTGCACAGGGCGCCGACTCGGGATCGATCATGATCGACGGTCGCGAGGTCCACATCGCGAGCGAGGCCGATGCCGATCAGCTCGGGCTCCGGTTCATCCATCAAGACGTCGCCCTCGTACCGCGGCTGACGGTTGCCGAGAACATCTTCCTCGGGCACGCGCTGCCCAAGCGCGGCCCGTTCGTGTCCAGGAAGGCGTCCCACGCGCAGGCCCGAGAAGTGCTCAGCGACTTCGTCGATGTCGACCCGGCGGCACAGCTGTCGTCGCTCAGCGTCGCCGAGCGCTGGATGGTCGGAATCGCTCGCGCCTGTGCAGGGGAGGCCCGACTCGTCGTGATGGACGAGCCGACCGTCGCCCTGGCGGACGCCGAAGTCGAGCGCGTGTTCAGCGCGGTCGAGCGACTGCGCGAACGGGGCATCGCCGTGTTGTTCGTCTCGCACCGGCTGGGAGAGATCCTGCATCTCGCCGAGGCGGTCACCGTCATGAAGGACGGCCGCACGGTCGGACGTCACGACATCGCCGATCTCGACCGCGAGAGCCTGGTCGCGGCCATCATCGGCCGCGAGGCCGGAGAGCTCGAACCTCTCGACGAACCAGCGGTTCCCCACGACGACGTCGTGCTCGAGGTCGAAGATCTCTGCGGCGGCCCACTGAGGGACGTGACGTTCTCGGTCCGGGCCGGCGAGATCGTCGGGATCGGCGGTCTGGTCGGTTCGGGGCGCACCTCGCTCATGCTCAATCTGTTCGGCCATCTGCGGCCCAGCAGCGGCACGATCCGCGTGCGCGGTGACCTCGTCAGGTTCAGATCTCCGGCGGATGCGATCAAGGCCGGCTTCGCCCTGATTCCCGAGGAGCGACGGGCACAGGGTCTCCTCACCCAGCGGTCGGTCCGCGAGAACGTGGTCCTCACGCACCTTCGCGACTTCCGGCGCATGTCGCGCCTTCCCAGTCCGAACCGAGCGAGCGAGACCGAACGGACCTTGGCAGAGATCAGCCGGTTGCGCATCGCGACCACGGGCCCCGAGCAGCGCATCTCGACCCTCTCGGGTGGCAATCAGCAGAAGGCCCTGCTGTCGAGATGGCTCGTCGGCCGCCAGACCCGTCTGCTGATGCTCGACGAGCCGACCAAGGGTGTCGATGTCGGCGCCAAGACGGAGATCTTGCGGCTCGTCAGCCAACTCGCGTCGGAAGGGGTGGCCGTCATCGTTGCATCCTCCGATCTCGAGGAGGTGTCCGCGATCGCACATCGCGTGATCGTCCTCAGGGAGGGACGAATGGTCGGCGAGCTGCAGCGGCCCGTCACCGAGCGAGAGATCCTGCACCTCTGCTACGAGTCGGCCGGTTCGTCCGACGAAGCCGGAGAGGCCAGTCCTTCGACGATCACGGAGGTCGTGTCATGAAGATCGCATCGAGGCCTGATGGTCGGTGGGTCGTCGAGCGGGACGGCGCGGTGAGTGTCATCCGCTACGACAGCGGCACACGACGGACCATGGGGATCGACGGTGCAGCGCAGCTCGCAGGACTCGTCGAAGAGCGTGCCGCGCGCCTCGAGCCACCCGTGATCGTGCTGGTCGTCGACATCCTCCACGCCGAGCTCGCCGAGGTCCGCGAGATGGGCGAAGGTCGGCCGATCGCAGACTGGGCCCCGTGGCTCGCCGCCATCAACGGCCTCGAGTCGTACCCGAACGCGACGATCGTCGCGGTGCCGGTCCAGGCGACCTGCGGGGGTCTCGAGCTGTCATTGGCTGCAGACCTGCGAGTGGCTGCCCCGAGCGCTCGACTCGGAGTGCTCGAGACGAGGATGGGGATCCTCCCGGGTGCCGGTGGAACCCAGCGTCTTCCCGAACTCATCGGTACCGGGAACACTGCGCTCCTGGTTCTGACGGGCGAACCGGTGTCGGGAGCCGAGGCGCATCGCATGGGCCTCGTCCAGTTGATCGACGAGGATCCCGAACGTGCCGCGATCGAACTCGCACAGCGGATCGCGCTCATCGGACCGAGTGTGATCAGCGCGGCAAAACGAGCCATCGCAGCGAGCCGCAACCGAACAGCCGACGGATTTCGCGTGGAGGGCCGCTCCTTCCTCGCAGCCGTGAATCTCGAGGCCACGACCGCGCGCATCGCGGCATGGCTCGACGATCAAGCGGACGGGCGCAATCCGGCGCTCGACCCGAGTCCTTTGCCCTGACTTCCACGGGGCCGAGGCGCTGCAAACCGCAGCGTTCACCAATCCACCGAGCGCTGTGCGGCACTCGGTACCGACAACGGGGGACACCATGATCCGAAAGAGGAACAGTCTCATCGCAGCCATCGGCCTGGGGGCACTCTTGCTCTCGGCCTGCGGCAGCGACGACGAGGCGACTGTCGTGACGGAGACGCCGGCTGCGCCGGCCACCGACGCGCCGTCGAACGAAGGTGAGGCGGACACAGGGGCCGACCTGAGCATCTTCCAGGACAAGACGGTCGGCATCATCTCACTGGCGCCGGGCCTCGAGCCGGTCGATCGCATCAGCGCCGGTGTCGAAGAGTGCGTCACCGCCAACGGTGGCAAGGTGCAGATCTTCGATGCGAAGGGCGGCACCGAGGCGGTGCCCGCGTTCGAGCAGGCCAATGGCGCAGCCGTCGACGCGATCTACAACGTGGCCAACGACGTGTCGGGCGGATCGCTCGACGCTGCGCTCGCCGAGGCCGCCTCGGCGAATCGCCCCGTCGTGACCGCGTGGGGTGGCCAGCGCTCGGGGACCTATTCGATCACCGGTCTCGAGTTCCAGAGTGCGGCACGAGTGGGCCAGTACGTGATCGATCGTCTGACGGCGGAGAACGGCGGCACCTCGGCCGGCACCGTGCTCGTGGTGAACGCCCGCGTCACGCCGAGCCTGCGTCAGCGTGCCGACGCATTCACGGCCATGGTCGGCCCCGACACCGAGTTCCCGGACATCGTGGTCGAGACGGTCGAGGTCGACATCGCCAACGCGCTCGCAGACGCCCAGGCGAAGGTCGAGCAGGCCATTCAGGCGAACCCTGACATCACGGCCATCTACGCCTCGTTCGACACCATCGGACAGGGCGCAGCGGCAGCCGTCGACGCAGCCGGCGGCAGTCAGTTCGTCGTGTCGTTCAACGGTGACTCGACCGCGCTCGACATGATCCGCGCGGGCGGCAGCTTCGCGGCGACAGCGGCCAACGACCTCGAAGGCACCGCACGGATCGCCTGCGAGCTCTTCGCCCAACTGCTTGCCGGTGAGACGCCGACGGCGACCACCTACTGGATGGACAGCCCGTTGGTGACAGCCTCCAACATTCCGGCGAGCGGTTTCGCGACCGGCCCCGGCGCCTTCCAGCTCTACACACCCTGACCGTTGCATGCGTCCTGCCGCTGATCGTCCTCGACGGTCAGCGGCAGGACCATCTCCGGAGCCTCTCCCCTCCCCCCGATCCTGTCCACCCTCGCCTCACGGAGTCAGCCCATGTCCTCGTCGTCCGACCATCGCTCCACCCTCGGTGGGCGCACCGTGCTCGTCACCGGAGGCAACGGCGGCATCGGGCTCGCGATGGCACGGGCTGTCGGACACGCCGGAGCCTCCGTGATCATCTGGGGTCGCCAGCCCGACAAGACCGACCAGGCCCTCGAGCAGCTGCGGTCGGAGGGCATCGTTGCGCACGCCCTGCTGGCCGACATCTCGGATCTCGAACAGATCCCCGAACGATTCGCGCGGTCCGTCGAACTGGCCGACGGCCGGATCGATTCGGTCATCGCCAACGCGGGCCGCTCGGGAACGGTCACGCCGTTCATCAACCTGTCACTGGAGGAATGGCGCGACGTCCTCTCGGTGAACCTCGACTCGACCATGGTGCTCTTCCAAGAGGCGGCGCGCCACATGATCCCCGCCGGCGGCGGGGCGCTCGTCGCGGTGTCGTCGCTGACGGCCATCCACGGATCGCCGGGCAACGAGGCCTACGGCGTCTCGAAGACGGCGCTGCTCGGCCTAACCCGCTCGCTCGCCGTGGGCCTCGCCCGACACGGGGTCCGGGTGAACGCGCTGTTGCCGGGCTGGACCCGGACGGAGCTCTCCTCGGTGGTCTACGACAACGAGAAGTTCCGCAACTCCAAGATCGAGCGAACTCCCGTGCGACGCTGGGCCGACCCGTCCGAGATGGGCCCCGTTGCGGTGTTCCTCGCCGATCCGACCCTGACGTTCCACACCGGGGACGAGATCGTCGTCGATGGCGGGTACACCCGCGTCTGACCGGTCGTCGCACGCTCACCGATCACACCACCCGACGCTGCGGGCATCACGCCTGCGCAAGCGCGACCGAGCGGGCGACGACCTCTCGACGCGCCTCGGGCACATCGACGTCGACACACACTCCGTCGGCCACCACGTGACGCCCCGCCACCCACACGTCGCGAACGAGCGCCGGGTGCCCCGCCCAGACCACCCGACCGACCAGATCGTCCGGGCTCGTCACCGGATCGAAGGCCGACGACGACGTGTCGAGCCGGATGAAGTCGGCTCGGGCGTGCGGCGTGAGCCGCCCGAGATCTGGCCGACCGAGTGCGTCTGCCGAACCTGAGGTGGCCATGGTCAGCACATCGGTCGCCGTCAACGCATCGGCTGCGCGGTCCCTCAACCGGGCTGCTGCAGCTGCCGCACGCATCTCGGCGAATGGGTCGAGGCGATCGTGCGACACGGGCCCGTCGGTGCCGAGACCCACGTTCACGCCGACACGGAGGAGGTCGGTGACCGGCGCCGTCCCGCTGGCGTGGTGGGCGTTCGAGACAGGGCAGTGAGCAACCGATGCACCTCGCTCGGCCAGGAGTGCTGCGTCATCGCTCGTCAGCCAGACGCCGTGCGCAGCGAGCGTCCGGTCACCCAGGAGCCCCAACCGGTCGAGGTACGCCGGCACGGTCAGGCCGGTGCGGGCGAGCACCTCGTCACCTTCGTGGGATTGCTCGGCCACATGGATGTGCAGCAGCGTCGGGTCGGCAGCCAGGTGGTCGGCGACCTGCAGCAGCGACGCCTCGGACAGTGTGTAGGCAGCGTGCGGCCCGAGTACGACCTCGATCAGCCGATGATCGTTCCAGACCGAACGCAGGTGGCGTACGTGGTCGAGCTGCTGGTCGACTTCGCCGAATCGGGCGAAGGCACCCGATGTGAGCAGCGGCGACGACACCAGGCACCGCAAGCCGACGGCAGCAGCCGCATCGGCGATCTCCTCGCTGTAGAAGTACATCTCGTTCGACGTCGTGAAGCCGTTGCAGAGCAGCTCGCCCGCACCGAGTCGCATCGACGCTGCAACATCGGCAGCGCTCAGACGACCCTCTCGCGGCCAGATGACCTCGTTCAACCACCGGTCGGTGGGCAGCCCCTCGCCCATCCCGCGCAGCACCACCATCGGCGTGTGCGCATGAGCATTGACGAAGCCCGGCAGCACCAGTCCCGGTAACCGGTGGACCGCAGCGGTCGAGACGGGGGCCGCGTGGAGAGGACCCGACCACGTGACCCGGTCGTCGACCACATCGATGACACAGTCGCTCACCACCGACTGGCGCGCATCGATCACGGCGTGGTCGGCGATGTACCGAACGGCAGTGGGACCGGTGGGGGTGTCGTCGGCGTTCCTCATCTGAGTGGTTCCTCTGCGCAGTGGAGAGCCGCACTCTACGCTGCGCCGAATGACTGCCGACGACGTCGATCTGTACGTGAGCCGCTCGACCCTCTGGCCGGATGTGATCACAGCGTTGCGACCGGTCCTGCTTCGCTGCGACATGACCGAGTCGATCAAGTGGAACAAGCCGAGCTATCAGCACGCCGGTCGCAACATCGCGATCATCCAGGAGATGAAGGAGTTCCTCTCGCTGATGTTCTTCAAGGGGGCACTGATCGACGACACCGACGGAGTCCTCGAAGAACAAGGCGCCAACAGCCGATCGGCCAAGCGGATGGTCTTTCGTTCGGTCGCAGAGGTCGAGGCCCGCGCGAACACGATCGAGGCATACGTCCGCCGAGCCATCGCCATCGAGGACGCGGGACTCTCGGTGCCCCCGCCTGTCGAACTCGAGTTGGTCGCCGAACTGCAGGCGCGTCTCGATCGAGATCAGGCGTTGCACGCCGCCTTCGCGGCGCTCACGCCAGGGCGCCGTCGCGAATACCACCTGCACATCTCGGGGGCGAAGCAGTCGGCGACGCGCGAGTCGCGCATCGACGCCTGCACTCCTCGGATCCTCGCCGGCAAAGGCCTTCGCGACCGCTGAGCGGTCATCGCGGACGGAGGAGCAGCAACGTGTCGTACTCGAGTTCGGCGACGCGACGTCCGCTGGCCGCCATCACGATCGACGGGAAACTGCCATCGAGGTGGCTGGCTGCCTGACCGGCGAGCGACAGCCCCCAGCGCACCGTCCCGAGCACCCGCCACCACCGGAAACGTTCCTCGTCCCATGCACCTCCTGCGTGGGCGTAGGCATCGCGCAGCACATCGACACCAGCGAGTCCGCCGACGGTCCTGGCATCCTCGCGGAAGCGCCACATCCGCTGGCAGGGCCATGCGGTGTCCTCCATCGGATCACCGATGCGTGCACCCTCCCAGTCGAGAACGGCGCGAAGTCCTTCGTCGCCGACGATGACGTTGCCGGTTCGCATGTCGGTGTGGACGATCGAGACATGCGCCGGTGCAGCAGGAGCGTGTCGCTCGAGCCATCGGGCTGCGAACGACAAGGTGGGGGACGGCTCGAGCAATCGCGCCAACAGACCCTCCACCACGCCGAGGGCCACCTCGATCGGGTTCGCGCCGAACCCTGGCAACCGGCTCGCCAGCGCAGGGTCGATGCGGTGGAGGTCGGCCATGGCCCGTCCGAGTTGGGCGACCACCTGCTCGCCGATCCCTCTCGTCTCGGCGAGGCGCAGGACCCTGCGCGGGACCGTCTCACCCGCGATCGCGCTGCTGATGAAGAACGGGCCACCGAGCACTGCCTCGTCGTCGCACACGTAGTGCACCCGGGGCACGGGGACGCCGGCCTGCTCGGCGAGGATGCGGACGTCGGCCTCGCTGCGGACATCGAGGATCTGGATGGCGGCAGAGGGGATCATCGTCAACGCGAGCGACTCGGCCCGGTCAGCCGTGACGGCCTGGAAGAGTGCGTTCACGCGGCGAGCGCCGGCCGATGCGAGCGTCAGGTCGCGCACCTCGACCTGACGGTGCTCGTGGTCGCTCAGCCACGAGGAGAGACGAGTTGCCAGCTCGGCGGTCATCACTCGCCGTCCCACGAATCGTGGCCCGGCTTGGCGATCTGCAGATCGTCCTTCACGATCGCCATGAGTGTCGACCACGTCGCCGCATGGGCCGACTCGTCATCGGCGCTGCCAGCACGTAGCCGCCCGGCGACCACGGCGCGCAGGGTGGCCAGGTCGAGCAACTCGTCGGATCGGTCGGGCACCAGCGAACGCAGGGCGTCGACCTCACGCTCGGCCGCCCCGGCCCCCAGCCGGATCTCGCGCTCGACGATCGCCACCAGACTCGCCGCGACCCGCGCCTGGTGCTGCGCCGGACCCGACAGCGCAGGCACGATGTCGCGCTCGAGCACCTCGGCGACGGCGGCGAGCAGTTCGCCGGACGTGGGCCGCTGTTGCATGGTCGCCCTGCCGCTCAGGCAGCTGCGTCGAACAGCGCCCTGACCTCGTCGGCGGCAGGGTGCCGCGAGATACGCGCCTCGATCACCTCTCGCTGTTGGGCAGCGGCGAGGCTCGGCTGGTCGACCGTGGCCCAACGAACCAGGCCGTCCCAGAACCGAGCGATCACCTCGGCGCCCGACATGACACCATCGTCGTCGGTGCGGAACCTGACGCTCGCCATCTCGCCCAAGTACAGACGCAGCGAGCGGACATGGATCTCTTCGTCGGCTCGGATGCGGTCGACCAACTCGGCCGCCAACTCTGCATCGGCCCGACGATCACCGAACAGGTCGTCGGTGCGCAGGATCTCCTGGGTTGCGGCGAACCCGATCTCGGCCCGGAACTCGATGATCAACAGGTTGGCGAGGAGCGACACCATTCCCTCGACCAGCGGGGCCACCTCGGGCACGAACCGCGTGCCGGCCTCGGGCCGCGAGATGGTCTCGGGTGGGTCGACGTCATCGAAGGCATCCGCGCCGAACGCCAGATCACGAGCGACGAACCACATCACGTCGTGTCCCCCGATCCCTTCGTCGGGAAGCCCGCCCTCGTCGATCCCATGGGCGTACAGCAGCCCC
>JBDKIV010000025.1:0-8411 GCA_039796935.1 Actinomycetota bacterium | reverse complement strand
GCCCTCATCGCCACCGGCGCCCTCACCCCCCGGCGCCGCGACGACGGTCGACTCCCCGACCAGACCATCTCGGTCTGGGGCACAGTGCGTCTCGACCGACTGCTGCGCGAGATCCGCGGATGACCGTCTATCTCGACGCGAGCGCCCTCGTGGCCGCGCACCTCGATCAACCGACACGTGCGGTCGTCGTCGAAGCGCTCCGAGCCGACCCCGACTGGGCCTCGAGTGGGCTCACGCTCATGGAGTCGCTGGCGCTCATCGACCGCGTGGTCGACGAGCCGGTGCTGCGCGGAGATCTCGAGGATCTGGTGCGGCTCACGTGGGACCGTGTCGCGGTCGTCCCGGTCGATCAACGGTGCATCGACCGGGCGGCCTCGCTGATGCGTTCGCAACCGCTCCGGTTGAGCGATGCCCTGCACCTGGCCGCTGCCGATCGCCTGCCTCGCCCGGTCCGCTTCGTCACCTTCGACCCGGCGCAGATCCCCGTCGCCCTGTCGCTGGGCTTCGACGTGATCTCGTCGTGATGCGAGACCGGCGGCCGGTGGGGCAGACTGGACACATGACGACCTTGCACTGGGCCGACGGGCAGATCGAGATCCATCGCCTCGTCGTCGGACCGTACGACAACAACGTCTTCGTGCTCCGGTGTCGCCACACCGGCGAGTCGGTCCTCGTCGACGCCGCCAACGAACACGACCGACTCCTCGAACTGAGTGCCCGACTGAACGTGCGTCGCGTCCTCGAGACCCACGGGCACTGGGACCACATCGGCGCCATCCCGCAGATGCGCGAGGCCGGGTACGAGGTGGCGGTCACCAGTCAGGACGCCCCCATGCTGAAAGACGTGGGATACGACGTCTTCCTCGACGATGCCGAGGTGATCGAGGTGGGCAAGGTGCGGCTGCACGCGATCCACAATCCCGGCCACACACCTGGGTCGATCTCGTTTCGGGTCGAGGGTTCACCGGTGCTGTTCTCGGGTGACACGCTCTTCCCCGGGGGGCCCGGCAACACCACGTTCGAAGGCGGTCACTTCGCCACCATCATCGAGTCGATCGACAGCAAGCTGTTCACCCTGCCTGCCCACACCGTCGTCATGCCCGGCCACGGTGTCGACACCACCATCGGCAACGAACGACCGCACCTCGACGACTGGATCGCACGTGGCTGGTGAGGCGCCACTGCGATACGACCAGCGTCCGAACGACACCACTCCCGTCCACACAGCCGACCTGCCCGACACGCCGACCCGCGACCGCAACATCGTCGCCACCGCTTGGACCGAGGCCCCGTCCGAGTTGCTCCGCCTCGGCGACGACCTTCCCGGCCGGCCGGTCGCGACCTACAAGCGCCGCATCGGCCGCTGGCTCCTGTGGCGAGCCGGGCCGGCCAGCGGCGGCGACGCCCGGTACTGGGCGGTCGATCGCGACGATCTCACGAGCCAGTGCTCGTTCCGACTGTTCCCCGACGATTCAGGTGTGGGCACCGGGCCGAACGGACGGACCCACGACCGCTTCCGGGCGTGGAAGGAGGACCTGCTGGGTCGCCTCGACGAACCGGGCCAGCAGGGCCATCCGAACAGGCCACCAGCCGAGCGTTGACATCCTGACCGAGGGGCGATTGGCTGGGTACGTGCAGACGATGGTCCCCACCTCCCTGCCTCTGGCACACGAGACCGACCGCGTGCGCACCGACGGGCGGCCGAAGCCCTCGTTCCGGGACGAACTGCGCGACATCCCCGATGTTCGCAACGCACTGTCCATCGTGAGCGTCGCCGCCCAGACCGCGCTGGTCGTCTGGGCGGGCGTCGCCTGGTTCCCGTGGACGGTCGTGCCCGCGTTCTTGCTGATGGGCCGAGCACACGCCCAGCTCGCCTCGCTCATGCACGAGGCCGCACATCGTCTGCTCTTCAGGTCCAAGCGCGTCAACGACGTCGTGGGCAGATGGCTGCTGGGCTTCCCGAGCTTCACCTCGACCGATGCGTACCGCCGAGTCCACATGGCACACCATCGCCAAGAGTTCGGGCCGGACGAACCCGACGTCGCCCTGTACCGCGGCTATCCGATCAGCCGCGACAGCCTGCGCCGAAAGCTCGTTCGCGATGCCACCGGCCGGACCGGCATCAGGCTCATGCGCGCGTTTCTCGCCAATCGGACCTCGACCGATCAGCGGGTGCGACGCACCTTCTGGAAGATCATGGCGGTTCAAGGGGTCCTGCTCGCAGCAGCGATCGCGAGCGGGCACTGGTGGGTGTACCCGGTGCTGTGGCTCGGCCCATACCTCACGGTGTGGCGCGTCGTCAATCGCCTTCGCTCGATCGCCGAGCACGGCGGGATGGTGATGTCGAGCGACCGACGCCAGACGACGCACTCGGTGGCGCAGCACCCGCTCGCCAGGTTCTGCATGGTGCCGTTCCACATCGGTTGGCACCTCGCTCACCATGTCGATGCCGGGGTCCCCTTCCGAAATCTGCCCCGATACCACCGGGCGCTCGAAGAGGCCGGGTACGTCGACGCATCGCTGCAGTATCCGACCTATCGCTCGCTCTGGCGATCGTTGGCATCCGGTGGGTGAACCCATGCCAATCGCTGCCCGGAGTTTCCACTATCGGCATAGTGGAAATACACTGGCGATGTGAGCGACGCATCTGCCACTCCCCTGTTCCGGGTCGACGAACTCCACGCACGGCCCGCCGAGGTCGATGGGCCGACCTCCGAGATCCTGCGCGGCCTGTCCCTGCAGGTGAACGCCGGCGAGGTCCATGCGATCATGGGGCCCAACGGGAGTGGCAAGAGCACCCTGGCCAGCGTGCTCCTCGCCTCTCCCGAGTACGAGGTCACGAGCGGCACGATCCAGTTCCAGGGCGACGACATCACCGACTGGCCGACCGATGTTCGCGCGAAGTCAGGGATTTTCCTGGCCTTCCAGTATCCGCAAGAGATCGCGGGTGTCTCGGTCATCCAATTCCTCCGCCAGGCGTTGTCGGCACGCAAGGGCATCGACCTCTCGGTGCTCGAACTCCGGCTCGCCACCATGGACTGGATGAAGCGTCTCGGCATGGACAGTTCGTTCGTCGACCGGTACCTCAACGAAGGGTTCAGCGGCGGCGAGAAGAAGCGCAACGAGATCATGCAGATGGCCATCCTCGAGCCCGACCTCGCCATCCTCGACGAGACCGATTCGGGTCTCGACATCGACGCACTCCGCATCGTGGCCAAAGGCATCCGCGAGGTCCGGGCCGAGCGCCCGACAATGGGTGTGGTGCTGATCACCCACTACCAACGCCTGCTCGACGAACTCCAGCCCGACCATGTTCACATCCTCGTCGGTGGCCGCATCGTGGCCAGCGGAGGGATGGAACTGGCCGAGCAACTCGAGCGCGAGGGCTACGAGAGTTTCCGGGGCTGAGCATGGCGCTCGACGTCGCATCGCTCCGCAAGGAGTTCCCGATCCTCGAACGCGAGATCGACGGGCTTCCCCTCGTCTATCTCGATTCGGCCAACACCTCGCAGAAACCGCGAGCCGTGATCGATGCCATGACCAGGTTCATGGAGCACGGGTACGCGCCGATCAACCGGAGCGCCTACCGCCTCGCTGCCGAGGCCACCGATGCCTACGAGGGCGCTCGGTCGCGGGCACAGCGTTTCATCAATGCGCGCAGAGCCCACGAACTGGTCTTCACCAAGAACGCCACCGAAGCACTCAACCTCGTGGTGCAGTCGTGGGGCCGGGCCAATCTCGGGCGAGGCGACGTCGTCGTGCTCACGCACATGGAGCACCACGCCAACATCGTCCCGTGGCACATGCTCGCAGCCGAGCGTGGCATCGAACTGCGCTGGGTGCCGCTCACACCTGACTACCAACTCGACCTGTCGACGCTGCCCGCACTGCTCGACGGGGCCAAGGCCTTCAGTTTCACGGCGATGAGCAACGTGCTGGGGACCATCACCCCGGTGGCCGACCTGTGTCGGGCAGCACACGAGGCCGGAGCGATCGCCATCGTCGACGGTTGCCAATTCGTCCCCCACAACATCACCGACGTCCAGGCGTGGGACGCCGACTTCCTCGCGTTCAGCAGCCACAAGCTGTGCGGTCCCTCGGGCCTCGGAGTGCTCTGGGGTCGCGAGTCGCTCCTCGACTCGATGCCCCCGTTCCTCGGCGGCGGCAACATGATCGCCGACGTCCGCCTCGACGGGTTCACGACGGCCGAACTCCCTGCGAAGTTCGAGGCAGGAACTCCGCCGATCATCGAGGCGATCGGCTTCGGCGCGGCGATCGAGTTCCTCGAGTCGATCGGGATGCAAGCGGTCCGCGACCACGAGATCGATCTTGCGGACTATGCGCTGCAGACCCTGTCGGAGCGCTTCGGGGACGACATCACCTTCCACGGCCCGACCGACCTCGCCGTCCGCGGAGCCACCTTCAGCTTCGCCTTCCGCGGCATCCATCCTCATGACATCAGCCAGGTCCTCGACGAGCGGAATGTCTGTGTGCGCGCCGGGCACCACTGCGCCAAGCCGCTGATGCGCCTCATCGGGGCGAACGCCACCGCACGAGCCAGTTTCTACCTGTACAACGACGAATCCGAGGTCGATGCATTGGCCGATGCGCTCGACGGTGCAACCGATATCTTCGGCTTCTGACACGAAAGGGGCACCATGCCCGGCCTCGACGATCTCTACCGCGAAATCATCCTCGACCACTACCGCAGCCCACGCAACCGCGGTCAGCTCGAACCCCCCGCCGCACACGCCGTGGGGCACAACCCTCTGTGCGGCGACGAGATCGAAGTGTTCCTCGCCGTGCAGGATGGCGTCGTGTCGGACATCAAGGTGGGTGGGCAGGGCTGCTCGATCTCGCAGAGTTCGGCGTCGATGATGAGCCAGGCGGTCAAGGGCAAGTCGATCGACGAGGTGCGTGCGCTCGTACGTCGTTTCAAGTCGATGATGTCGATCGAAGAGCCCGACACCGAGCCCGCCGTCGACGTGAAACTGGGCGATCTCGAAGCACTGCAGGGGGTCGTCAAGTTCCCGGTACGCATCAAGTGCGCAGTGCTCGCCTGGAACACCCTCACCGAGGCACTCGCCACGGCCACGGCCGAATAGCGGCCGCAGACCCGACGACACATACGCTCGCCGGCATGGCATTCGAACCACGCGCCGAGGTCTTCGACGACATCGTTCCGCACCCCGACGGCATCGACCCCGAGGCCGACCTGCTCCATGAGCGGGCCTACGTGGTCCGGTCCTACCGGACGGCAGACGGCTCGCTGCTCATCCGCGGCGGGGTGCGCGACCAGAAGCCGGCCGGTCTGTATCTTCCCGACGATCCCGAACCCTTGACGGTCCACCACATGGTCGTCGATCTGGTGATCGCCATGCCGACCATGGTCATCACCTCCGCCAAGGCAGTGCTCGAGGTCCACCCCCACGCCAGCTGCCCGACCATCGAGGACCATTACGGCAACCTCGTCGGGCTGTCGATCGCCCGTGGCTTCACCCACCGTGTCCGCGAACTGTTCGGGGGACCCCGCGGCTGCACCCACACCACGGCGCTGCTGCAGGCGATGGCTCCGGTGGCGATCCAATCGACCTGGTCCCTGCGCATTCACGAAGCCCGGCGCTCTGGCCAGCCCGCCACGGATCCGTTCACGCAAGGCGATGCTCGCGAGCGCGGCATCGCCATGAACCTCAACACGTGCCACATCTGGGCCGAGGACGGCGAGCAGGTCGCCTCGATCCGTCGGGGGGACCCGATGGAAGTGCCCGTGTGGATCGAACGTCGCCTCGAGAAACTCGGACGCAGCATCGACACATGGAGACCCAATGGCTGAACCACGACGAGTGATCATCGACACCGATCCGGGGATCGACGATGCGATGGCGATCTTCTATGCCCTCGCCTCGCCCGAACTCGACGTGGTCGGTCTGACCACGGTGTTCGGCAACACGCATGTGCAACTGTGCACGACCAACGCGCTCCGGCTCCTTGAGATCGCCGGTCGATCCGACATCCCGGTGGCGCAGGGAGCGCACCGACCGCTGGCCATGGACTACCTCGGGCCGGCCGACTTCGTCCATGGCACCGACAGCCAGGGCAATCTCCATCTTCCGGCACCCACGACCAGGGCCGTCTCGGTCGACGCGGCTCACTTCATCGTCGACCAGGTGATGTCCTCCCCCGGCGAGATCACCCTGTTGCCGATCGGGCCACTCACCAACATCGCCTTGGCGATGATGCTCGAACCGCGCCTGGCCGCCAATGTGGCCGGCATCGTGCTCATGGGAGGCAACGCCTTCTGCCCGGGCAACACCACGCCGGCGGCAGAGGCGAACATCCACAACGACCCCGAGGCGGCCGACTTCGTCTTCGGGGCGGCCTGTCCCATCGTGATGGCCGGCCTCGACGTCACCGAGGCGACGTTCTTGACCGGCGAGCAGATCGACGCGATCTCGCACCTCGACAACCCGAGGGCACGGCACGCGGCTGCGATCCTCCCGCAGTACCGGGCGTTCAACTCCGGTGAAGCCGGTCGCGACGGCATCCACGTCCACGACTCGACCGTGGTGAGCTACCTCATCGCACCCCAGCACTACCGCAGCGTGTCGCTGCCCATCCGCGTCGACACGAGCGACGGCATCGGCCGAGGCAAGACCTGGCCAGCCCGCCGGCGCCAGCACGTGGATGCCTGGACCGGACGGCCCGACGTGACCATCTTGACCGAGGTCGACGCAGACGCGGTCGTCGCGCTCGAACTCGAGCGCCTCGGCCTCGACTGAGTGCGTCCGGAACGTTCAGTCGGCGGTCTCGGCCGCCTGCTCGCCGACCGGTGCCAGTTCGACGATGTACTGCACCAGCGCAGCCACATCGGCATCGCTGATCGAGTCCTGCGGCATCCGGCCGAAGCCGGCCACGAGTTTCGCATTCGGGTCGACGATCGATTCGGCCAGATAGGCGCGGTCGGCGACGACCGTGCTGCCGTCCTGCAGGTCACGGGTCGAACCGAACAATCCGGTCCATGCCGGTCCGGTGTTGCCCTCACCGCTGCGGCCGTGGCATCCCGTGCAACTGCGAGTGACCGCGAGTTCGCGCCCGCGCTGGGCCAGTGCGCTCAAGTTCGGGCCGGCGTCGTCGCTACCCGAGCGGGCCCCGAACGCCACGGCGACCACACCGGCCACCACGATGACCGCACCCGCTGCAGACACGGCAACCAGACGGTTCCGCCGACGGCGTTGCCTGTCTCGCTCCGACCTCCGCCTGGCTTGATTGCTCACCAGGTGGACGGTATCCGACCGAGGGCGTGCGCGCCGGCCGCGCCGATGTCGACCATGATGGTGCACTCGTCACATGCGAGGATCGTCGTGAAGCGCCGTCGGGCGTCACCGAACAAGGAGTTCACAACCATGGCCGAACTGGACGGCTTCGTCGCAATCGTCACCGGATCGTCGAGCGGAATCGGCGAACGCACCGCACAGCGACTGTCTGCGCTCGGCGCATCGGTCGTCGTCAACTCCTCGAGCAGTGTCGAGGCCGGGCAGGCGGTCGCCGACTCGCTCCCCGGCCCGTCGCTCTATGTCCAGGCCGACATCAGCGACCATGATCACAATCGGCGCCTGCTCGATGCGACTCTCGAACGATTCGGCAAGCTCGATCTCTTGGTCAACAACGCGGGTTGGACCACCCAGGTTCCGCACGGCGACCTCGACGCACTCACCGACGAGATCGTTCGACGCACCTTCGAGGTGAACGTGTTCGGTACGTGGGACCTGACCAAGTTGGCCATGCCGCTGTTGCAGCAGTCGGCCGTCGGGCAGGTGATCACCATCACGTCGATCGCCGGAGTCCGCCCCGTCGGTTCGTCGATCGCGTATGCGATGTCGAAAGCAGCGCTCAACCACATGACTCGGCTGCTCGCCAAGAGTTTCGGCCCGGTACGCGTGAACGCGGTCGCGCCGGGGCTCGTCGAGACACCGTGGACGAAGGACTGGGAGGCCTCGCACCGGGGTGTCCAGGCGATCGCGCCGATGCATCGCTCGGCAACTCCCGACGACTGCGCCGAGGCGGTGCTCGCCCTGGTGCGCAACACCTACATCACCGGCGAAGTGCTCGTGGTCGACGGCGGCACCACCCAGGTGATGTGAGGGAGGTGACGCCATGACTGCGCTTCGCCCCGATCACGAGGTTCGCGCCGCGTACCGCGACCTCCGAGGTCGACTGATCGACCTGCTCGCCGACATCCCGGAATCCAGCGCTGACCTTCGGGTGCCGGCATGCCCGAACTGGACCGTCCGGCTGCTGCTCGGACATCTGGTGGGCGTGCCCGAGGACATCATGGCCGGCAACATGGGTGGCGTCACCACGCCAGCGTGGACTCAGGCGCAAGCCGACCGGCACGCCGCCGATTCGATCGC
>JBDKIV010000024.1:0-6917 GCA_039796935.1 Actinomycetota bacterium | reverse complement strand
CGGTCGAGCCGGACGTCGGTTGACCCGGGCCGCTGACGCCCGCCGGCGTCGAGGTCGATCGGTTCGACGAGACACCCACGCCTCACACCCACGTCTCGAGTCGCGAACGGGCAGGATCACTCTGTGTGCCCAGGTCACCGACCCGACCCACTCGCACCCGAAAACCGCAGAAGGCCCAGGTGCTCTGACCTGGGCCTTCCTTCGTCGGGCTGGCGGAATTTGAACCCACGACCCCTTGTCCGCCCGCAGGCTGAGCACCGACCTGTGGGGCGGAGGCGGAACCACCGAGCCCCAGGGCCTGCTCGCCGGGCTCGGTACCGTGACCGCTGGCGCAACTGCCAGCGTCTCACTCGCCGACATCGCGAAACTGCTCGCCGCCGTCCCGGCCGCGGACAGGTTCGGGTCGGACTGCGTTGTGATGATGTCGCCCGGCGCGTTGGACGATCTGCTCGAGCAGCAGAGCAACGTCGGCATGACCCTGGCGCCCGCCACGCTCGGCGTGTACCCGGCCGACCCGACCGCCGGCGTTGACCGCTATCACGGCCTCGTCCGCGGCGTGCCGTTCGTCGTCGACCCGCCACGCCGAGCTCGGCGCAATCGACAACTACACCGAGGCACGACCCGCTCGGACCAAACACCGGGCGGGTCGTTGCGCGTGGCGGCTACGAAATGACCTCGAGGTTCAGAACGACGTCAACCACCCGGCTACCGTGAGGGTCGAAAGACCCGACACGCAACGGAGCGACGATGACCCCGAGACCCGAATGGACCAAGCCGACACTCATCGGGCTCACCGCGGCACGCAACAGCGAGGGCGGAAAGAACACGAGCTTCAATGAGGGTACTGCGCAGCAAAATCCGCAGTCCTATACCCCTTCCCCTGTCTCCTAGAGCCGGACATTCACCAGGCGCCTAGCCCGAACCACCAATACACGACCCGCTCGAGGCAATCCTGGGCGGGTCGTTGCGCGTCCGGGCCGACCGCGATGCCACAAGGCTGCCGATTCAACGCCCGACGACACCGGCGCCTAGGGTCAGTGTCGGCGCCTAGGGATGGGCGACCGACACGACGGAGGACGACGTGCACGCACCCGACATGAAGACGTGGACGAAGCCCCAACTGGTGACGCTCACGCAGACCTCAGAGAGCGCTGCGGGTGCTGTGGCCGGCGGAACCGAAGGCTCGACAACCACACTGGGTGTCCCCGGGGACGGCCCGTTCTACATCGGGCCGTCGGGCCCGGCCTGACCCACCGCTCACCATGACCGGCGCCCTCGGTGACGCCGACCGGTGGCCGACGCCGACACGACCTAAGAAGGCCGGTACTCGTCGCTCTGACGGGCGCGATGGTCGACGACGACGCTCGATCGCTCAGACCACGAACACGCTCCGCACGTCGGCCTGCTGCGCCACCCAGGGTCCAACCTCGGCCACAGCGCCGTCGGAGCCGACCAGCACCACGCCCGCATCGTCCGCGGCGAGGCTGGCCGCTCGCTGCTCCGGCGTGGCAGGCCGTCGGCGATCGTGGCAGCGAAGCACCGCCCCGTCGAACCGGCATCTCGACCGACACCGACGCCCTGTCCGCTTCGACATGGTTCCCGACCGCTGCCACCACCATGTCGTCGGCAACCCGGTGCCAGACCACGAACCCGTCGACCTCGAAGCCGGCATCGGTGGCGGTCGGCACGGAGGTAGGTGGATCGGTGGAAGTTGCGCTGTTTCGCACCCGAAAACGACAGAAGCCGCAAGTCTGTGACCTGCGGCTTCCTTCGTCGGGCTGGCGGGATTTGAACCCACGACCCCTTGTCCCCCAGACAAGTGCGCTAACCAAGCTGCGCTACAGCCCGTCCGTGACCGGGACCGCCATGCTAGCGGAGACCGGTCGGAGTGCGGAATCAGATCACCAGATCGATCACTCTCCACAGCAGATAGGCGCAGAGCAGCACCATCAGGAGCTTGAAGTGCCACGGTGCCTTCACATCGTCGACGTCACCGTCGGCACCGGCGGCGATCTTCTTCAGGTCGAGCGACCGGGCCGTGGTGGTGGCCGCGGGCTTCGGGGCCTCGACCACGCGGCCACACGACGGACAGGTGCCATCTGCACCCATCGACGATGGTGCCCAGTACTTGGCGCAGTCCTCGCACCAGGGCATCAGTCGGTCCTCTTGCGTACCCGGATCTTGATCGGGGTGTTCCCGAAGTCGAACGCCTCGCGGATCGACCGTTCGAGATACCTCAGATAGGTCGGAGGCAACTCGCGGTTGACGAACAACGTGAACGTCGGCGGGTCGGTGGCACCCTGCAGCGCATACAGCACCTTGAGACCGTGGCCGGCGGGTTGGCGTTGTTGGGCAGCAGCGATCACCCGGTTGACGTCGC
This sequence comes from Actinomycetota bacterium, assembly GCA_039796935.1. Classification (GTDB taxonomy): domain Bacteria; phylum Actinomycetota; class Acidimicrobiia; order Acidimicrobiales; family Ilumatobacteraceae; genus VFMC01. The sequence goes on along the minus strand of JBDKIV010000024.1, from coordinate 4,537 downwards.
GGGTCGGCACACGGCGGTGATACTGGGTGATGGCATCCTGCAGCAGGGGTCGCAGCTTGTGAACGCCCTTGCCCGTGAGCGCGGAGATCTTGAGGATCGGCGCCTCACCGATGAAGTTGAGCTTTCGCTTCACATCGGCCTGGATCACCAGGCGCTGCTCGGCGTCGTCGATCAGCTCCCACTTGTTCAGCATGACCACGATCGGGCAGCCCGATGCGTCGACCCGTTCCGCCAGACGCTGGTCCTGACCCGTCACGCCCTCGGTCGCGTCGATCACCAGCAGGGCGATGTCGGCGTCATCGATGGCCCGTAGCGCACGAACCATCGAGTAGTACTCGGCCGAGTCGTCGATCTTGCCCCGTTTGCGCATCCCTGCGGTGTCGACGAAGACGATCGGACCGTCCGGCGTCTGCACCAACGTGTCGATCGCATCGCGGGTCGTGCCGGCCATGTCGTGGACGACCGATCGATCTTCGCCGACCAGTCGGTTGAACAGCGTGCTCTTACCCACGTTCGGGCGTCCGACGATCGCCACCCGCGGCGGCGGGGCATCGGCCGGATTCCAGAGCGCATCCGCACCGTCGAGTTCGGCACCGGCCTGCGAGTCGTCCCGCTCGGCGACCGGCAGCTGCCCGATGATCTCGTCGAGCAGGTCCCCGGCGCGTCGGCCATGGAGCGCGCTGACCGGGAACGGGTCGCCCAGTCCGAGCGACAGGAACTCCCAGCGGTCCGACTCTCGCCGGTCGTTGTCCGCCTTGTTGACCGCGACCAGCACCGGTCGACCCGTCTTGCGCAACCACGTGCCGATCACCACGTCGTCGTCGGTGATCCCGACCGCTGCGTCGACGACGAACAGCACCAGGTCGGCCGAGCGCACCGCGGTCTCGACCTGCCGGCTCACCTTCTCCTCGAGCGCATCCCCTCCGGGCAGCCAGCCACCGGTGTCCACCAGCATGAATCGGTTGCCGAGCCACTCGGCCTCGCTCTCCTTGCGGTCACGGGTGACCCCGGGGCGGTCCTCGACGATGGCGACCTGCTCGCCGACGATCCGGTTGAACAGGGTGCTCTTACCCACGTTCGGGCGGCCGACGATGACCACCGTCGGCAAACCGTCCCCGGTGTTCGCAGTGTCGCCGGGGCGGGAGAGGTCGTTCATCGTGACTCCAGTGCAGCACGGAGGGCGGCGCCATCGGTGGGAACAATTTCGACGGGACGCGGCAGTTGGTCGACGGTGGTGCCGTCGAGGAAGCGGCCATCGTCGGAGAGGCAGACATCGGGCAACAGGTAGCGGTGCCCCATCGGTTGAGCCTGCAGCACCCGAGCCACGTCCTCACCGACCATCAACCCCGTGACCGCCGTGTTGCCACCGAAGAACTCGTTGCGAACCGCGATGACACGGACGTCGTCGCGGCCCAGACCGTCGATGAGGGGACCGATGACCCGGGCGCCGAATTCTCCGGTGAGCACGCCCACCGGGGCATCGCGCCGCGGCGACAACTGCACGGCGCTCGGGCCGTTCCCGCGCGCACGCAGCCCGGTGTAGGCGGCGGGATTGGGCGGGGCGACGTCCGCGGCAGCGAAGAATCCGCTGCGCGGTCCGGTGACGGCATCTGCATGTCCGGCGAACTCGAGCGCGAAGGTCCGAGCCATGCCGATGCCGTCCTCGTGCATCGAGAAGCCCTCGTACGCATCGACCTCGGGAAAGGGGCGGTTCGTCATCAGGTAGTACTCGTCGGCAGCGAACACCATTCGACGACCGAGCACCCGGAGGAACACGTCCTGCCAGTCGTGGATCGCGTCGAGGACGGCATCGGCCTCGGCCGGCGAGTGCAGACGCATCGCCGACTCGGTGTTGAACCGGCTCAACCCGAGCGGCACCACGGCCACCGAGTCGAGCTCGGGATACTTGTCGAGCACGTCGACCATCGTCCGATCGAGCGCCTCACCGTCGTTGACACCCGGGCACAGCACGACCTGACCGCGGATCGAGATGCCGTGGTCGAGCAAGACTCTCATCCACCTGAGGCTCATGCCGCCGCGCTGGTTGCGCAGCATCCGCGACCGGAGCTCGGGATCGGTTGCGTGGATGCTGACATGCAGCGGCGACAACCGTTCGGTGACCACCCGCTCGAGATCGGCCTCGGTGAACCGGGTCAAGGTCGTGAAGTTCCCGTACAGGAAGCTCAGCCGGTAGTCGTCGTCTTTCAGGTACAGACTCTTCCGCATGCCCTTGGGCAGCTGGTAGATGAAACAGAACTCGCAGTGGTTGTCACAGGTACGGACCCGATCGAACACCGCACTCGACACCTCGACGCCGAGCGATTCGCCGGCACGCTTGTCGATGCCGACCGTGACCACCACGCCGCCTCGTCGGACCTCGAGCTCGATGTCGGCTTCGTCGACCAACATCCGCCACTCGATGATGTCACGCGGTACCTGCCCATCGACCGTGACCACCTCGTCACCGGGAACGAGGCCCGCACGCGCCGCCGGACTCTCGAGCGCCACACTCACGATCGTCGGTGCCGATCCCCCGGCCCCGCTGCGGGCACGACCGGTAGCAGCGGTGGACGACGGAGCCTGCAACGACATGGGTGACCAGGCTACCGCCCGGCTCGGACGGGTAGCCTGCGACAGGTGGACGTCGATCGAGTGCTCCTGGCCGACCCGAGGGGGTTCTGCGCTGGCGTCGAGATGGCCATCAAGGCCCTCGCTTGGATGGTGCGGACCTTTCCGGCACCCGTGTACTGCTACCACGAGATCGTGCACAACCGACTCGTGGTCGACCGGTTCGAGGCGCTCGGTGTCGTCTTCGTCGACGACATCGCCGACGTCCCCGAGGGAAGCCCGATCATGCTGTCGGCGCACGGGTCGGCGCCCGAGGTCGTCGCAGCAGCCCGAGCCCGGGGCAGCTACGTCGTCGACTCGGTCTGCCCACTCGTGACCAAGGTCCATCACGAGGTCAAGGTGCGTGCCGGGAAGGGATTCCGCATCGTCTACGTCGGCCACGAGGGCCACGAGGAGGCCGTCGGCACGATGGCAGTCGCCCCACACGCGATCAGTCGTGTCGAGTCGGTCGACGAGGTCGAAGCGCTCCCCCAGTTCGACGAGCCCGTTGCGCTGCTCGCCCAGACGACCTTGTCGCACCGTGACTGGGCCGATGTCGCTCAGGCCGTTCGGGTCAGGTATCCGAACGCCTGGACGCCGGGCCGGAGCGACCTCTGCTTCGCCACCACCAACCGTCAGAGCGCACTGATGGAACTCGCCCACCGCTGCGATGTCATCGTCGTCATCGGGTCTGCCAACTCCTCCAACACACGCGCACTCGAGAAGTTGGCCGTGCAAGCAGGCGCACCGCGGGTCTTCCGTGTCAACAGCGCGTCCGAGCTACCCACCGACCTCGCCGGCACGGTCGGCGTCACGGCTGGCGCCTCGGCACCCGAGGAACTCGTCGACGAGGTGCTCACCCTGCTGGCACCGACGCACGGCATCGACGTGGTCCGGGTGACCGAGGAGGACGAGTACTTCCCGCCGCCGCGCCAGCTCCGCGAACTCCAGTCGTCGATCGCCGCGGCAGTCACGCTGATGAATGGTGGAGCACTCGGACGCATCGCCTTCGACGATCGCCGTGTCGGAGCGAGCGAGGTTCTGGCGCAACTGCAACGGCCGTAGCCGGCCCTGCTTTCTCGGACGTACGGCCACGCCCTACCGTGGACACGTGCTGTCTCCCTCGTCCGACACGATCCGGTTGTTCCTCCACGTGCTCGCCGCCACGGTATGGGTCGGCGGACAGGTGACGCTCGCGGGCCTGGTCGGCACCGTCCGGGCCGAGGCCCCCGCTGCCACCACGGCGGTGGCACGAGCATTTGCACGACTGGCGTGGCCGGCGTTCGCGGTGCTCGTCGCAACCGGCCTGTGGAGCCTGGCCGACATCGACCTCGGGTCGACCGACACGAGCTATCAGGTGACGATCTTCATCAAGGTTGCCGTGGCGATCCTTGCCGGCGTCGCCGTGCTCGTGCACTCGGTCGCCTCGAGCAAGGTCGCTCGTGCGATCGGTGGTGCCGTGGGTGCGCTCGCCTCGCTCGCTGCACTCTTCCTCGGTGTGCTGCTGCGGACCGGCGCCTGAGCACCGGACCACAGCAACCATCGGCCTCGGGAATCAGTTGCGAGGAACCTCGCTCCAGGGCTTGTCTCGGTCGACACGGACGTCACCGGGAAGGCCGAGCACCCGCTCGCCGAGGATGTTGAGCATCACTTCCGTGGTGCCACCCTCGATCGAGTTGGCACGGCTGCGCAGGAACGCCTTTTGCACCGTGTCGAAGCCCATGGCCGTCTCGGGACGCACCATCTCGTAGCTGCCGTACAGCATGCCCTCGGCGCCCAGCAGGTTCATCACCTGCTCGTAAATGTCCTTGTTGAGGTTGGCAGAAGCCATCTTGCCGATCGACCCCTCGGGCCCCGGATCACCCATCTTGCGCATCTGGTTGGCACGGATGTTCGTGAGTCGAAGCACCTCGGCCCGGCTCCACAGCTT
>JBDKIV010000023.1:0-3084 GCA_039796935.1 Actinomycetota bacterium | reverse complement strand
CGTGTCGCCGTCGACGTAGTACACGACGGTGTCGGCACGCTTCTCGCTGGCGTTGGTGGCTTGCGCCAGGGAGAAACCCTTGCCGGTGAGCGCTGTCGTGAGCACACCAGCGGCACCGTTCACCGTGGAGGCGTTGGCAACGACCGCCGTCGCACCGTCATAGGTCATCGGCGGCACGGTGGTCGTGGTCTCGGCCGGGGCCGACGTGGTCGTGAGCGCCGGGTCGATCGTGGTCGCCGTCGTCGTCTCGGGAGTCGCTGTTCCGCCACCATCGTCACCACGGATCTCTCGCAGGATCAAGAAGCCGGCGACGACGGCCACGATGGCGATGATGATGGCGGCGGTCGACCCCATCGGGGCGCTGGACGGGCTGGACGATTCACGCGACCGGCGTGGCTGCTCGCTGCTCATCGGTTGAGGCCTCCTTGTTCACCGGTCCGGCTGCCTGTCCCATCGAGCCGGGCGCGTCGGCGGCGATCGCGATGCCGACGAAGACGTCGCACCACGAGCGGATCCACCGACACAGCGCCGGGATGGTCGAGCAACTGGTTGAGTTCCTGATAGTAGTCCTCGGCTGAGCAGGCGAATCGCGCACGAATCACGTCATCCCGGCTGTCGTCGTGTTGCCACCAGGTCGCCTCGAACTCGAGGATCGCCTGCTGACGTTCGCTCAGCGGCGCGTCGACAGGGGGTGGAACATGGGTCTCGGCACTCACGACCACATAGCCTTGCCGCTCGGGACCCCCGAGACAAGCATCCTCGACAGCTGCCGCATACGCTGTCGTCGTGCCACCCAGGTCTCGGCCCTTCTTGATCGGCGTTGCCGGAGGTACCTGCTCGGGCAAGACGACCGTCAGCGAACGTCTCGCCGAACTCGCGGGGGACGACAACCTGGCGCTCATCAAGCTCGACTCGTACTACATCACACGCGATCACCAGCCGATCCCCGAACGTGCGCTGGCGAACTACGACCACCCCGACGCCTTCGACTGGCAGTTGTTGAACGACCACATGGCGGCACTCGTGGCCGGCGCCTCGGTTCCCGTCCCGGTGTACGACTACACCAACCACACCAGGAGCACCGAGGTCCGCATGGTCGATCCGGCGCGGATCGTGGTGGTCGAGGGGATCCTGGTGCTGTACGAGCCGACCCTACGCGACCGATTCGACCTGCGCGTCTACGTCGACACCGATGCCGACCTTCGACTCATCCGCCGCCTCGAACGCGACGTGGTCGAGCGTGGCCGCACACCCGAGAGCATCATTGCCCAGTACCTCGCCACGGTGAGGCCGAGTCACGAACAGTTCATCGAACCGAGCAAGCGCCACGCCGACGTGATCTTCCCGCAGGGAGGGATGAACGAACCGGCGCTCGAGGTGCTGTTGGCACGGGTCCGCGAGCTCGTGCGCGTCGAGTGATCTGCGAGGGATCAGGTCGCGGGGCCGATGACGTGTTCGGCAACCCGCTGGATCTGCTCGACCGCGCCAGACGGTGAGCACTCACCGATCAGCGCGCTGCGGATTGCTCGCCAGCCAGCGCTCTCCAGGTCGGGAAAGCGAGGGTGCGGCGGATAGGTGATCATGGCGCCTTCGATGGTCGCCGCGGTCACGGCCAAGCGACGCCGATCGACGTCGCTGGTCGGCCCGATGTCGGCGAATGCCTCGACATGCGCACAGACATTGCCCCCGGTCGCGTCGAGCCGGTTCGCCTCGCTGCTCGTGAGGACCCTCAGCAGTTCGAGCGCACCAGCGAGATCGCCGCACGTCGCCGGCACCGCCCATGCGTGACATCCCGCATAGCTGACCCATCGACGCTCCCCTGCCGGGTACCGCACGGGAACCAGTTCGCCTGCTTCGGCGAGGGGTCTGATCGCTCCCCATGCCCCGGGCCAGGCGCCTGCCATGTCGACCGTGCCGTCGAGCAACGCCCGATCGAGTTCGTCGTAGTGCCAGTCGGGCAGGTTCGCCGGGGCCCGCCGCGCCAGCGCGACGAGCGTCTCGACCGCTGCGACGGCCTCCGGTGACTCGATGTGAGGCGAGCCGTCATCGGCGAACAGTCGCCCACCGGCACCGACGACCAACTCGAAGAACGTTCCGAACAGGCCCGACTCTCGGCCGGGGAAGCCGGCCACGAGTTCGCTGCCGACCACCTGGTCCCACGTGTCGATCGTCGTGCTCGCATGACGCCGACGCACCCACGCGATCCGCACATCGATCAGTCGAGGAACACTCCACTGTGCTCCTTCGAACCGACACAGATCGACGGCAAGAGGTGCCAGCCCAGAGATGTCGATCAGATCGTCGAGCGGACGGAGCCACTGCATCTGCGACGGAACGTACTTGCTGTGGGTCGAGATGAGATCGATGCGTTCACCTGCGGCGAGCATTGCGGCCACGGCCGAGTTGAGCGAGGGATGATCGGCGTGGACAACGACCTCGATGTCTCGGCCCTGCACCATGTCGTAGAGGTGGTCGTACATCGGACCGCCCACCAACGCGACACGCACGCTCATGTTCCGACGATCCGCACGCCGGCGATTCCTCCGTCCAGCAACCAGTCGGCCCCGGTGGTGAAGGTCGACGGAGCAGCGAGATAGGCAACGGCGTCGGCGACCTCGGCAACCTGCACCAGCCGGCCGAGCGGCTGACGGCGACGAAGCGCGTCGAAGGTCGCGGTCGGGTCGTCGGTGGCCGCGACGAGGCGCTCCACCCACGGGCTCTGGACCGTCCCGGGCGACACGCAGTTCACTCGGATCCCGTGGGCGATCTCGTCGGCTGCCATGGCTTTGGTGAGTGCGAGCACAGCTCCTTTCGAGGCGCCGTACACGGCGCGTTGCACGAGCCCGACGGTAGCGACGATCGAGCAGGTGTTCACGATCGCCCCTGATGCCGACGATCGCATCGAGGGGAGCACTGCGCGCGACATGTTGGCAACACCGAAGACGTTGACGCTGAACACTCGCTCCCAGTCGTCCGGTGTGGACTGCACCACGTCGCCGACCGCACTGGTACCGGCGTTGTTACACAGCACGTCGATGCGGCCATGACGCTCGAGCACGCGCTCGACAGCCGACGCGCAACTGT
>JBDKIV010000022.1:0-5751 GCA_039796935.1 Actinomycetota bacterium | reverse complement strand
CGGTGGGCGTCGGATCGGTCGGGGTGGTCGTACCCGGGCTACCGACCACGGTGTTCTTCGTCGTCGCCGCATGGTGTTTCGGGCGCTCGAGCCCGCGCTTCGAGCAGTGGGTGCTCGACCTTCCTCGCATCGGCCCGATGGTCCGTGACCACCGAGCCGGCCTCGGGATTCCCGCCAGCACGAAGCGTGTCGCGATCTCGATGATGTGGCTTGCCATCGCCATCAGCTCGCTGCTGCTGCGTGACCGGCCGTGGCTGGCGGCGCTGATCGTCGCGCTCGGGTTGGTCGGCACCTGGTATCTGCGGTGTCGCGTACCGACTCGGCGATGAACCGCTGATCGCCACCGGCGGGGCGCTACTCTGCAACATCGTTACACGAACGAGGAGCATCTCATGATCTCGAAGCATCGTCGCGCCGCATGGTTGGGAACGCTCTCGATTGCCAGCATCGCTGGCCTCGCCTCGGCACCGTTGGCGCACGCAAGCAGCGACGCCACCCCGCCGGCGTCGACCATCGACCACGAGTACGAGGTCGAACTTCCCGACGACGACCTGCACGAGGAGATGTACGACGACTCCGACGACGATGGTTCGGCGGACGATGCGGACAGTGCGGACGACGATGTCGTCGACGGTCACGGGGGTGACGGCCACGGCCACCAGGACGACGGCCAGGACGCCGACGCCGACGACGAGGACGAGGACGAGGACGACGATCACGCCTCGACCACGTCGAGCACCACCCCGAAGTCGACCACGACCACGGCGCACCCCACCACGACCGCGGCACCGACGACGCTCGCTCCGACCACCACCGCAAGCGGTGGTGACCTCCCGGCAACGGGTGGCGACTCGTCGGCACTCGCTCTCCTGGCGGGCATCGGCATCGTCGGTGGCTCGCTGGCCACCGCCGCAGCCCGGCGTCGTCACAGCAGCTGACGACCCCGGTTCACAGGTCGAGCACGCCGGACTTCAGCGCGAAGACGGCCGCTTCGGTCCGCCGCGAAAAGCCCAACTTGCGCAGGATCGTCGACACGTAGTTCTTCACGGTCGCCTCCGCCAGGTTCACACGCGGCGCGATCTCACGGTTCGTCAAACCCGCAGCCATGTGCTTCAGGATCGCCAGCTCGTGCGGAGTCAGCGTCTTCAACCGTGGATCCATGTCGGGTACTGGATGACGGATCCGGTCGAGGAGCCGCTCCGTCACCGCTGGGTCCACCAACGAACCCCCTGCCGCAACGAGTTCGATGGCGCTCACCAACCCTTCGGTGCGCACCTGCTTCAGCAGGAAGCCGGCTGCGCCTGCGCGTATCGAACCGAACAGTGCATCGTCGTCAGCGAACGAGGTGAGCATCAGACAGGCCGTCTCGGGGTGAGCGGCGCGGATGGCTGCGCACAGCTCGTACCCGGGCCCGTCGGGCAACTGCACGTCGATCACGACGACCGACGGCTGCGTTGCCGCCACCCGCGGGAGTGCCTCGGCTGCCGTACCGGCTTCACCGACGACGCAGATCCGCCCCGTGGCGTCGAGCAAGGCACGCAGTCCCGAACGGATCACGGCGTGGTCGTCGACGAGGAAGACGGAGACGACCTGATCACTCATGATGAGGAGTCTCTCAGATTCGAGGTGCAGCCCCGCGCACTCGCCTGCTCAGCTGCGCGGCACCTTGCTCCAGGGAAGGTCCTTGTCGACACGTGGTTCGCCCGGCAGGCCGAGCACCTGCTCGCCGAGGATGTTGCGCATGATCTCGCTCGTGCCGCCCTCGATCGAGTTCGCCCTCGCCCGGAGGAACGAGTACCGGATGCCGTGATCCATACCATCGACCGACAAGCTCTCGGGCCGGCGGAACGTGTAGTCGTACCCGATCAGACCGTCGGCGCCGAGGAGATCGACACAGAAGTCCGTGACCGTCTTGTTGAACGTCGACATGGCCAGCTTCGCGATCGACATCTCGGGGCCGGGGTTGCCTGCCTTGGCCCGCTGCGCAGCTCGCTGGTTGGTGAGCCGCTGCGTCTCGGACTCGCACCACAGGCGCATCAAGCGGTCGCGCTTGGCCGGCGAGCGCTGTTCGACCGGAAGATCGTTCCAGATCTCGAGTGCGACATCGATGGGGCCCCGACGACGACCGCTGCCCCCCGTGCCGATGGCCGAGCGCTCGTTCATGAGCGTGGTGAGCGCCGCACGCCAGCCCTCGCCGACCTCGCCGACGCGATGCGCATCGGGCACACGAGCGTCGGTCATGTAGACCTCGTTGAACTCGGCTTCGCCCGTGATCTGGCGAAGCGGCCGCACCTCGACACCGGGCGCTCTCATGTCGAGCGCGAAATAGGTCATGCCCTTGTGCTTGGGCTGCTCGGTGTCGGTCCGGGCGACCAGCATTCCCCAGTCGGCCAGGTGAGCAAGCGTGTTCCAGACCTTCTGGCCATTGACGATCCACTCGTCGCCGTCTCGGACGGCACGCGTGCCGAGGCCGGCGAAGTCGCTCCCGGCGCCCGGCTCGCTGAAGAGCTGACACCAACGCTCTTGACCGGTGAACATCGGACGGAGGAACCGGCGCTTCACCTCGTCCGACCCGTGGGTGACGATGGTCGGACCGGCCAGGGCGATGAAGAACGTCGACGGGTCCTGCGGTGCGGCGCCCGCCTTGCGGACCCGCTCTTCCACCAAACGGTTGAGGTCCGGGCGAGCCCCGAGCCCACCGTGTCCTTCGGGGAAGTGAACCCACGCGAGCCCCGCGTCGAATCGTGCACCACGGAACGTGACATCGTCGACCTGCGTCGGATCGCAGGTACGCAGCAGTTCGTCGATGGCTGCCTCGACGCGGGCCAGGTCGGCGTCACGGCTGGTGCTGAGTGTGTCGGTCATGATGGGAGTCTCGCAATCCGAACCTGCCTGATCAAAGGCGGAGCGACGATCAGTCGGCCCTACCGGCTGCCGTGCACGGCACTCAGCACCTCCCGGGCGATCTGTTCGCCGATGGCGAGCGATGCGGTCGCCGCCGGCGATGGAGCGTTGAGCACGTGGAGCACACGGCCCTCGTTGCTCCGGCCGAACTCGAAGTCGTCGGCGAGACGACCGTCGGCGTGTACCGCCTGCGCCCGCACGCCTGCCGCAGCCGGTTCGAGGTCGCTGGCCCGAACCTCGGGCACCAACCGGGCCAGTGCAGCGGCGAATCGGGTGCGGCTGAGCGAGCGAGCCATCTCGTCGAGCCCGTATCGCCAATGACGGCGGGCAAGGACCCGGAACCCCGGAAACCCGAGCGTCTCGGTGATGTCCCGCCGATCGATCGCCCTCCACGAATACCCCTCGCGGGCGAGCGCCAGCACCGCATTCGGCCCTGCATGGATGCGGCCGTGCACACTGCGCGTGAGGTGGACGCCGAGGAAGGGGAACTGCGGATCGGGAACCGGATAGATCAGGTTCCGCACGAGGTGCGACCGCGTCGGGGCGAGTTCGAAGTACTCGCCCCGGAACGGCACGATCATCATCCCGCGAGCCGCATCCTCTCCCCCGAACAGTCGAGCGATGCGGTCCGCATGCAGCCCGCCGCAGTTCACCGCCATCGACGTCCGCACCTCGCCCCCCGAGGTCTGCACCACCATTCGCCCGCCGTCACGCGCCACGCCGATCACCTCGCTCGACAGCTGCAGGCGCGCTCCGCCCGCACGCAGGTCGTCGACGAAGGCCCGGCAGACCCCGCCGTAGTCGGCGATCCCGGTGACCGGGACGTGCAGCGCCTCGACCCCGGCCACATGGGGTTCGATCTCACGCATTCGCGACGGGCCGACGAGCTCTGCGCTGACCCCGTTCGATCGGCACCGATGGTGCAGGTCGGCCAAGCGCTGCCGTTCGGATGGCTCGACGGCCACCACCAACTTGCCGCACACGTCGTGGGCGATGCCACGGTCACGGCAGAACTCGACCATGCGTTCACGTCCCAGCGTGCACAACCGGGCCTTGTCCGTGCCGGGCGCGTAGTACACGCCGGCATGGATGACCCCGGAGTTGCGACCGGTCTGGTGCCCGGCGATCGACCCCTCCTTGTCGATGACGACGATGCGCAGGTCTGGCCGGGCGAGCAATGCAGCACGTGCAGCAGCCAGACCGACGATGCCGGCGCCGATGACGGTGAGGTCGGTGTCGATCATGCGGACGCACTCTGCCCCGTTCGACCGACGCTCAACCGTGCCCCGGTGAGTGTGACAGCTCGACCGACGTCAGCCGACGGTCTCGACGTCGAGCTCGCCGGCCGAGTGGCGGGCGCGGAGCACCTTCTTGTCGAACTTCCCGACGCTCGTCTTCGGCACTTCGCTGATGAAGCTCCAACGCTCGGGGAGCCAGAACTTGGCGGTTCGCTCGCCGAGCCACGAACGCAGCTCGGCGGCCGACACCGAGGTGCCCTCCTTCAGCACGACGCAGGCCATCGGCCGCTCGTCCCAACGCGGATCGGGTACTCCGATGACCGCTGCCTCGAGCACCGCCGGGTGCCCCATGAGCGTGTTCTCCAGATCGACCGACGACACCCACTCGCCACCGCTCTTGATGACGTCCTTCGCCCGGTCGCTGATCATCACGTAACCGTTGGGCATGACCGATGCGACATCTCCCGTGCGCAGCCAGCCGTCGTGGAACTTCTCCGGGTCGTCGACCCGGTAGTAGCTACCGGTGATCCACGAGCCGCGAACCTCGATCTCACCGAGGCTCTCGCCGTCCCACGGGACCACGGCGCCAGCATCGTCGGTGATTCGGAGCTCGACGCCGGGGATGACCCGGCCGGTCTTGACCCGCCAGTCGGTCTCGCTGAGCCCTCCCATGTCTCGCGGCGGGTGGCCGATCGCGCACACCGGGCTCGTCTCGGTCATGCCCCAACCCTGGACCACGGGAAGCGAGAACTGCTCGCGGTAGCCGTCGATCAACCCGCGCGGCACCGCGGACCCTCCGCACATCACGAGCCGAAGCGACGACATGTCGGTGTTCGGGGCGTTGTTGAGGAGATCGTTGAGGACCGTCGGAACCGCCCCGGTCAGCGTGGGACGCGTCTCGTCGATGATCCGCGACAACGGTGCCGCTTGCAGGAACTGCTGTGGGAAGACCAGGTCGGCGCCGACCATCCAGGCTGCATAGGGGGTGCCCCAGGCGTTGGCATGGAACATGGGCACGATGACGAGCATCCGGTCCGTCTCGGACAGCGCGATGTTGGTGGTCGACGTGACCATCAACGAGTGCATGTACGTGCTGCGGTGGCTGTACATGACTCCTTTGGGGTTGCCGGTCGTGCCGCTCGTGTAACACATCGCCATGCCTTGGCGCTCGTCGAGTTGCGGGTACTCGAAACCCGGAGGCGTCTGGTCGATCAGCGTGTCGTAGTCGATGAGACCCTCGCCGAGCCCGGCCGTGTCGCCGGTCCCCTTGACGATGATGTGCTCGACCGTGGTGAGCTGGTCGCGGACCCGCGCCAGCAGCGGAGCGATGGACGCATCGACGATGATGACCTTGTCCTCGGCGTGGTTGATGACGTATGCCAACTGCTCGGGGAACAAGCGGATGTTCAGCGTGTGGAGCACCGCCCCCATGCACGGGATCGCCAGGTACGCCTCGAGGTGCGTCTGGTTGTTCCACATGAACGTGCCGACACGATCGCCCTGGCCGACACCGAGCCCCGTGAGCGCCGCAGCCAGGCGGTCGGCGCGATCAGCCACCTCGGCGAACGTGGCCTCGTCGTACCCGTCGCCGGTGTAGGTGATGACCTTG
>JBDKIV010000021.1:0-5446 GCA_039796935.1 Actinomycetota bacterium | reverse complement strand
TGGGCGATGTCCTCAGCGATCGTCCGATCGCCCGACAGGAATCCCGCCAACCGCACGGTTGCCGCGTACTCGCGTTCGTAGAACGACTCGAACTGCAGCGACGCAAGCTCGCCGCCGAAATCGGGACGATCGGACATACCGGCTCTCACACTTGCATCGACACCACCCAAACGCATTCGGTTCTCGCGAGTTGCCATCGGTGTGCGACGGCGGTCAAGGCCTCGCCGCACACAACGCTCAAGGCGACGCCAATCGACGCCTACCCTCAAACACACTTCCGATCGGCCGAACGCAGCATCAGAACCCCACGCGATGCTCACGGACGCGAATGCCCCGAGGGCAGCTCGGCAGCAGCGAAGTGGAGCGCCACGAGACTCTGGATCGCTCGTAGCGCGTACCGAGGCGCTCGCGCAAGCAAGCACCTGAGTCGCTCGACACCGTGGCCCCGCGCCCGAACTGCCGATCGGCACGGCGCGACGCTCTGCGTTCGCCGCCAGGTCGAGGCAGAGTGCGCTACCCGTGCCGACTCCCTCTCGGCCGTTGCCAACGAACACGGTGACAACTAGAGTTGTCGCCGTGGAGATCCTTCCAAGCGCCCACAAGCATGGGATCTCCGACGACGACATACGCCACGCATTCGAGAACGCCGTGGCCTCCATCACCGTCCCCGACCAACCCGACTTCTCCATGATCATCGGACCAGACGAAACCGGACGGCTCCTCGAAATCGGCGTCGTCGCAGACGACGACAACGACTACGTGATCCACGCGATGCCCGCCCGACCCAAGTACCTCAAACTGATCCGACCGCACAGGGGCGACCAACCATGACCACCAAAAAGCACCCACGCGACCTCACCGCCGACGAAGCCGACGCGCTCGTGTCCGCGTTCGACGATCACAGCGATGACGAATACTCGGTAACCGACGCAGCGACACTGCGCGAACTCCGCGCCGCCGCAGCCGCACGGCGTGAAGCTGACGCCCGCATCGAGGCTGCAGCGCTCGCCGCGCATCGTGCCGGCCTGTCGTGGGGTGCCATCGGTGCACAGCTCGGCATGACACGACAGGGCGCTCGTCAACGCTTCGAACGACTCGTCAACCACTGACCGCAGCTCGTCGCGCCTGCTCCGGATCGACATGCAGATCTGCCGTTCTGGATGTGTCGTGTTGCCCCGTCGGATCATCTCAGATAATCTGACTTTATGCCTGAGATCACCGCGACGGAAGCGTCTCGCAGCTTTGCGGACCTGCTCGATGCCGTCGAGCACCGTGGCGAGACGTTCGTCATCGTTCGCCGAGGGAAGGTGATCGCGCAACTCGAACCTGCGCACGTCGCGTCCGGAGCGCGCGCTAAGGACGTCCTCAGGCGGCACCGCATCGATCCCGCCTGGAGCGAAGAAGTGGCCGAACTCCGATCGCAGCTCGTCACCGAGGAGCGGTTCTGACCGCCCTCCTGCTCGACACGAGCGTGCTGATCGCCGTCGAGCGACGCAAACTCGATCTCGATCGATTGATCGCCGACAACGACGAGCCAGCGATCGCAGCGATCACCGCAGCAGAGCTCGGAGTCGGAGTCGAACTCGCGACCGGACGACGAAAGCTGAAACGCCAAGCGTTCGTCGAGGACCTGCTCGAGGTGCTCCCCGTCATCGCGTACGACATCGACGTCGCCCGAGCCCACACCACACTGCTCGCAGCCGTCCGGCGCGCTGGCCGACCAAGAGGCGCCCATGACCTGATCATCGCCGCCACGGCACTTGCGGCCGCCCGAACCGTCGTCACCGCGGATCGCACCGGCTTCGACGACCTCCCGGGCGTGGTGGTGCGATCACCCGGTTGACAGCGCGGAACTGCCGATGTGGCGGTGGTGTTCACGCCCCGGGCCGAGCCGCCGAAGGGTGGAGATCGATGGTTGACGAGTTCCGATCAGTGACTACAATTCTGGTCATGTCTGACGTCTTGCCGCTCGCCGAGGTCAAAGCCAAGTTCTCGGAGATGGTCGACCGGGTCGAGCAGCAGCACGACCGGATCACCGTCACCCGCAACGGACGACCCGCCGCCGTCCTCATGAGCGCGGACGACCTCGCAGCGCTCGAGGACACGCTCGAGCTCCTGTCCGACCCTGCTGCGATGGCCGACATCGCGCGGGCCCGTCGAGAGGTCGCGGACGGCGACACGGTGTCGGCAGAACAGCTGCGCGCCAAGTTCCTCCGGCGATGAGCGACGGCAGCTTCGAGCTGCGCGTAGCCGCCTCCGCCGAACGCCAGCTCGGCCGACTTCCGGAACGCATCGCTGCCGCCGTCATCGAGTTCATGCTCGGCCCGCTGTGCGAGAACCCACGCCGAGTCGGTCACCCGCTGCAGCGTGAGCTGGCGGGACTGTGGTCCGCGAGACGAGGCGCCTACCGCGTCGTCCACGAGGTCGACGACGCAGAGCAGTGCGTCAACGTGCTCCGCATCGACCATCGGTCCGACGTCTACCGGCCGCGGTAACCCGCGCAGAACGACTTCACACCTGCGTCCCTTGCTCGAGGGTGTGGTCCATACACAGAAGATCACCGTGGCGGTGCACGTTCCGTCGCGTTCCGTGACAGGGGCTTGCCGCCGGCCCGTCACACCGGGTCGTCGACCACCGGCGCGTCACAGGTCGACAGCGTCAGCCAGAACCCTGCCCACGACTCGCGGGCGCAGGCGGGACTCGGTGACGACATCGACGTCATGGCCGAGCAGGTCCCGCAGGTCCATCAGCAGCCCGCCCAGGTCGAGGAGGTTCCGGCCTTCCTCGAGATCGACGAGGAAGTCGATGTCGCTGGCCTCGGTCGCATCACCTCGTGCGACCGAGCCGAACACGCGCACATTCGAAGCGCCACGAGCACACGCAAGTTCGATGATCTCGCCCCTTCGATTCCGAAGATCCGTCAGCGAAGGCACGGCCACGTGATCACGCTAGATCGCAGTCGACAGATGAAGACACGGAACAACACCAAGCGGGCGGCGCGGATCGCTCGATCGACGTTCTGGCGCAGCATCGGCTTCTCCTCCGGCGTGGTGAAAACGAGGTCGAAGAACTCGCCCTCGCACTCCGCCTGCGGCCATCCACCCACACGCTCCCAGTCGAGCGCCTGCAACTCTCGCCGGCGTCTGAGGGGTTGCACCACGCTCGGACCGAGCAGCTGCCAGACCGCCGTCCTGCGGGTCTTCGTCGGCCCGAGCACCATCCCCTCGCCGTCGTTGCAGGTGGATCCGCGCCGCAGGTACACCGTGCCCGCCTCGAGGTCGAGGTCCTGCCAGGCGAGGCCGAGCCCTTCACTCACCCGCCAGCCGTGCAGGTAGCAGAACGCCACCACCGCCACGAACCGCTCGTCGCAGGCATCGAGCAGCTTCACGACCTCCACAGGCGTCAGCGTCGGCCGCGTCACCTTCGGGACCTTCGGCCGTCGCACCTTCTTCGCCACGTTGGTCTCGGCGAGCCCGAGGCTCACCGCCTCATCGAGCACCTGCACGAGCTGCGTCCGGATGTTCGCGGCACGGGAGGCCGCGCCGCGGTCGACCATCCGCGACACGAACGCGGCGACCTGCTCGGTACGGAGCTGACGCACCGGCGTCGCACCGAGGTCAGCGGCGATCAGGCGCCACTGCTTCCGACAGGTGGAGAGCGTGGTGGGCCGCACCCGATGACGGGCGACGTTCTCGAACCACCACGCACCGAGCTCGGCCAGCGTGGTCGCCGCCGAGAAGCCCTGGGCGAGCGGGCCACAGCGGGCAGCTTCCTCCGCGGCAGCGATGTGGCGATCGCGCGAGGCGACCGCCGCCGCTCGCGTCTTGCCGGTCGGCCGCCCGACCTTGCCGTCGGGCTTGCGCCACGGCACCACCCAGACCCCGCGTGAGCGGTCGAAGTACGGCTCCGGCTCGCCGTTCGGCGAGCGGCCGACCACCGTGTAGGAGCCGCTGACGGCATCGAGGACGCGCTTCCCGCGAGGCGCACGTGGCGGAGGTGGACGGGAATCGAACCCGCCAGACGAGGTTCGCTCGTCTCAACTGCTTTGAAGGCAGCGGTACCCACCAGGCGTACGGACACCTCCCCTTCCCACCGGGAGTGGGGAGACCGTTCACGGTAGCGGACGCATCGACGGTCACGCACCGCATCGCCTGCTTCGTCCATCCGTTCGAACTCGTGCAGTAGCGTCTCGACGATGTCACGCCGTCGTCGTCATTCCCTGATGATCAGCCTGTTCGCGACCACCGCACTCCTGAGCGCCTGTACCGACGACCCCGACACCGCCCGACGCCCAGAGGCCGAGCCCGAGCCCGGCGTCCGCCAGGACGCAGCCGAGCTCACGGCCGAACAGGCAGCGTCGTTCGTCGCTGCGGTCAGGCAACTCCAGACGACCCCGTCCCCGGGGGACGAGTCGATCAGCTGGTACGCGTCGTTCGTCGAATGGCACCGCCAGGCCTTCTCGTGCGAACTGGCTCGCGGGCCCGTCGGCGCAGCGCACAACTCACCGCTGTTCCTGCCATGGCATCGAGAGTTCCTGCTCCGGTACGAAAACGCCCTGCAACAGGTGAGCGGTGATCCGACCGTTCGTCTGCCCTACTGGGACTGGACCGACGACGAGTCGACGGCGGCGGTCTTCAGCAGTGCGTTGATGGGGGGCGAGGGTGACCCGGCCGAGGGCTACGCGGTGATGGACGGGCCGTTCGCCAAGGGGACGTACGAACTGACCGTGCTCGATCCCGAGGTCGTCCAAGAGGCCATCGCCCCGCAGACGAGCCATCTGGTGCGCAGGTTCGGGGTCATGCCAGGCGGCGCGACCATGCCGCTCCCCACGAGCGCCGAGGTCCTCGCGGCACTCGAGGTCGACCGCTACGACGACGCTCCCTGGGACGCGACGGCAGACCCGCAGCACAGCTTCCGGAACCACATCGAAGGATGGGACGAGGCGCTTCCACCCGATTGCAGCAACGGATGGCAGAACATCTCCGAACATGCCGGCGGTGCGCACAACCTCCACAACGGCGTGCACATGTGGGTCGGCGGGCTGTGGGCCGACGACGACGGAGCCATGCACGGCGGAACCATGCTGTACAACACCAGCCCGAACGACCCCGTCTTCTTCCTCCACCACGCCAACATCGATCGCCTGTGGGCCGAGTGGCAGGAGCGGCACGGCACACCCTTCCCTGCAGTGGCTGCCGGCTACACGCCGGACAGCACGATGTGGCCGTGGTTCGACCGCACGATCGGTTCGCTCGAGTCCACACTCGACCTCGGCTACCGGTACGACACCACGGATATGTGACGCCCCACCCACCTGCGTCGCATCGGCGTTCGAGTGGCGTCGTCGCGCGCTGGTCGACCCCATGTTGTGGTCAGGCGCGAGCACAGGTACGGTCGTTCTCCCTTCCCCCGGTCGACAGATCGTTCGATCTCCTGGGGGTTCGGC
>JBDKIV010000020.1:0-2849 GCA_039796935.1 Actinomycetota bacterium | reverse complement strand
GGCCGTGCACCATCCGGATCAGGACGTCCGTGATCGCGCCCGGCGTCGCGTCGATCTGTTCACGCCCCTCGCCAAGGCCTGGCCGACCGATCAGGGTGTACTCGCCGCTTCCACGGCGCTGCAGGTGTTCGGTGGGATGGGCTTCGTCGAAGAGACCGGGATCGCCCAGCGCTACCGGGACGTTCGGATCGCCCCGATCTACGAGGGCACCAACGGAATCCAGGCCATCGACCTCGTCGGCCGCAAGGTGGCACGCGATGGCGGCATGGCGATGAACGAGCTGCTCGCAGACGTCGACGCAACCCTGTCCGCCGCGTCCGACGCAACCCTGTCCCCGTCGGCCGCGGCGGCCGCTGCCGTCGCCGACGCAGCCACCTCGCTCGCTCGTGCAGCCGAGTCGTTGCGGCAGGCCACCGAGTGGGTCGTGGCGCACCCGGGCTCGGCCGACGTGCTGGCCGGAGCAACCGCGTATCTGGCGCTCGCCGCAAGTGTCGCCGCAGGGAACTTCATGGTTCGTCAGGCGCTGCTCGGCGACCCGCTCGACATCGCGAGGACCACCGTGTTCGCCGCCGAGCATCTCGACCGGGTCGCCGCACTCGGGGCCATCCGCGTGGGTGCCGATGTCCTCGCGACCGGTCTCGGCATCTGACACACACCCCTTCGGCGGGTCACGACGGTGCCAAGCCCGAGAAGTGGGCATAGCCTCCCGAGCATGTCGTTCGAAGCTCCCGCCCCTGACCTCGCCAAGCTGATCGCCGCCTGGGACGAGTGGGAGCGTGGCGAGGAGGCGCCCGGCAAGGTGCTCTCGAAGCTCAAGACGGCCGGTCTCCACACGGTGCTCGCCCAGCTCCGTGACAGCGGCTGGGTCCCCTCAGCGCAGGGCTGATGCTGCGCGGCGGCCAGCAGTTCATCCCGCGTCCCGGCGAGTGGCGCCTCGGTGCGGCCGCTCCCTGGGCAGCTTCGTCGGTCGAGGTCCGCTCGGTCGAGCAGGTCCTGGCGCCGCTCGTGGGTACGCCGTCGCAACAGGTCGCTCCACCGTTTCCCGAGGCTCGGCACTCTTCCGTGCTGGTCGTGCTCCACGACGGTCCGGATGGGCCCGAAGCGCTGTTCACCAAGCGGTCGATGCGACTTCGTCACCACCGCGGCGAGATCAGTTTCCCGGGAGGGCGGATGGAGCCGGGTGAAACGCCGGCCCAGGCAGCGCTGCGCGAGGCGTGGGAGGAGGTCGCGCTCGAGCCCGACCACGTGACGGTTCGAGCCGAGCTCGATCACTTGTCGACCGTTGTCAGTCAGAGCTACATCGTGCCGGTCGTCGCGACGGTCGATGCTCGCCCCGAACTACGAGCCCACGAGGCCGAGGTCGACGAGATCCTGTGGGTCCCGCTGGGCGAGTTGGTGCATCCGGCCGCATTCCGCGAAGAGCGGTGGGGCACCCCGCCCCTCGACCGTCCCGTCTACTTCTTCGAGATCGCGAACGAGACGATCTGGGGTGCCACGGCACGGATGCTCCACCAACTCCTCAGCGGGGCCTACGGAGCAGGGTCTACGGCCCGCCTGCGACCCTGACGATGCCGTAGAAGGTGCTCGCCCACGTGTGGCAGGTCGGCGACTCCCACCAGGGACGGAGCGAGCAGTGGGCGCGCATGTCGGCCAAGAACTGTCGATCTGCCCGCAATCGCGACGACGGGTTCCACACGTCCGACCGGTGTCGTTGCTCGAGCAGTTTGAGGTTCCGGTAGGCGAAGTCGTGTCGTCGACATGCGGCGCGGAAGTTGAACGATCGGCCGGTGCTGCCGACCAGCGGTGCCGAGCACCAGTCGGTCGACCAGTCGAAGCGAGGGTCTCCCGACGAAGGCACGCGGGACACGTGCGTGGCGTGCACGATTCGCTCGACGAATGCCAGTTCTGCCGACAGCGACAGGTCGAGGGCGGAGCCAGTCGGTGCTGGCAACAGGACGGTCAGTGCACTCGTGACCGCGACGAGCATTCGGAGGCGGTGCCCCATGAACGCTCCTTCCTGGTGTGACCGGGACGGTGCCCGGTCACCGCAGTCAATCGTTGCGCAACCGCTGCAGCAACCGCGCCATTTCGATGGCCCCGATGGCTGCTTCCTCGCCCTTGTTGCCGGCCTTCGTCCCGGCCCGTTCGATCGCCTGCTCGATCGTGTCGACCGTCAGCACGCCGAAGCTCACGGGCACACCGGTGGCGACCTGGATCGCGGCGATCGAACTGGCGCACGGGCCGGCGACGTACTCGAAGTGGGCGGTCGAGCCGCGGATGACGGCGCCGAGCGTGATCACCGCGTCGTACGTGCCGCCGGCGGCCATCGTCTGTGCAGCGAGGGGGATCTCGAACGCGCCGGGGACCCAGGCCACGTCGATGGCGTCGTCGGCCACACCGTGGCGGCGCAACCCGCGAGTCGCACCGGCGAGCAGTGACTCGACGATGAACTCGTTGAATCGGCCGCACACGATTCCGAATCGCATCCCAGTGCCGTCGAGGGTGCCTTCGATGATGTTCATGACTGTTCTCCAGTGGTGGTGTCGTCGAGGTCGATCAGGTGGCCCATGCGGTCGCGCTTGGTCCGCAGGTACTTCACGTTCTCTGCAGTCGGGACGGTCTGCACGGGGATCCGCTCGACGACGCGGAGTCCGTAGCCGGCCAGACCGCCGTACTTGGCCGGGTTGTTCGTCATGATCCGCAGGTCGCTGACGCCGAGGTCGCTGAGGATCTGTGCGCCGATCCCGTACTCGCGGCTGTCGATGGGCAACCCCAGCTCGACGTTGGCGTCGACGGTGTCGAGACCCTCGTCCTGGAGCGAGTAGGCCCGGATCTTGTGGCCGATACCG
>JBDKIV010000019.1:0-5528 GCA_039796935.1 Actinomycetota bacterium | reverse complement strand
ACGAACTCGACGACCGGTCGTTCGAGCTCCTGCGCGAGGCATCCGCAGCGGGCGAGCGGCGACCGGGTGACGAGAAGCGGCTCGTGCAGGCGCGCCGCGCGAGCGAGAAGGCGATCCGGCTGCTGCGAGACGACGACACCTCCGACGACTGAGCCACGCCGGTCGAGCGGCCGTCGCCGTGCGACGTCTCAGCGCACGATCACCGGGTCTCCCGTGGCGATCTCGCCCGACCGCTTGGCTGCTGCGTAGAGGCCCACGTTCTGCTGGAGGTCGCGCACGATGTGGCGCAGGACCCGCCGATCCTCGGGAAGATCGGACGACACCTCGCGGGTCACCATCACACATCTCGGGCACGGAGCGAGCAGCTCGAGCTCGAGCGCTCCGTCACCGATCACCATGGTCCGTCCGGCCCAGTCGAACTCGGGGTGACCGGCCTCGTCGCCGGTGTCGATCACGATGTTGGGACGGAATCGCCGAACGTCGACAGCGCTCTCGGCGAGTGCCTCCGACAGTGAACGCAGGGCGGACGTCGTCATCACGAGGAGCGGGAACGCGTCGAGATAGGTGCCCGGCGGCGACTCGTACTCCATGACCACCGGCGGGAAGATCGACAGGTCGGGGAGCGGCTCGTCCAGCTCGCGCCCGAACACGGCACGCAACTCGACCATGATGTCGTCATTGTCCGGACGACCACGCCGATAGTGATCGAGATCACTCGCCGGCTGCAGCGGCCACAACGAGACCCGGTGGCCGAGCGCCGCCGACAGCCGCGCATCGACGTCGTCGTCGTCGGACAGCACGGTCGAACCGTCGGGCAACCCGATCTCGACCCGGCCGAACGGGTCAGCTGCGGTGCCGGCATAGCGGGCGCCGAGGCGCATCAATCCGCCGATCTTCTTCGCGCCGCGGACACCACCTCGTTCCTCGTCACGGACCGCCCACCCCCGGTCGCCGACCATGCCGTCCGGTGTGAGTGTCGCTGCCGACACCTCGGTACCGATCATGGACTTGACGGCGTACTGCCAGAGTTGCGCGACGTGCATGGTTGGCCCCCGATTCGATCAGGCGACGAACTCGTTGAGCGCGTCGATGAGTGAACGCAGACCACCGTAGCCTCGCCGGCCGAACTCGAAACCGATCCGGTTCAGGTGCAGCAGATCGTCGTCGCGTCGCTCGTCAGGGGTGGCATCGATCCGTTCGATCGTGCCGCGGCTGCACAGTGGGGCGAACCGTTCGTTCAGCAACTCGAGCTGTTCGTCCGTGACGGGCTGCCGGACACGGACGACGAGGTGATCGTCGACCATTCGCATCGAGTCGTAGTTGGCGTAGAACCCGATGATCTCGTCGACGGCTCGCTGCGGGTCGTCGGCGACCAGGTACAGGTTGGTGTCGGCGGGCGAGACGAGTCCGCGGCGCACCAACTGCTGTTCGATGAAGTCGTGAACGGTCTCCCAGTAGGGATCTCCGGGGGCGTCCAGCAGGACGATCGGCACCGGGACTCCCTTGCCGGTCTGCGTCAGCGTCAACAGCTCGAAGGTCTCGTCGAGCGTCCCGAACCCACCGGGGAGACAGATGAATCCCTTGCTCTCCTTCACCAACATCAACTTGCGGGTGAAGAAGTAGCGCATCGACACGTACTTCGGATCGCCGGCGATGACAGGGTTGGCGCCCTGCTCGAAGGGCAGCCGGATCGACACGCCGAACGACCGGTCGCGTCCAGCGCCTTCCATGGCTGCGTGCATGATCCCCGGTCCGGCACCCGTCACCACCATCCAGCCTGCATCGGCGATGGCCTTCGACACCGCCCGTGCCTGGTCGTACAGCACGTCGTGGGCCTGCGTCCGCGCGCTGCCGAACACCGTCACCTTGGGAAGGTGCCGATACGGCGCGAACATGGTGAAGGCTTCGCCCATCTCGGCGAGCGACGCGCTGGTGATCTTCAGGTCGATCGTCGCCGGGTGTGTCTCGAGCAGTTGTGACAACGAATCGACCAGACGGTCGGCCAGTTGACGATCGCGGGGAGAAGTGAGCCCATCCAGGGCCGCTGCGAGCGTCTCGAGCGAGCCGATCCCCTCTGGCTCCGAGGCGGTCACGCTGGTCGCATGGAGGACGCCTTGGCATCGAGTGCAGCCAGCAGGTCGTCGAAGCTCGCCCGAAAGCTGGCCACTCCCTCGCGCTCGAGGACTGCTGACACCTCGTCGATGTCGACACCGACCCGGCTGAGCTCTGCCCACACGTGGTGTGCCTCGTCGACGTCTCGATCGATCGTCCGCTCGACCGAGCCGCGATCGGCAAAGGCCTCGATCGTCGCGTCGGGGAGGGTGTTGACCGTGTCCGGTCCGATCAGCTCGTCGACGTACAGCGTGTCGCGATAGGTGGGGTTCTTGGTGGAGGTGCTCGCCCAGAGCGGACGTTGCACGCGAGCACCACGAGCAGCGAGTGCATCCCACCGTGGTCCGCTGAACGTCCGCCGGAACTGCTCGTACGCCAACTTGGCCTGGGCGACAGCAACACGACCACGTAGGGCGAGCGCCTCGGGTGTGGCGATCGCGTCGAGTCGTCGGTCGACCTCGGTGTCGACACGGCTGATGAAGAAGCTCGCGACGCTGGCCACGAGCGACAGGTCGGCGTCGGGGCGAGCCGCAGCCAAGGCCTCGAGGCCGTCGAGATACGCGTCCATCACCCGCTGGTGCCGGTCGAGGCTGAAGATGAGGGTGACGTTGATGCTCCGCCCTTCGGAGATCATCGTCCGGATCGCTTGCAGGCCCTCCTCGGTGCCGGGGATCTTCACCATCAGGTTCACCCGGTCGAGTCGATCATGGAGCATGCGAGCGGCACGTTCGGTCCCGGAGGCGTCGTGGGCGAGGCCCGGATCGACCTCGACGCTGACGAAACCGTCGAGGCCTCCGCTTGCCCGATGCACCGGCGCGAACACCTCGAGAGCGTCATCGATGTCACGAAGCACGAGCTCCCAGTACTGATCGACGATGGCGCCGCCATCGGCGACGAGTCGAGCGAACTGCTCGTCGTAGTCGGCCGACCCCTGGATTGCCTTCTGGAAGATGGTCGGGTTGCTCGTGAGGCCGCGAATGCCGTCGTCGATGAGCTGGCTCAGTCGGCCAGATCTGAGGTATCCACGCGTCAGATTGTCGAGCCAGGGACTCTGACCCTGCTCGAGCGTCAGGCGCTTCAAGAGTTCCATCGGATGAGCCCTCCGTCCCTATCGGTCAACGGACCATCGCGGTGGCGACGCTGACGATGTTGTCGAGATTGATGCCGTAGCGATCGAGCACGGTCGCGCCAGGCGCACTGGTGCCGAACCGGTCGATGCCGATGCAACGATCGGCGTACCGGTGCCACCCGAACGTCACGGCTGCCTCGACCGACACGACCGGCACCCCTGCGGGGAACACCGATGCCCGGTACTCGTCGCCCTGCAGCTCGAACCGGTCCCACGACGGCATGCTGACCGCAGCTGCCCGGATGCCCGCGGACGCGAGCCGGTCGATGGCTGCGATGCAGAGCGAGACCTCGCTGCCGGTCCCGACGACGATCACCTGCGGGTCGTCCGAGCCCGCGACGGTCGCGGCGCCGCGCTCGACTGCGCTGCCGTCGGTGCACACCGTGAGGTTCTGCCGCGAGAGCACCAGGGCAGTCGGCCCGTCATGAGCGACGCAGGCGCGCCATGCAGCCATCGTCTCGTTCGCGTCCGCCGGCCGGATCACCTGTAGCCCGGGCATCGAGCGCAGGGTGGCGAGTTGCTCGACGGGCTGATGGGTCGGGCCGTCCTCGCCCACCCCGACCGAATCGTGGGTGAACACGAACACGACCTTGGCCCGGCTCATGGCCGCCAAGCGGACCGGAGGACGCATGTAGTCGAGGAACACGAAGAACGTGCCGCCCGCTGGGAGCACTCCACCATGCAGGGCCATGCCCACCAGCGCCGAGCCCATTGCGTGTTCGCGGACACCGAAATACACCTGCCGACCGGCGGGTGACGACGCGGACTGGGGCTGTTCGCCCGCGAGTTTCGTCCCGGTGTTGCCGGTCAGATCGGCCGCCCCCGCCATGAGGCCGGGCACGGTGGCCAGGCTTGCGTTGAACGCCTTCTCGATGGCGACCCGGGTCGCCATCGAATCGCCGAGCGCGAACACGGGGAGATCGGCGTCCCATCCGGCGAGGCCACTCGAGGCCCAGCACGCGTCCCACGCTGCATGGTCGATGTCTGCCGACCTCCGGCGCTCCTGCCATGCGTCATGGGCGGCATCACCACGACGAGCGCAGTGGGTGCGATAGCGGGCGACAAGGTCGCTCGGTGCCCAGAACGGCTCGTCGGGAACACCCATCACCTGCTTGGTGCGGCTGATGTGGTCGGCGGTGAACGGGTTCCCGTGAGCGTGCGGGTCGTCGGTGAAGTCGGGACTCGGGTGCCCGATGTGCGAACGCAGCACGATCAGGCTCGGGCGCGTTCGTTCGGCCATGCCTCGCCGCAGCGCTGCCTCGAGCGCATCGAGGTCGTCGGCGATCTCGCCGACCTCGTCGACGTGCCAGCCGTAGGCCCGGAACCGTGCGGCGACGTCTTCGCTGAACGCCAGATCGGTCGTGCCGTCGATGGTGACGCGATTGTCGTCGTACACACAGACCAGTCCGCCGAGACCGAGGTGGCCGGCCAGGGACGCAGCCTCGTGGCTGACTCCCTCCATGAGGCACCCGTCACCAGCGACGACGAAGGTGTGGTGATCGATGAGCTCCGCACCGAACTGCCCGCGGAGGCGTCGCTCGGCGATGGCGAGACCGACCGCGTTGGCAAAGCCCTGACCGAGAGGACCCGTGGTCACCTCGACGCCCGGTGTGTGGCCTGCCTCGGGATGGCCGGGCGTCGCGGATCCCCACTGCCGGAATTGCTTGATGTCGTCCAGCTCGAGCCCGTACCCCGCCAGGTACAGCATGGCGTACTGGAGGATCGAGGCATGACCGGCCGACAACACGAATCGATCGCGGTCCGGCCAGTGGGGATGCGCAGGCGAATGGCGCATGACACGGCTGTACAGGACATGGGCGAGTGGGGCGAGCGCCATTGCCGTGCCTTGGTGGCCGCTCTTCGCGGCCAAGGGCGCGTCCATGGCGAGGCCTCTGATGAGGGAGATCGCTAGTCGGTCGTCGTCGGGGCTCTCGAGCACGGCGGCGACTGTACCCGAGACGAGATACCGGGAACCTGGTGCGTCGCGAACTCGTGGGTCGCTGCTAGGCCTCGACCGGCGGCAACAGCGTGAACGGGACCAGGTGCCAGGGCCCTGTCCCGACTCGGCAGTGGGCGAACACCTGCGAGTACTCGGTGAACTCGAGCTCGCCGCGTACGAGGCGGTAGGTGAACTTCCCGGGATCGACGGTGAAGGGGCTCACGTTGCGGGCCACCTGAGGGTCGGTCTCGTGACGTCCCGCCCGGAAGACGACCTCGAACACCCCCTGCCCCGGCTCGTCGGGGGCGCAGTAGATGAGCGCCACGAGATGTGGCGACACGGTGAGCG
>JBDKIV010000018.1:0-4448 GCA_039796935.1 Actinomycetota bacterium | reverse complement strand
GCCCCTGTCGAGCCAGACGCCCCGACAGGTGGGGCAGTAATCGATCTCGATGCCTTGACGGTCGGCGATGACGAGGTCGACGGTGGTGTCGATCGGACACTTCATACGGTGCTCTCCTTGTTGGTGCGCTGACGGGCGATGAGCTTGCGGATTTCCTCGAGGACCAGGACCGACGATGCCACGGCCACGCACACCGCCCACTGGGCAGCTGAGATCGAGGTCGTGTCGAAGAGTCGCTGCAACGGTCCGGCGTGCGTGACGCCCAGCTGCAGTACTGCCACGGCGAGCAGCGAGAGCCACAGCAGCCCATTGCTGAAGGTGAACCGGCTGAAGACGCTCTGCGTGTCGCTACGGGCGTTGAGGATGTTGAAGAACTGGAACAGGACGAAGGTGTTGAAGGCCATCGTCCCGGCAACGCTCGCCGTTCCTGCCTCGGCCTCCGGCCCCGGCGCGAGCGCCAGCACGGCGAGTGTGCCGATCGCCATCACCGCGGCAGCGAATCCGACCGCGACCCATCGGCTGGGTGTGAGGATCTTCTCGGTCAGCGGTCGTGGCCGTCGCTGCATCACGTCCGAGCCGGCCCGGTCGAGACCGAGTGCCATGGCAGGAGGACCGTCCATGATGATGTTGACCCACAGGATCGCGATGGCCGTGAACGGCTTGCCGTCGGCGATCCCGAAGATGGCGGCGAGCAGGAACAGCACGGCAAAACCCAGCGTCGTGCTCAGCTGGAACCGCACGAACTTGACGATGTTGTCGTAGATGGTCCGGCCCTGCCGGACGGCATGGACGATGGTGGCGAAGTTGTCGTCGGTGAGCACCATGGTCGCCGCTTCCTTGGTGACCTCGGTGCCGGTGATTCCCATGGCGACGCCCATGTCGGCCTTCTTCAATGCCGGCGCGTCGTTCACTCCGTCACCGGTCATCGCGACGACGTTGCCCTTGCGCTGCAACGCATCGACCAGACGGATCTTGTGCTCGGGTGCGACTCGTGCGAACACGCCGATGTGGTCGATGCGGTCGGCGAGCTGTTGATCGTCGAGCTGGTCGAGCTCGGCGCCGGTCACCACATCACCCCGGAGGCCGAGCTCGGCACCGATGGCCCTGGCCGTCGCAGCATGGTCACCGGTGATCATCTTCACGGCCATGCCGGCAGCGTGCGCCTCGGCGATCGCGACCTTCGCCTCCGGGCGAGGTGGGTCGACGATACCCGCCAACGCCACGAGCGTGAGGCCCTCGACCAGGTCGAACGGGTTGCCCCCGTCGTCGACGAACTCGGCCCACGCCTCGACGGTGAGGTGCCGCTCTGCGACGGCGAGCACGCGGAGACCTTCGGAGGCGAGACGTTCGTTGTGGGCTGCCAGGACCGAGGCGTGTTCGGCGATCGGTACGGCCTGTCCGTGCAGGTCGATCACTCGATCGGCTCTGGCCATCAACACGTCGGGGGCACCCTTGACGAACATCGTCACCCGTCGTTCGCCGCCGAAGTCGACCATCTCGTGCACGGTCGCCATGAACTTGTGCGCCGAGTCGAACGGCACCTCCGCAAGACGCGGATGGTTGGCGCGAACTCGGTCGATCTCCATCCCGCCCTTGGCCGCCAGGACGACGAGGGCGCCCTCGGTCGGGTCGCCGACCAGCTCCCATCCGTCGTCTCCGCGTCGGACGACGGCGTCGTTGCAGAGGGCCATCGACAACAGTGCCGAGTCACGGATGATCGGCTCATCGGTGGACAACTGCTCGATGGTTCCGTGCGGGGCGTAGCCGTCACCGGTGACGTCGTGCGAACGCAGCTGCATCACCAGGTCGACGGCAGTCATCTGATTCAGCGTCAACGTCCCGGTCTTGTCGCTGCAGATGACGCTCGTGCAGCCGAGCGTCTCGACCGAGGCGAGGCGCTTCACGATCGCGTGCTGCTTGGCCATCTTGGAGACACCCAGGGCGAGGGTGACCGCGGTGACGGCAGGTAGGCCCTCGGGGATCGAGGCCACGGCGAGGGCCACCGCAGTGAGCAGCAGGTCGCTGGCACTGTCTCCGCGGATCAGGCCGATGACGAACACGGCGATCACGATCAGCGCCGCCAACTTGGCGAGGCTGTGCGCCAGACCGTCGAGTTGCTTCTGGAGCGGAGTCTTCTCGGTCTCGGTCGCCCGGAGCAGGCCGGCGATGCGGCCGATCTCGGTGAGCATTCCGGTCGAGGTGACGACGAACTCCCCGCGTCCCCGGGTGACCGTCGTGTTCATGTAGACCATGTTCCGTCGGTCGCCGAGCGGTACCGCACCGGCCTGCCCGTGCTCGTCGCCAGGCCTGCCGACCGGTTCGGTGCCTTTCGTGGTCGGTTGGCTCTCGCCCGTCAGCGCCGCCTCCTCGATCTCGAGGGTGTTCGCTGCGAACAGCCGACCGTCGGCCGGGACCCGGTCGCCAGCCTCGATCATCACGATGTCGCCTGGCACGAGGTCGCCTGCGGGCACGTTGAGCAGCTCGCCCCCGCGCCGGACCCGCGTTTGGATGACCAGCATCTTCTTCAGCGCATCGAGCGACTTCTCGGCCCGGTTCTCTTGCACGAAACCGATCACGGCATTGAAGATCACCACGACCAAGACCACGAGCGGCGTCTTCAACTCACCCGAAACAGCGAATGCGACCACCGCAGCTGCCAGCAGGATCAGGATGAGCAAGTCGCTGAACTGAGCGACGAGGCGTCGCCAGGCCGGTGTGCGTGCAGCGTCGGCGAGCTCGTTGGGCCCGTACTGCTGGCGGCGAGTCGAAACGTCGTCGGCGCTCAGACCGAGCGCCCGATCCACGTGCACCCGCCGGGTCACCTCGGCCACATCAACGACATGCGCGTCGAGGTCGAGTCGGTCGATGGTGGCGGGAGCTGTCATGTGATGAGTTCCTTCGGTGGTCGAACTGGCCATACCGAAGGTCTCTCCCGCTTGCCGAGGCTCGGCAAACCCCGTGACCGGATCGCTTGCGGCGACCGTACTGACGACCACGGACTGAGGGATACTCCCCTTCCTCGCCAGAGACTAGGAGCGTGTCGCAACGATCGCAACGCTCCGAACGCCGCGGTGCCCGCGGATAGCGTTTGGGAGCGTGCCGAACCTGATCGGAGCCCGGTCGTGACCGAAGTTCATCCCAACGTCCAGAAGGTGGTCGCCGCCGGTGCCGAGCGCGGCCTGTCGATCGTGCCGCGCCGATTTCCCGAGGGGACCAAGACCGCGCAGGACGCTGCGTCGGCAATCGGCGTCGCCGTCGGCCAGATCGTGAAGAGCCTGATCTTCGGTGTGGACGGTGAGGTCGTGCTCGCCTACGTGAGCGGTGCGAACCAGCTCGATGAACGCAAGCTCGCAGCCGCAGCGGGCGGCTCGACCTGCTTGCGCGTCGATGCAGAGGTGGTCCGCAACACGACCGGCTTCCCGATCGGTGGCGTGCCGCCGTTTGGGCATGCAACTCATCTGCGCGTGTTCATCGACCCCGATCTGTTGCAGTACGACGAGGTGTGGGCCGCTGCCGGTACCTGGCACGACGTGTTCGGCATCGAGCCGCACAAGCTGGTGGAGGCCAGCGAAGGTCTGATCGTCGACCTCAAACGCGGCTGACCTCCACCGGGGTCGGACGAGGTGTGCCTGGAAGCAATCGTCGCGGGCCGGCACCCTCGACGGCCATGGCGTCGTCGGGGTTCAACAAGGCGCACCGGTCGAACGAGAGACAGCCACATCCGATGCAGGTCCACAGGTCCTCACGAATTCGCTGGAGGTAGTCGATCTGTCGGCCGAGGACGTCGAGCCATCGGGCCGCAACTCTGGCCCAATCGTGTTCCTTCGGCGTTCGTCCCAGCGGAAGCTCGTCGAGTGCTTCCCGGATGTCGGCGAGTGCGATGCCGGCCCGCTGCGATGCGCGTATGAAGGCGAGTCGTCGTAGAACATCTCGTGTGTACCGGCGTTGATTGCCGGCCGTCCGGAGGCTGACGATCAGCCCTTCGCGTTCGTAGAAGTGAAGTGCCGACACGGTGATGCCGCTGCGCGCGGCAACCTGGCCGATCGACAGATGGTCGGTGGAGCGAAGGCTGGGTGACGTCACCGGAACATTCTGCTTGACCTCAACTTCGGTTGAGGTGGGATCGTGAGGCCGTCCTCGAACGTCGAGGACAGGAGAGGATCGACAAGTGGACGAGTTCATGGTGGTCTGCGCGTTCCGCGCGGGCACCGACATGAAGGAAGTCTTCGCCGTCGTGGCGGAGGAACAGGCGGCAGTGGCGGCACTGACGGCGGAGGGGCGGATCGGCGACATCCGTCTGTCACTGGCACGAGGCACGGTGTTCATCGCGACGTTCGGCACGGATGCCGAGGACGCTTCGGCGGCGGTCCGGTCGCTGCCGATGGCCAGGTGGTGGGACCTCGATGTGTACCCGATCGCTGCCCCACCCACAGGCGGTGCGTCATGAG
>JBDKIV010000017.1:0-3063 GCA_039796935.1 Actinomycetota bacterium | reverse complement strand
CCAACAGGAGTCTCGTCAGTGAGCAACTACACCTTCACGTCCGAGAGCGTCACCGAGGGCCATCCCGACAAGATGGCCGATCAGGTCAGCGACGCCGTCCTCGACGCCATCCTCGCCGAGGACCCGAACGGTCGAGTGGCCTGCGAGACGTTGCTCACCACCGGGTTGTGCGTGATCGCCGGTGAGATCACGACGAGCGCCTACGTCGACATCCCCAAGCTGGCCCGCGAGACCATCAACGGAATCGGCTACGACAACGCCTTGTACGGTTTCGACGGGAACACCTGCGGGGTCATCGTCAGCATCGACGAGCAGAGCCCCGACATCGCGCAGGGTGTCGACTCGAGCGAAGAGGTTCGCGGCGGCAAAGCCGGCGAGGACTATCTCAACAGCCAGGGTGCGGGCGATCAGGGCATGATGTTCGGCTATGCCTGCGACGAGACCCCCGATCTCATGCCAGCCCCCGTCTGGCTCGCCCATCGTCTGGCCGAGCGTCTGACCGACGTTCGCAAGGCCGGCGAGGTTCCCTATCTCCGGCCCGACGGCAAGACGCAGGTGACGTTCGAGTACGTCGACGGAAAGCCGGTTCGTCTGTCGCACGTGCTCATCAGCACGCAGCACGCCGATGGCATCGATCGCGATTCGGTCATCCGTCCCGATCTGATCGAGCAGGTCATCCGTCCGATCATCCCCGAACAGTTCGCCGATGATCCCTACGACGTGTACATCAACCCGACCGGAAAGTTCGTCATCGGCGGGCCGCACGGAGACACCGGTCTGACCGGTCGCAAGATCATCGTCGACACCTATGGCGGCATGGGTCGCCACGGAGGCGGTGCGTTCAGCGGCAAGGACCCCAGCAAGGTCGACCGGTCGGCCGCCTATGCGGCCCGATGGGTCGCCAAGCACGTCGTGGCTGCCGGTGCTGCGACCCGTTGCGAGGTGCAGGTGGCGTACGCGATCGGCATGGCTCACCCGGTCAGCATCCTCGTCGAGACCTTCGGCACGAACACGGTCGACCCGCTCGCCATCGCCAAGGGCGTTCGAGAGGTGTTCGACCTTCGGCCTGCCGCGATCGTTCGCGACCTCGATCTCAAGCGTCCGATCTACAAGAAGACGGCGGCCTATGGCCATTTCGGCCGTTCGCTTCCCGAGTTCACCTGGGAACACCTGAATCATCTCGACGCCTTCACGAGCGCTGTCGGACTCTGAGGTTCGGTCCGCCGGTCGACCGCGTCGGCAGTCGGGCGACTCCATGGTGACCACCGCGTCGGTGCTGCCCGACGTGAGTGGGCTCGACAAGAGCTTCGACTATCTCGTTCCCGACGAGCTGCAGGGTCGCGTGCGAGTCGGCTCGATCGTGCGGGTCCGACTCGCCGGGAGGCGCGTCGGTGGTTGGGTGACACGCGTCGGTCCACCCATCGGTGACGTACCCGTCGAGCGGATGTATCCGCTCGATGCATGGTCCGGTCACGGACCCGATGCCGATGTCATCGATCTCGCTCGCTGGGCTGCCCGTCGATGGGGGACCGACCGCCTTCGACCGATCCTGGTGAGTGCCGGACCGGAACGCAGGGTGAGAGCGATCGGTGCGCCGGTGCGGCGTCGGTCCGGATCAGCACCGCGACGTTCGGCCGCCGGTGGTCCGCTCGAGCGTCTCCTGGCCGATGGGGGAGGAGTGATCAGGACGTCTCCCACCGACGACCTGCTGTCGATCCTCGCGGCGGCGGCAGAGGCTGGACCGTTGATCGTCGTCCAGTCGTCGGCCCCCAGCCGTCTCGTACTTGCCAGTCGACTCCGACGTCTCGGCCTCAGCGTGGCGGTCCTGCCGTCTGACTGGGCCATGGCGGCAGCGGGCGTCGACGTGGTGATCGGCGGCCGCGCAGCAGTCTGGGCGCCGTGCCCGGGACTCGGGTCGATCGTGGTGCTCGACGAGCACGACGAAGCACTGCAGGAGGAGCGATCCCCGACATGGCACGCACGCGATGTCGCCATCGAGCGGTCGCGTCGCCTCGGTGTGCCGTGTGTGCTCGTGTCACCCTGTCCGAGCGTGACGGCATTGGCCTGGTCCGGCACGCGGTGGATGCGGCCGACGCCTGCCGACGAGCGGGCCGGTTGGCCGGTCGTCGACGTCGTCGATCGCAGCGACGAGGAGCCGTGGAAGCGATCCTTGGTGACGACACCGTTGGTCGCGGTGTTGCGAGACCGAACGCGCCGGGTCGTCTGCGTGCACAACACACCGGGCAGGGGGCGGCTGCTCGCCTGTCGGTCCTGCCGGTCGCTCATCGCCTGCGAACAGTGCGCCGTGTCCGTCCGACAACTCGACGATGCCCGACTGGAGTGCCGCCGGTGCGGCACGGTCCGTCCTCCGGTCTGTCAGCGATGTGGATCGTCGAGCCTGGCGACCGTTCGGCCCGGCGTGAGCCGGTTGCGAGAAGAACTCGAGGCGGCAGCGGGAAGGCCCGTTGCGCTGGTCACCGGTACGACCCCGCTGGACGACCCGGCATTGGCCGATCCGGACACCCAGGTGTTCGTCGGCACCGAGGCAGTTCTGCACCGGGTGAGCGAGGCCGATGTGGTCGTTTTCCTCGACATCGACGCCGAACTGCTCGCTCCGCGCTACCGGGCGTCCGAGCAGGCGCTGGCGCTTCTGGTGCGGGCAGCGCGGCTCGTCGGTCCGCGGTCGGAGGGAGGCCGAATACTCGTGCAGACCTTCCTCCCCGACCATGAGGTGATCCAGGCGGCGGCCTCAGCCGATCCGGGACGACTTGCGAAGGTCGACGCGGCCCGTCGCCGAGTGCTGCACCTGCCGCCGTTCGGTGCGTTGGCCCGGATCAGCGGCGAGGGGGCATCCGACCTCGTCACAGGTGCAGGGTTGCCGTCGGCGCCCGATGGCGATGCGTTCCTCGTCCGTGCTGCGACGTGGGACGAACTCGGCGCACGACTCGTCGATGCGCAGCGCCTCGGCGCCTCGCGGGTCCGGATCGAGGTCGACCCGCCCCGCTGATCGTCGCGCCGCTCGTGGACGTTGCGGTCGGGCAGTTCAGGCCGACCGCTTCACGC
>JBDKIV010000016.1:0-4142 GCA_039796935.1 Actinomycetota bacterium | reverse complement strand
GGCCGAGTCTCGTGGCACTGGTGCTGCTGGTTCATCGATTGCGAGAGAGCGAGGAGGGGTGGCGGTCATGGGCCGGCCTCGTCGCCGCCAGCGAGGCAGGTCACGTTGATGCTGCCGACGTGCGCCGCGTGGCTGCCTCCATGGAGGCCACCGATGCGTCCCTGCGCGGGCTCCTGGTGGAGCCCCTCGAGCTGCTGTCGGCCGAACCGTGCCTCGCTCCGCTCATCACACATCTCGATGGGGCCGCAGCCACCGTCACGGGCCCCGACCTGGTGGAGCTCGTGCTTCGTTCCGACGGGGGTGCGACAGCGGCCCGCGTTGCCAGCACCCTCACCAATGCCTCGCTGGCGCGGTTGATGATCGCCCTCGCGCGGGTCTCGGACGGAGATGTGGTGATCGACCCTGCCGCGGGTGAGGGTGAGATGCTCGTGCAGTGCGCGCGTCGACTCAGCGATCGCGTAACGCTGAAGGGCCAGGAGATCGCCACCGTCCCATGGAGGATCGCCCGGTCCCGGTTGGCGATCATGGGTGTCGATGCCGACCTGGGTGACGGGCCGACCAATTCCATGGTCGACGATCGGTTCATCGACCTGCGTGCCAACGTCGTCCTCCTCGACCCCCCGTTCGAGATGACGGCGTTCGGCGAGATGTCGTCCTCGAGCGAGCAGAACGACGGCCCCGGAGCACCTCCGCTCGATGCCTGGTTGCGATACGGGCTCCGCCATCTCGATCGTCGAGGGCGCCTGATCCTCCTCGTACCCGGACGGTTCCTCCGTCCCCGGGTGCGACAGCGCCGAGGCTTCGTCGAGTTCACCGAACTCGTGAACCGTCTGTTGGGTAACGGGCAGTTGGAGGCGGTGGTCGTGCTGCCCGGCCGAACGCGAGCCGATCTGCTCGACGACCAGACGCTGCTCGTGGTTCGCGGGGAAGGTTCCGGTCTCGAACACCACCTGGCTCGCCGGGTCTCGATCCGTCCGACTTCCAGTCGCGGTGAAGTGAACCTCGGACATCTCGCCGAACTCATCGACCACACCGGGGACCGATGGATGGAGCACGCCCAGGACCGGGGAATGGTGACGGTGACGTCGATCTCGACGGTCGAGATGCTGCTCGAGGACACGTCGCCGACCCCCGTTCGCAGTGCCCCGTTGCGGCGCGACCGAGCGGTGCAGTCTCCGCCTCCGGCAGAGGACGACGAGGCACCGCTGCGCCGCGAGATCCGTGTGCTCGAGGAGCGCCTCGACGACATTCGCAGGCGGGCCCGAGATCTGGCCGACACCCTCCACGACGAGTTGTTGCAGATGCACCTCGACGACCCGGCCCGCTATCGGCGGATCGAAGACCAGGTCGACGCACTGCTCCGACGACTCTGACCCCCCACCAGCGACGCCAGGCCGCTGCGTCACGATTCGGCTGGCCGGCTCCGTTGGCTCGGTCATGGATGCCATGACACCCCGAGCCCTCACGTCGCCGATCAACCCTCTCCACCCCGCCGACTGGTGGAGGGTGCTGTGCTTCCCCGTCGACAACGTGGCGGTGTGCGGCGATCTCGACACCTCGAGCGACGAGCGTGCCGCCGGCCAGCTCGCCGAGTGGACGAGTGCGGGCATCACCGACATCGTCGATGCCCGTGGTGAGTGGAGCGACCAGTCGTTGGTGGCTCGGTTGGCACCAGATGTGGCCTACCACTGGGTCGGCACCGACGACCTCGGTCGTGGCCAGTCGGACGAGTGGTTCGATGCCGGGGTCGATGCCGCGATGGGGGCGTTGACCGACCCGGCGCGCAAGGTGGTCGTGCACTGCCACATGGGCGTCAACCGCGGGCCATCGATGGCGTTCGCGATCATGCTGCGTCTCGGCCACGACCCCGCCGAGGCGTTGCAGCGCATCCGCGGTGCTCGGCCGATCGCGGGCATCATCTATGCCCACGACGCGTTGCGGTGGTGGCACCGTCGCATCGATGCCGACACGGCACGGCGGTCGAACGACCGGCAGGCGGTCGACGAGTGGTTCGCAACCAACCCGAGCAACGTCGAGTGGATCATCAGCAACATCCGCCGTGCCAGCTGAGGCATCGGGCCGAGCACGACAGGACCTACGGCACCGATCGGTGAGACGCTGATGCGATGTCACGCCGTCCCTCCGTCGTCGGCCTCGCCGTCGCCGTACTGCTGGGCATGACCGGCTGCGGTGATGCGGCGAGCAGTGCCGTCACCACCGAGCCAGCGCTCGACCCGTCGCCGGCCGTATCGGTGACGGCCGGCTCGGCGACCACCAGTCCGTCATCGACCGACTCGACGTCGACCAGTTCGTCCACGACCGCCGAACCGGTCACCACGACCGTGCCCGACACGGCCCCGCCCGTCAGCACCGTGCCACCGCTGTTCGAGTTCGTCACCGCGGGTTCTGGTGACGGCTGGAACGTCGTCAACGACACGGTGATGGGCGGTGTCTCGTCTGGCCAACTGGCGTTGGAGGACGGCGTGCTCGTGTTCACCGGCGAGCTGTCGCTCGACAACAACGGCGGCTTCGCATCGGTGCGCAGCCCGTTCATCGATCCCCGGGCAGCTGCCGCCTGGGCCACGCGAGTCGGCCCGCGCATCGTGGTCGAGGGCGACGGCCGGACGTGGACCGTCGAGGTGCGCAGCGACGACCGTGACGGCGGCTGGATCGCCCCGTTGACGACGTCGGGCGACTCGCTCACCGACGTCACGCTCCCATGGAGCTCGTTCGAACCGGTGACCCGCTTCCTCGATCCGCGCGAGGCCGACGCACCGCTCGATCCGGCAGGGATCGCCAGCATCGCCTTCTATCTGGTCGACGGTGTCGAGGGGTCGTTCCGTCTGGGCATCCGCTCGATCTCGTAGCGATCACGTTCCTGGTCGCTCCGTCCGTCTCCACGCTCGGCACCATCGCCACGACCAGGAGGCATCCCACCATGACCGACGCACGCATCACCGTGACCACGTGGATCGACACCCCGGACGAAACCGAGGAGGTGAGCCGGTCGTACGTCGAGCAGAGCGACGGGACGTGGCGAGATGTCGAGGATCCGTCGAGCCCGCCGCGGACCCTCGCTGAGCTCGTGTCCGTCGAACCCGGC
This sequence comes from Actinomycetota bacterium, assembly GCA_039796935.1. Classification (GTDB taxonomy): domain Bacteria; phylum Actinomycetota; class Acidimicrobiia; order Acidimicrobiales; family Ilumatobacteraceae; genus VFMC01. Next base: position 1,039 of record JBDKIV010000016.1, on the reverse strand, counting down.
GAACCGCTCGAGGTCGACACGCACGACACCCTGCGACCGGAGCGCGTCGCTGCCGCCCTGCCCCGGTCGATGGACCATCTCGACACCTACTGCGAGATCGAGACCGGCAACGACCTCCTCGACACCGACGTCGACGGTGGCGGGACTCCGGTGGTGATCGATGGTGAGCGGTGGGCGCTGTTCGCCGTCGGCCGTGACGAGCCCGACGGAGCGCTGTGGCTGCGGTGCGACCCGGAGGCGCTCGACGGCTCCGAGCTGCGGGTCGTGACGCGGCGGACGATCGCGTACGCGTCGGGCATGGAGGAGGCCTCGATGACCGCTGGCCATTTCGGTTGGGAGGTGGCCGAGGTGGAGGACGGCATCGTGGCGTTCCTGTCGTCCCTCGACGGCGAACATGCCTGCCGAATCGAACCGCGTGACGGCCGAACCGACCGGCAGTTGGCGCTCGATCTCGGGACGTGGATCGACTGGGACCCCGTTGCCGGGGCACTTGCGAGGGCGATCGAGCTCGGGGGTGAGTACGAGGGAACCGCGGACGAGCTTGACCCGGAGTGGTCCGACTCGTGCGTCATCCGAAGCGTCGTCGATCTGGCCGACGACACCCGCCGGGTGTGAGGTGGTCACGCTCGCCGTATCTGCGTCCGTTCCCCGGTCATGGAGTTCACGACGACACGACGAGTATCCATCCCCCGCTGCGAGTGGGAGGCCGCCGGCCAACTGGCCGGTGTGATCACCGCCGACGAGCGACGCCCGCTCGGACAGGTCCGCCTGAGCAGTGACGGGACGTCTCGACGTTGGTGCGCCACCGACTCGTACCGGTTGATCGGCGCGGCGGGAGGGAGTGACAGCGCCACCTACGACGTCGGGGTACCGGTGGCGATGATCCGCCACGCGCTCCACGTGTGCGACGGCGAAGAGGTCACGCTCGAGTTCGGGGTGGACGACGGTGTCCCCGTGGTGACGGTGGAGGGACCGGGTGGCCGTCTGACGGTGGAGGATCTGGGGCACGAGTTCCCCGACGTCGCTCGATACATCGCGC
>JBDKIV010000015.1:0-12297 GCA_039796935.1 Actinomycetota bacterium | reverse complement strand
GTGGTCGGGCCGAACCGGTACACGCTCGAGCGCTCATCGGCCCAGATGCCGTCGTGGACGGCGGTGAGGGCATCGGGATCGACACTGATCGGACCGAGCGTGATCTCGACCTCGTGGAACGGGGACGGAAGTCGATACGTGGTGGTCATGAGCGACGAGATGGTACGGGCGGGTTCGTCAGCCGGGCAACGAATCCCACGCACCCTGGATGAGCATGAAGTCGTACGCGGCGTGCAGCACGATGCACGGGACGAGCGACCCACTGGCACGCCGAAGGGCGTAGAACCCCGACCCGATGACCGCGGTGACGACCGTCTGGCGAAGGGCGTCGGACACGTCGGCGCCGATGACGATGTTGGGCGTGTGGAACAACCCGAACAGGGCCGACGCGAACACGACGGCATGCCACTCGCGAGCGAAGACTCGTCGACCGCCCACCTGGAGGATGCCGCGGAACGTGAGCTCTTCGGTCGTCCCGACGAGCACCATGGTGAGTGCACACCCGACCAGATAGCTGGCCCCGGCCTCGGTCGACAGACCGTCACCGGCGAAGGTCGCGACGCCCAGCACGGCGATGAGCACCGCGGGTACCCACAGCCAGCGACGCGCCGAGCGGGCGGGCTCGCGGAGCACCGATTCCCACCAACCGAGACGCGAGATCAGCACCACCTGGAGCACGGCGACGACCGTCAGCGCAATGATGAACTGCCGGACCCACGGCGTGCCCGAGACGCCCAGGTCGACGTAGTCGACGCCGTCGCCACCGGGGACCAGCTTCACCAAGCCGATCCACACCGTCGTGTGCACGACGAACCACGCCACGAGGGCCCAGGTCGTGGGTCGCTTGCCCTCGTCGACCGCCAACGGGCCGCCCGTCGGGCGAGGTGCTGCTGAGGTGGACGTCACGGTCACGGATCGGGACGGTAGCCGCCTCAGCGGATGGTGACGAGCGGATCGTCGGGGACCGTGCTGGCGACGCCGTCGAGGCCCACGGGATGCGGGCCGCGCAGGGTGACACGACGCATCCGGCGGGGCGCCGAACCGTAATCGTCCGCGGCGTAGTGCATGGTTGCCCGGTTGTCCCACATGACCACGTCGCCGGCGCGCCAATGGTGGCGCAGCGTCAGTTCGGGCTGCGTCGCGTGCTCGTAGAGCATCGCCAGCACCGCATCGCTCTCGATCCGGGTCATCCCGACGATGTGACTGGTGAACCCCGGGTTGACGAACAGCCCCGGCAGGCCGGTGCTCGGGTGCACGCGCACGACCGGATGGACCACCGGTGGCACCTCCTTGGCCTGTGCCAACAGCTCGAGGGCGTCGTCGCGCGACATCGCCGAGTCGAACGGTTCGCCCCAGTACGCGAGCGGCGTGATCCGGTGGACGGCCCGCAAGCCGGCGAGCATGGTCCGCAGCGGAGCGGACAACCGATCGTAGGCAGTGCGCATGTCGGCCCACAGCGTGTCCCCGCCGAAGGGCGGGACGACATCGCCGACGAGGATCGATGCCGCGGGAGGCGTCGGCATGAAGGTGACGTCGGTGTGCCAGCGCGCATTGCGGCCCCCCTGCGCACCGTCGAGTTCGAGGATCTCGGGGAAGTCGGGATGACCCGGCACCACCGGGTGCGCCGGCGTCGGCTCGCCCAGCGACCGTGCGAGTGCCACCTGCTCGGCATGATCGAGATGTTGGTCGCGGAGCACGACGACGAGGTGCGCTTCGAGGAGCGCGAGGAGCCACGCTGCATCGAGGTCGTCACCGACACGGTGGCCGGTGAGCTCGACACCGAAGGTGCCGGTGATCGGTGTGACGGTCCAGTTGCCGGTGGTCATGGTGATGCCTCGAACGGTGCGGTGAGCCGGTGGGTGATGCGTGGGTCGTGGGTCGTGATGCGTGGGTCGTGATCGTCAGTTGGCCAACGAGCCGCCGTAGATCTGCCACGCCAGGACGGACTTCGCTGCCAGGCTGAGCACGAGGTACACCTTCTCGCCGTAGACGTAGTTGGTCCAACGCCCGACACCGCGGTACTGCAGCCACTGGTTGAGCGCGAAGCTGAAGAAGAAGACCTGTTCGGCGACCACGATCCCGAACACGAATCCGGGCACGGTGTCGGCGCCGATCACGTTGACCCAGACCGCGACCCACGGGGCGGCACCGGCGATGGTCCCGAACCAGAACGGCATCATCGTCGTCGTCGATCGACCCGGCGGGTTCATCCGTTCCTGCAACCAGCCGAACAGGATCATCGACACGTTGGCGCCGATCACGGCGAGCACCGCCGTGATGTCGGTGATGCCGCTGTACGAACCGATGAGGATGACCATCAAGGTGGCACTGAAGGAGTACTCGATCCATCGGAACCGATTGATGCCGCGAGCCAGATCGGCTTCGTAGGTCGCCCGCATCACCGTCGCCGTCAACAGATGGTCGAGCGCAGCGAGCGCGAGGAACACCGCCACGGCGAAGCCGATGCGGAGGTCGAACAGGCCCTCGGGTGTCTCGAGCCGCGTACCGGGAGGACCGACAGGAAAGTTGGAGGTGAACGTGATGGCGAAGCTTCCCGCCATCACGAGGATCAGCACGGCCTGCACGGCGTGCAGCACCGTGAGCCCGAGATTCCACCTGCGCAGGTTGGCGAGCCGTTCTGCGTTCACGCCCGTGGCGATCACTGCCGCATCATTGGTCATCCGCGAATGCTACGACCGATGGGGCGGGCCCCCGTCACCCGCTCGCTGTCGCGAGCCGTCGCGCTCGACCCTCGCCCTCGGCACGGAGGCCGGATCAGACCTTGCCCGTACCCGTGGCGACGCCCGTGGGCGGCGACGAGCGGCGCGCCACCATCACGGCGAGTGCGATGAACACGAACTGCAGCGGCAGCCGGAGCCACGAGACGACCTGCTCGCCGGCGGGTCGATCACGCCAGTCCCACGTCATGTAGAGGTTGGCAGGGTAGACGGCGACGAACAGCACGACGGCTGCAATCGCCGCTGCTCGTCGGGTCCGCCGCCACACGAGTGCGGGGCCGACGACGACCTCGGCGATCCCGCTGACGATCGTCCAGAAGCGCTCCGACGGCGGCAACCAGGGCGGGACGATCTCGTCGAAGAAGCCCGGGTTGGTGAAGTGCGTGACTCCAGCCAGCGTGATCGCCAACCCCATCCCGACCGCGACTCGGTCGGCGATCCGTCCTCGTCGCGCCTCGTTCACCACCGTCTCCTTTCGCCAGCTCCTTCGGAGGCACCCCACCCGGAACCTGATGAAGAACCGGAATCACTACGTCGCCGCTGCAGTAGCCTGACGACGATGTTGCGCACCACCGTACGGCACCACCTGGCTCTCGTCGCCGTCATGACCGGTCTCGCCACCGTGGCAGTCGTCGGGGCCCCGATCAGCGAGCCGACGGTGTCCGCCGTCACCGGTGGCAGGGTCCAGCCCTTGGGCGGTGAGTTCCGCGTCTACGACTCGCGTATCGACCCCGGCTCGGACCCGCAGGGCCAGACCACGACGTTCCGCTTCAGCGGCCTCGCACGCATCTTCGTCGCGTATGCAGCAGCATCGGGTGAAGGATTCATCCACCCCTGCGACGGCGTGCCCGGCACCAACCCCAACTTCGGCTACCGGGCCGGTACGACCACCGCGTACACGGCGGTGGGCCAGGACTCGTGCGTGCGGCTCACCTCGCCCGCCGTGGTGGTGGTCGACCAGATCGCCGTCGTCAGCGACACACCGACCGCCGACGGGCTCCAGTACCAGCCGCTGGCGACCCCGCAGAAGCTCTTCGAGGCGGCCACCTCGGTCGATGTCGACGGCACAGCACTCGTGCCCCTCGCAGACGTGCCGCTCACCGCACAGTCGGCGGTCGTCCTGGTCGAGGTGCCGAACCCGTCGCGGACCGGCTACGCACAGGTGCTGGCGACCGAAACCACGTCCCCCTCGGGCGGTCCTCGTTGCGGACGACCACAGACCTCTGCCGTCACGTTCGCACCCGGAGACCGGTCGGCGGCACTCGCCTACATCCCCGTCGATCCCGATCGCCCCGCCCTCTGCGCGTTCAGCAGCGACCCGGAGTCCATCACGCGGCTCACCCTGGTCGGCTACCTGGTCACCGACGGCGCCGACGACACGCGGCTGCCGCCGACGATGCTGACCACCGAGCAGCTCACCGACCCGCCCGGGCTGCAGTCGTTCACGCCGCAACGCCTGCTCGACACGCGAGACGCATCGGACCTCACCGGCGGAGTCCCGATCAAGAGTGGCTCGTACCTCGAGCTCACGATCCCTCAGGCCACGGGCTACTCGGCGTCTGCCGTGTTGAACGTGACGGTCGTCGAGCCGACGCTCGGTGGGTTCCTGACGGTCTACCCCTGCGACGCCCCGTTGCCCGAGGTCTCCAATCTCAACTACGTGCCTGGTGACGTGGTCCCGAACCTGGTCAACGTCAAGATCTCGGTCACCCGCACGGTCTGCTTCTACGCCCAGCGAACCACCCATCTGGTCGTCGACATCTCCGGCACCTTCGAGCGAGCGGGTGGGGCCGGGGTCGAACCGATCGTCCCGACCCGATTGCTCGACACGCGCGAAGCGATCGGAATTCCGACGACGCAGCGGTTGGCCGCCGGCCGGACCGTACGGCTGCAGGTGGCCGGTGCCGACCCGAAGATCCCCGACACCGGTGTCGCCGCAGCCACCATGAACGTCACCGTCGACGGACCGGTCGGTGCGGGGTTCGTCACCGTGTACCCGTGCGATCAGCCGCTCCCCACGGTGTCCAACCTCAACTTCGTCCCGAACGACACGGTCCCCAACCTCGTCACCGTGCGCCTCTCGGCCGATGGCGCCGCCTGCTTCTACGTCTCGGCCGGCACCCACCTCATCGCCGACATCACGGCGTGGTACCGCGATGACCAGCCCGACGGGTTCACGCCGCTCGTACCCGAACGCTTCCTCGACACCCGCACCGGACTCGGCACGTCGGGCGCGGGCAAGGTTCCCGGCGGACGCGTCCTGAAGCTGCAGGTGGCTGGGCGGGGCCTCGTCCCGTCCGACACGGCCACGGGCGCGGCCGTCAACGTCACCGTCGTCGAGCCGGACGGACCCGGGTTCGTCACGGTCTACCCCTGCGACGCGCCCACGATCCCGGAGACGTCCAACCTCAACTTCGTGGCGGGCGACATCGTCCCGAACCTGGTCTTTTCGAAGCTCGCCGGCGACGGGACCCTGTGCCTGTACACCACGACCCGGACCGACCTGCTCGTCGATGTGGCCGGTTACTTCACGCAGACCGACGAAGTGGTGAGGGCCCCCCGTCTCGTGCCCTGACCGTCAGCGCGGCACGGCCGCCAGGGGCGCATGGTCGATCCGTGGCAGCACCAGCTCGCCGAAGCGCGAGCACTCGGCCAGGTGCGGGTAGCCCGAGAGGATGAACGCCTCGATCCCCAGCTCGCGGTATCGGTCGATCTTCGCGGCGACCTGCGCCGGATCACCGACGATCGCAGCACCACAGCCGCTCCGCCCACGGCCGATCCCGGTCCACAGGTGCTCTTCGACGAAGCCGTCGTCGTCGGACGTGTCGCGAAGTTCTGCCTGACGGCGAACACCGAACGAGTTCGAGTCGAGCGAACGGGCACGGATGGCAGTGCCCGTCGCGTCGTCGAGTGCAGCGACGATGTGCTGCGCGGCGCGGCGCGCCTCGTCCTCGGTCTCGCGCACCACCACGTGCACCCGGTACCCGAATCGAAGGGTCCGCCCGTACGCGGCCGCTCGGGCACGCATGTCGTCGATGAGTGCGCCGACGTCGTCGAGCGTGTCGGGCCACATCAGGTACACATCCGCAAGACGCGCCGCCACATCGCGCGCCTCGGGTGACAGGCCACCGAAGTACAGCAGCGGGCACCGACCGGCGACCGTGGTGATCCGTGGCGGAGCGACCGACATCGAGACGAACCGACCCTCGGTGCTCACCGGTCGACCGTCGAGCAACTCGCGCAGCGCGGTCATCGTCTCGGCGGTCCGCTGATAACGGGCCGGCCCGTCGAGCGACTCGCCCGGCATGTCGGACGAGATGATGTTGACCGTCAGACGACCCCCTGCCATCTGGTCGAGCGTCGCCAGCTGACGGGCCAGTTGCGGCGTCCAGACCTCGCCGCAACGGACCGCCACGAGCAGCCGGATGCTCGACGTGAGCGGAGCGACGCCACCGGCGAAGGCGACCGTGTCGATCCCCAGGCTGTAGCCGGACGGGAGCAGGATGTTGTCGAACCCCTGACGTTCGGCCTCGGCCACGATGCTCCGGCAGTGCTCCCACGAGCTGACCAACCGATCGTCGACGACACCGAGCTGTTCGTAGTCGTCGTCGCAGAGCGCCGAGAACCAACTCACCTCGCACGGGCCGACCGCGCGCTCGTCGGACGTCATGGGAGCGGCCGCCCATCGCTCGCTTCGACCATCCGGTACAGCTCGGCCCTGGTCAGCCTGATCGATGTGGCAGCGGCGAGGTCGCGGAGTCGGTCGGGTCGCTGCGTGCCCACGATCGCCACCGGTGCACTCGGGTGCGCGAGGACGAACGCGATGGCAACGGCAGCTCGTGAGGCACCGCGCTCGGCGGCCACCGCGTCGATCGCATCGACGAGCTCGGCTCGAACGTCACCGACGGCCACGCGCCCGCCGGCGAGCGGACTCCAGGCGAGCACGGTCGCCCCGGTCTCGAGGCACAGGTCGAACACGCCGTCGCGCATCGGGGCGAGGTGCGCCACCGAGAACTCGGACTGCACCGTCGCCACCGGCAGCCGGAGGTGGGCCCGCAGCGCACGTGTCTGGTCGGCCGTGTAGTTCGACACGCCGACGGCGCGGACGAGCCCGTCCGCCTCGAGCGACATGAGCGCATCGGCCACCTCGGCGGGGTGTGTGAAGACGTCTGGCCGGTGAATCTGGTAGAGGTCGATGACATCGACACCGAGCCGGCGGAGCGAGGCCTCGCAGGCTGCTCGCAGATAGCGGGCCGAACTCACATAGGGCGTGCCCGGCACGATCCCGGCCTTGGTGGCGAGCACCACCCGATCACGCAGCCCGGGTCGGCGGCGGAACACCTCGCCCAGCGCCTCTTCGCAGGAGCCGAACCCTCGACCGCCCCAATCGAGGCCGTAGACATCCGCGTTGTCGACCAACGTCATGCCCAGGTCGACCGCTGCCTCGACCAGGTCGGCACACCGGCCGGCGTCGGGATCGGTGAGACGCCAACAGCCGAAACCCAGCGGTCCGACCGGTCGGCCGAGGATGCTGCGTGCGGTGAGTGCGAGAGGCTCGGACAGGCTGTCCACCGTCGCACAGTAGCGGGGTGCGCCCGCACCCCGATGCTCGCTCGGGGCCGAGCGAGCGCCCCGTCCCGGTCGCCCGTCGTGAGTGCGCGAACATTCCCCGGGTTCGCGACGCACGCGTACTCACCAGGGGGACGACATGGACCTACACGACCTGCAACCGGGCGCCGCGGGCTTCGACCCGTCACGACTCGAACGGATCACCGCCCACCTCGACGACCGCTATGTCGCGGCCGGGAAGATCGCCGGCTGCCAGGTCGCGGTCGGACGCCGCGGTCACGTCGCGTACCACCGCGCGCTCGGCCGGCGCGATCGCGAACGAGACGTCACCCTCACCGACGACACGATCTTCCGCATCTACTCGATGACCAAGCCGATCGTCTCGATCGCCCTCATGCAGTTGTTCGAGCGCGGGATGTTCCAACTCGACGACCCGGTGGCGCGGGTGGTCCCGTCGTGGCGCCAGCACCGGGTGTGGGTGTCGGGCGGCGCCGACGACATGGTCACCGAGGCGGCACACCGGCCGGTCACGTTCCGCGACCTGCTCAGCCACACCGCCGGGCTCACCTACGGCGGCGTCCTGCCGGGCCTCGGCGATCAACACCCGATCGACGCCGTGTACCGATCGCTCCAACTGCGGTCCGCCGGCGTGTCGATGACGATGGCCGAGTTCATGGACCGGCTGAGCCAGGTGCCGCTCCGGTTCCAGCCGGGCACCGCCTACATGTACTCGCTGGCCACCGATGCGTGTGGGGCGCTCGTCGAACTGATGAGCGGCCAGCCCCTCGCCGAGTATCTCGACGAGCACGTCCTCGGGCCGCTCGGCATGGTCGACACGTCGTTCACCGTGACGCCCGACAAGGCGCACCGTTTCGCTGCCAACTACCAGCGCAATCCCGACAAGACCACGACCGTGCTCGACGACCCGACGACGAGTTCGTATCTTCGACCGCCCGGGTTCGTGTCGGGTGGCGGTGGCCTGACCGGGACCGTGGCCGACTACGCACGGTTCTGCGAGGCGCTCCGACGGGGCGGAGAGCTCGACGGGAGCCGGGTGATCGGGCCCCGCACGCTCGAGTTGATGCGGCGCAACCACCTGCCCGGCGGCAAGGATCTGGCATCGCTCGACGTCGCGCTGATGACGGCGTACGGCAACGTGGGCGTCGGTTTCGGCCTCGGCTTCGCCTCGACGATCGACCAGGTGGCCACCGGGGCGTTGGCGCAGGGTGACTTCTACTGGGGCGGTGCAGCCTCGACGGTGTTCTGGGTCGATCACACCGAGGATCTGTGGGTGGTGTTCATGACCCAGCTGATGCCGAGCTTCTCGTTCGACTTCCGGGGCCAGTTGCGCAGTCTCGTCTACAGCGCCATCGTCGACTGACCGACGATGACCTACTGTTCGAGCAGTCGGTTCCGTCTGCGGGGACCGAGCCGGACCTGACCGGGGAGACATCGAATGACCAGTCCAACGCTGCTGACGACCGACCAGATGGCGTCGTTCGTCGCCCGCGGATTCCTGAAGCTCGAGGCCGTCGTGCCGGCCGAGATCAATGCGCTCGCGATGGAGCAGCTGCCCGGCCTGTTCCGCAGCTGGCTCGACGAGTTCCGAGGTGTGGGTCTCGGCGCCGACGACGCGGACGACGGCTCGCCGCTACCGCGCTCGGGGACGGTGCTCCACGATGCGTATGCGCCCGATTCGGCGTTCGGGTCGATGGTCCGCGTGCCGGTGGTCGCCGGGGCGATCCAGTCGCTGGTCGGCGCGAACCCGGTGGTCGATCATCACTTCGTGCACATCAAGACCGCCGGCGACCTGCACGCCCAGGGGCTGCACTGCGACGCGATCATCGACGAGGGGCCGGCGTTCGACATCCAGCTGTTCTGGTTCCCGCACGATGTCGAACCCGGCGAGGGCGGCACCCGGTACGTCCCGGGCAGCCATCTTCGTCGCGTCAACATGGACGACGTCGCCCGCTATCACCACCTGAACGGCGAGCAGTACTTCAGCGGGCCGGCGGGAACGGTCGTGATCTTCCATCAGGGCCTGTGGCACGCAGGTGCCCCCAACCGCGGGCCTCGTGACCGGGTGATGGGCAAGCTCCGTCTCAACCCCACGCAGCGCCAGGTGAGGTTGTGGGACACCAGCGATCTCGACGCCCGCAACCGGGCCGACGACCACATGTTCGCCCGCATGGAGCCCGGCACCGTGGCGGCCGCCCTCCGCGGGAGCGAGCGCTGGTACGAGCCATCGGTGCACCGCCTCGAGACCGTCCAACGCGCCAAGCTCTGGCGTCACCTCACCGGCGACGACGCATTCGACGTCGACTGGTACCTCACGCGCACCGAACGCCGCGCCGCGCTGGTGACCCCATGAGCGCCCGACAGCAGGTCCTCATGATGTGGCTGGCCAGCCCGTCGCTCGACGCCCACGTCCTCGGCTGGTCGTTCTTCGACGGCACCGCCGGCACCGGCCCGCAACCGGCCGCGGATCCGCCCTATGGCACCGGCGTCGCTGCACTCGTCGACGGTTGGCGACTGCTGCAGATGTCGCCGCTGATCCCACCCGTTCCCGGCCGCGAACGCGACACCTCGTTCCTCAAGCACGAGTTCGTGTTCGAGCGCATGATCGAACAGGCCGACTGACCGGTCACCGCACCACCAGGTGACCGTGGCGTAGGTCGAGGGAGCCAATGACGAATCGGACGTCGCCGCAATGCCGTCATCCGTGCACCGCGCATCGGCAGAGGCGTGCCGCGCGCTTCGCCCATGGCAGGCGCCTCGACGACGTGCAGCCCGATCGGGGCGGTGGTGATCACTGATGCGGTTGGGTCGGTTGTCACCAGGTGTCATTGAAGCTGTGGCCACCAAAGACGTTGACTCTCACGCTGATGGCGCAGGTGTCGTCCGAGCCGTTGCCGCTCAGGGTGCATGCGAGGCTGCCACTGCCCCCTGACACGTCGACCGTGCCACCAAGGGTGAGCGTGCCCGAACTCGGTCGGTCGATGTTCATCGAGAAGTTCAGGCCGATCGCAATCTTCGGGTGCCGGTTGTACCTGCGGCCGAGGAACTTCCACGATGTGCTGCGCTCGAACTTGAAGAACGCACCACCCGCGAGCATGTGCGTACGACTGTTGTAGTCGAGCATGAAGGCTGTCGCGATTCCCTTGTGCAAGTACTGGAACTGCAGGTGCAGCACCTTGAGCACGCCACAGTCGAACTGGAGATTGCCGGTGAGTGCCAGGTTGGTCTTGCCGCCCATGGACGCAACTCCATCGAGGTATCCCGAGAAGTTCGCACACGAGTTGGCGCCCAACGGGATGTCCATCGCCATGCCGTAGTTGAACGCCTGGATGTCGAGTGTGCCGCCCGCGAGTTGCCAGTCGGTGAGGCTGACGTTGCCGGCCATGTGCAGCGTGTCTGCTTGCTTCACCGAGAGGTCGAAGTCGCCGTAGAAGTTGCCGAGTGCCGTGGTGTAGTCACCGACGTACTTGATGCTCGACTTGGACGACGTGATGTCGATCGTGAGTTGCATCGTGTTGTACACGGTCCCAGCGAGCTTGACGTTGTTGATCGCCATATCGGCATAGAACGTCGGGGCGTTCTGTTCGTCCCTGCCAACCTCGAGATCGAAATGGACCGCTGCATTGCCGAGCGTTGCGTCGAAGGCCAAGGTCGCGCCGACCGGAACGATGTACGCGCCCACCTCGCATCCCTTCGGTGCCACGTTGATCTGGAACTTCGAAGCGGTGAACACGCCGCCGCCGATCTTGATCGCTGTACCGGTCCCGGTGCCGTCGAAGCCGAATGACAGGCACGGCTCAGCGCGGCTGATGTTGAGAACCATGTCTCCCTTGAGCCACTCCGTGCCGGTGAGCACCGACGGCGACTTCGTCGGATCGAGGTACATCGTTGCGGCCACACCCAGGCCGGGCTTGCCGTTGATGAACGAGACCTGTGCTGAGAGCGCCCAGAGGTGCGCGCCGGGGATACCGAACGCGTCGTCCCAGAGATAGTTGTATCCGGTCTGCGGGTTCACGAGCGGCGTGTTGATGCCGTCAGGCGCAGCAATCGGCTCGGTGCCGACCGTGACAGAGTCGATGTCGAGACTGCTGTTCATCGTGTCGTTACGGATCTGGTAGCGCAGGCCGGTGTTGCCGTTGCCGACCGCTGGAACGCTCACGCTGACGAGCGTCCAGTCCGCCCCGGCCGTGAACGTCGTGCCGCCCCACTGGCCGGCGAGGAGCTCGACGCGACCCTTCACAGGCGCACCAGTTGCCGAGCGCACCCACGCCTTCATGGTCTGGGTCGTCCCGACGGGAACGGCGTTCTGCGTGTCGAGGTAGGCACCCACGCTCGACGAGCCGCTGTTGGTGAGCCGCAGGTATCCACTGCCCGACTGGGCGGCTGCTGCATCGTTGATCTGCGACTGTGCGACGGTGCCGCCATCGGCGAACGTCGTCCACGATGTCTGCTGCACCTGCACATCGTCGATGTCGAGCGTGATACCGGTCGTATACCACCAGACCTCGGCGCGGATGAACGTGTGCCCAGGGTTGTTGATCGGCATGCGCACCGTGAGCAGTTGCCACTCGGACGTGGCGGTGAACTCGATGCTGGCACCGTCGGCAGTGCCTCCGAACGCCCAGATCATGAAGCGCCCGCTGACAGGCGTTCCAGAGGCGGAGCGAACCCATACGCTGCCCGAGTAGGCCTCACCGACGGTCGCCGAGATCGCCGTGTCGTTGTAGATGTCGGCATCGCCGCCAGCCGACTTCGAGACCTGAAGTACTCCAAGGCTGCCGTCGTGGGCCCGCGCCGGGTCGTTGCGAACCTCAGCTTTCACAGTCGCTCCCGTGTCCAGCACGAGCCAGGGGTCATCCTGCGCGATCACGAGCGGCGAGATCACGATCCCGTCGATGTCGAGCACACCACTTCCGTACAGGTTGACCAACGTCTCGATCTTCGTGTTCGACTTCGTCGCGACAAACGTGAA
>JBDKIV010000014.1:0-45682 GCA_039796935.1 Actinomycetota bacterium | reverse complement strand
GTGCTGATCGTGACGCCGCTGGTGATGCTGACGTTCATCGTGTTGGGTGTGCAGGGGGTACGCCGACATCGTTCGGCCCTGTGACGTCGTCGTCCGTCCTGTCACCGTCGCGGCGCAGCGGCGCTCAACGTGGGTCGACGGCGATGACGCGACGGACGGCGTCGAGGACGGCGTCGGCCGCCTCGAGCGGTTGCTGTACCGTCGTGTCGATGTGCACCTCGGGCCGAAGCGGCGGCTCGTAGGCCGAGTCGATGCCGGTGAAGTTGTGCAACTCCCCGCGCCGGGCCTTGGCGTAGAGGCCCTTCACGTCACGCCGTTCGGCCTCGTCGAGCGTCACGTCCACATGGACCTCGATGAACTCGCCGGGTTCGGCGAGTTCTCGCGCCATCGTCCGCTCGGCGCGGAAGGGTGAGATGAACGAGACCAGCACGACCAGGCCGGCATCGGCCATCAACCGCGCCACCTCGGTGACCCTGCGGATGTTCTCGACCCGATCGACGTCGGTGAAGCCCAGGTCTCGGTTGAGACCGTGTCGCACGTTGTCCCCGTCGAGCAGGTAGGTCCGAACGCCATCGTGGTGGAGTTTCGCTTCCACCAGGTTCGCGATGGTCGACTTGCCCGACCCCGAGAGCCCGGTGAACCACACGATCGCCGGTCGATGCCCGTTGAGCGAGGTACGTGCGGTTCGGTCGACCTGCACCGACTGCCAGTGGATGTTCTGCGACCGGCGGAGCGCGAAATGGAGCAGGCCGCAGCCGACGGTGACATTCGTGACGCGATCAACCACGATGAACCCGCCGGTGTCGCGGTTGTCGACATATGGATCGAACGGCGCAGGGCGATCGAGATACAGGTTGCAGACGCCGATCTCGTTGAGCTCGAGCGAGGTTGCCGCCACGTGCTCGAGCGTGTTCACGTTCACCCGGTACTTCGGCTGAGAGAGCGTGGCGCCAACCGTTCGCGTCCCGATCTTGACGACGTAGGGCCGCCCGGGGAGCATCGGCTGGTCGTGCATCCACACCACGTGTGCCTCGAACTGGTCGGCGACGGCCGCGGGTGCGTTGGCCGTGCACAGCAGGTCGCCCCGACTGATGTCGATCTCGTCGTCGAGCGTGACCGTCACCGACTGCCCGGCAATCGCCACATCGAGGTCGCCGTCCATGGTGACGATCCGTGCCACCCGCGCCTCGGTCCCCGACGGGAGGACGCGAATCCTGTCGCCGGGGCGGAGCGTCCCGGCGGCGAGGGTGCCCGAGAATCCCCGGAAGTCGAGATTCGGGCGGTTCACCCACTGCACCCACATCCGAAATGGCGGTGCGGTGAGGCCGTCGTCGACGGGCACCGACTCGAGGTGGTCGAGCAATGTCGGACCGCCGTACCACGGCGTGTTCGGGCTCGGCGCCACCACGTTGTCACCGCGCAGCGCCGACAAGGGGATGACCGTCACGTCGTCGAGCCCGATCTGGCTCGCGAACTCGCGGTACTCGCGCTCGATCTCGAGCAGGCGGTCCTCGGAGTAGTCGACGAGGTCCATCTTGTTGACGGCGAGCACGATGTGGCGAATGCCGAGCAACGACACCAGGTAGCTGTGCCGCCGGGTCTGGACCAGGATCCCTTTGCGTGCATCGACGAGGATCACCGCCAGGTCGGCGGTCGACGCGCCCGTCACCATGTTGCGCGTGTACTCCTCGTGGCCGGGGGTGTCGGCGACGATGAACGTGCGACGCTCGGTCGAGAAGTAGCGATACGCCACATCGATCGTGATTCCCTGCTCGCGTTCGGCCTGCAGGCCGTCGAGCAGGAGGGCGAGGTCGAGTTCGCCGTCCTGGGTGCCGACCCGCCGCGAATCCGACTCGAGCGCACTCAGATGGTCGTCGAAGATGAGGTGCGACTCGTACAGGAGTCGGCCGATCAGCGAACTCTTGCCGTCGTCGACCGATCCGCAGGTGATGAACCGCAGGAGGCTCTTGTGTCGGTGGACGTCGAGGTACTCGTCGATGTCGTGCGCGATCAGTGCCGAACTGTGCGCCATCAGAAGTACCCCTGCTGCTTCTTGATCTCCATCGACGCCGACTGGTCGTGGTCGATCATCCGGCCCTGGCGTTCCGAGGTGGTGGCGAGCAGCATCTCCTGGATGATCCCGGTGAGGGTTGTGGCATCCGACTCGACGGCACCGCTCAACGGGTAGCAGCCGAGCGTCCGGAACCGCACGTTCCGCACGACGGGCTCTTCGCCGGGCTCGAACCGCATTCGTTCGTCGTCGACCATGATCCAGGTGCCGTTGCGGCGCACCACCGGACGCGGTGCGCTGAAGTACAGGGGAACGACCGGGATCTGCTCGAGGTGGATGTACTGCCACACGTCGAGCTCGGTCCAGTTCGACAGCGGGAACACGCGCATCGTCTCGCCGTTGCTGCGGCGAGCGTTGTACAGGCGCCAGAGTTCGGGTCGCTGCCGCTTCGGGTCCCACTGGTGACGGGCTGTCCGCACCGAGAACACCCGCTCTTTCGCTCGTGACTTCTCTTCGTCGCGTCGTGCACCCCCGAATGCGACGTCGAACGAGTACTTCTCGATCGCCTGCTTGAGTCCTTCGGTCTTCCAGAGGTCGGTGTGCATCGCCGATCCGTGGTCGAACGGGTTGATGGCCTGAGCGAGACAGTCGGGATTCTGGTGGACCAACAACTCGAGTCCGAGCCGTCCGGCGGTCTGGTCGCGGAAGTCGTACATCTCGCGGAACTTCCACGTCGTGTCGACGTGCAGGAGCGGGAACGGTGGCAGGGACGGGAAGAAGGCCTTCATGGCCAGGTGCACCATGACCGAGCTGTCCTTGCCGATGCTGTAGAGCATCACCGGGTTGTCGGCCTCGGCCACGGCTTCACGCATGATGTGGATCGCCTCGGCCTCGAGCCGCTGCAGATGGGTGAGTCGGGGTGTGTTCAGGTCATTGTCGTGAATCACGGCGATCGGTCCGGTTGATCGGCCGGGACGGATGTCCTCGGCTGCTCGTAGGTAACGAGAGTACCGGCCCGACCCGAGCGAGTGCCGGTCGCCCGGCCGGATCGGCGAGGTTCGGTGGGTCGTGCGTCCCGAACTACGTTCAGGGGCATGGTTGGTGAGGCCTACATCGTCGAAGCGGTTCGTTCTCCTGTCGGGAAGCGAGGCGGAACGCTGGCCCACGTGCACCCGGCAGATCTGGCGGCGCACTCGGTGCGTGCCCTGATCGAACGTGCCGGTGTCGACCCCGGGGCTGTCGACGACGTGATCCTCGGCAACGTCGATTCGGTCGGTCCACAGGCGGGTTGCATCGCCCGGACGGCCTGGCTGATCGCCGGCTATCCCGACCATGTGCCCGGCACCACGATCGACCGGCGCTGCGGGTCGTCGCAGCAGGCGGTGCACTTCGCGGCGCAGGCGGTGATGGCCGGTGTCATGGATCTCGTGGTCGCCGGTGGCGTCCAGAGCATGTCGCAGGTGCCCATGATGGCGGCGTTCACGGCGGGTCAGCCAGAGGGCTTCGACCCCTTCACGAGCTCTCCGGGTTGGCGAGACCGGTACGGCGAGATCGAGATCACCCAGTACGCCGGAGCGGAAGAGATCGCCCGTCGCTGGGGCATCGGTCGAGACGAGATGGATGCCTACGGGGCAGAGTCGCATCGGCGCGCCCGGCGAGCGCAGGCCGAGGGGCGTTTCGACCGCGAGATCGCACCGATCGACGGGGTCGTCGTCGACGAGGGGCCGCGCGACCCTGACCTCGACCGGATCCGGGCCCTGCCGACACTCGATCCGGGCGGTCTGCTGACCGCGGCGTCGTCGAGCCAGATCTCGGACGCATCCGCTGCACTCCTCATCGCGAGCGAGGCGGCTGTTCGAGAGCACGGGCTCACTCCACGAGCTCGGGTCCATCACATGACGGTGTTGGCCAACGACCCGGTGATCATGCTGTCGGCGCCGATCCCTGCAACGGTTCGGGCGCTCGAACGGTCGGGACTGTCACCCGACCAGATCGACCTCGTCGAGAACAACGAGGCGTTCGCCTCGGTGGTCCTGGCATGGCTGCGCGAGTTGCAGTTCGACCCCGAACGGGTGAACGTGAACGGCGGGGCCATCGCGCTCGGGCACCCGCTCGGGGCGACGGGTGCGCGGCTGATGACCACGTTGTTGCACGAGCTCGAACGAACCGGTGGTCGCTACGGGTTGCAGACGATGTGCGAGCGCGGTGGGATGGCCAACGTCACCATCATCGAGCGGCTCTGAGCAACGAGCTCTGCCGCTCGGCCCTGCCGCTCAGCTCGAAGGGTCGTAGAAGCGACGTCGCGCCGCGAGCGACACGTAGACGAGCCCGACCAGGACCGGCACTTCGATGAGCGGGCCGACGACCCCGGCGAGCGCCTGGCCGCTCGAGACGCCGAAGACGCCGATCGCTACCGCGATGGCCAGCTCGAAGTTGTTCCCGGCTGCGGTGAACGACACAGAGGCGTTGCGGTCGTAGGGCAGACCCATCCGCAGCCCGATGGCGAACGCGCCGAACCACATGATGGCGAAGTACACGACGAGTGGGAGCGCGATGCGGACCACGTCCCATGGCTGCTCCGTGATCCTCTCGCCCTGCAAGGCGAAGAGGATCACGATCGTGAACAGCAGTCCGTAGAGCGCCACCGGCCCGATGCGCGGCAGGAACGTCCCCTCGTACCACGGGGTTCCCCGCACGCGCTCGCCGATGACCCGGGTGAGGAACCCGGCCAGCAGCGGGATGCCGAGGAAGATGAGCACGCTCTTCGCGATCTGCCACACGGTCACGTCGATACCGTCGGAGTCGAGACCGAGCCAGCCGGGAAGCACGTCGAGGTAGAACCACCCGAGGATCGAGAAGGCGACGATCTGGAAGATCGAGTTGAGGGCGACCAGGACCGCAGCGAGCTCGCGATCGCCACACGCGAGGTCGTTCCAGATGAGGACCATCGCGATGCACCGCGCCAGGCCGACGATGATCAACCCGGTGCGGTACTCGGGCAGATCGGGAAGCATCGACCACGCAAGGGTGAACATGACCAGTGGTCCGATCACCCAGTTGAGCACGAGTGACAATCCGAGCGTTCGCCGGTCGGCGACCACGCGACCCATCCGCCGGTACCGCACCTTGGCGAGCACGGGGTACATCATCAGCA
Source organism: Actinomycetota bacterium (assembly GCA_039796935.1). Lineage (GTDB taxonomy): Bacteria > Actinomycetota > Acidimicrobiia > Acidimicrobiales > Ilumatobacteraceae > VFMC01. The sequence goes on along the minus strand of JBDKIV010000014.1, from coordinate 40,517 downwards.
GCAGGCCGATGGCGATCGGCAGGCTGACGTCGTCGACCTGCACCTGCTCGAGCGAATCGTCCAGATCGGGGAAGGCTCGGCCCAACGCCAGACCGGTCGCCATGGCGACACCGATCCACACCGGCAGGAGACGGTCGAGTGTCGAGAGCCGCCGGACTGCGTGCGGGCTGTTGCTCGTGACGTCCGTCATGACGGTCGTCCTGCCGGAGCGATGCCGCCCCGAAGGCCCTGCTCGAGACTCTGGAATCGGTGTGCCGCGAGCCACAACCGAAGCAGGTGTCGGCGCCGGGCCGGATCGGCGTGGTCCTCGTACGCCTCTCGGGCATGCAGGATGCGGCCGTTGTTGATGAGCTGGACATCGCCGGGCCGGAAGTCCATCTCGAGGTGGAAGGTCGGGTCGTTGGCCAGCCGCTCGAGCATGTCCATCGCCTCGAGCTGCTGCTCGTCGAGCCGGGGCGCATCAGGATGTTGCTGAGCGTCGCGGATGTACCAGCCGACGTAGAACAGACGCGGGGCACCGGAGACATCGCTGAGCGGTGGGAGGAGGAACCAGGGCGCCTGGCCCGCCGGGACGTCGCCCTGGCGGTCCCAGCCCACTGGCGCGTAGAGGGCGTCGAGCAGGTCGGGGCGCTGTTCGAGCATCGCGTTGTAGATCGCCCAGCTCGATGCCAGCTTGCTCTGGCCTCCCTGGCGCGCGCGGTCGAGGCAGAGCAGGCCGATGATGTCGGCGGCGTCGGTGTGGAAGTCCTGCCGCTGGCGGGTCCGGTAGCGGCGCACGGTGCCGGCCGAGGCGGGAAGACGCTCGTCGCGGACGTGGGTGATCAGTTCGCCCTCGCTGTTCTGGCCGACCGGGGTACCGAGGTGCGCGCCCAGCCCGAGATACGCGACCTCGGTTTCGTGCTCGTCGAGCAGGTCGACCGGGAAGTCCTGGATGAGCAGGAACCCCCTCCCCGAGCCGAGCGCCGAGCTCCACCGCTCGAGGTCGGCCTCCATGCCGGCGAGCGGGAAGGTCTGCGCTGTCACTGAGTGAAGCGGTGCGCCGACGGCGACCGCTCGGCGCGCCGCATCGACGATGGTCGCTCGTTGCGTCTCGTCGAGGGTGATCCGCCAGCTGTTGTCGCCGGCGACGTCTGCGGTTCGCCAGACCGCTGCGCCGTGCTGCGGTCGTCGCCGACGTGCGTCGTCGCCGTTGGTCACCTTCACGCGATCAGCAGCAGGTCGAGGTGGTCGCAACGGTGACGGGGGTGGGACTGCTGCAGCAGCCGCTTTCGAGGGTCGCTGCCGGCACCTTGTGCATGACCGGTGCATCGGCGAGCACGGTGTAGACCTCCCACGGTTCGCCGTCGGCGCCGTGCACCCAGACCTTGTCCTGCACGGCGAAGCAGCATGCCGTGTTCTCCTCGACATCGGTGACGAGACCGACCTCGCGCAGGCGTGTCGCTGCCGCCGTGACGAGATCGCTCGACTCGACTTCGACGCCGAGGTGATTGAGGCTTCCGCCGTGGCCCGGATTCTCGATGAGTACCAGCTTCAGCGCAGGTTCGTCGATCGCGAAGTTGGCGTAGCCGTCACGAATCTTGGCGGGCTCGGTGCCGAACAGCTTGGTGTAGAAGACGATCGCAGACTCGAGGTTGTCGACGTTGAGGGCGAGTTGGACTCGTGACATGGGTTCCTCCCGAGGTGTGCATCGACGTTCGTCAATGTCCTGAGCCTAGCCATCGATCGACAGATGTCAATACACTCGGCTCCGTGATGGCGAACGAGAGCGCGGTGACGACGGGGGCGTGTTGCGAATCGTTGGGCAGCGACGGTTTCGACGAAACCGACGCCGTCGAACTTGCCAACGGCTTCCACGCCCTGAGCGACCCGGTGCGGCTCCACCTGCTGTCGATGATCGCGTCGAGCGGTTCGACCGGCGTGTGCGTGTGTGACCTCGTCCAGCCGTCGGGCCGTTCCCAACCGACGGTCAGTCATCACCTGCGGGTCCTCCGCCAGGCCGGGCTCGTGACGAGCGAGAAGCGTGGCACGTGGGCCTGGTACTTCGTCGAGCCCGATCGAGTGTCGGCGCTCAGGGCGGCACTCGGCTGAGGCTCAATCCCCGGCATCGACTGCGGCCAGTGAGATGCCGACCGTGTCCGGGACGGGTGGCAGACGCAGCGTGCACAGCCACGTGACCATCACGAACACGGCCGATCCCCAGAGTGCCGCGGCAAGATCGCCCCACAGGTACAACAGTCCCGACAGGAGTGTGCCCACCAGGCGTCCGGCCGCATTGGCCGAGTAGTAGAAGCCGACGTCGAGGGCGACCGCGTCGTCGTCCGAGAAGGCGAGGACGAGGAACGAGTGCAGCGCCGAGTTCATCGCGAACACGACTCCGAACACGATCAGTCCACCGACGATCACCGTGGTCACCGAGATGTCGAACCACACCAGGACCGCGATCGATGCGGACACGATGGCGAGCACGAGCGCCCACTGCCGCGACGCCTCGACCTCGTCGACGTCTCGGCCGCCACGAGCGAGCAACCGGGGTGCGAACGACTGCACGATGCCGTATCCGATCACCCACGCAGCGAGGAACCCGCCGACACCCTGATGCGACCAGCCGAGTCGGTCCGACAGGAACACCGGCAGCGCCACCACGAACCACATGTCGCGCGATCCGAACAGGAAGAACCGTGCGGCCGACAGGCGGTTGATGGCCGACGACTTCGACAACACGGATCGCAACGGTGGCTTCTTCTTCGACCTGCCGATGTCCTCGTTCAAGAAGATCATCAGCGCCACCACGGTGATGGCCAGGGCTGCGACCATCGACCACAGCGCACCGTCGTAGCCGAGCCACGACAGCAGCGCTGCCCCGACGAAGAAGCCGACTCCCTTCAACGCGTTCTTCGAACCGGTCAGGATGGCCACGAGCCGGAAGAGCGACCCGTCACCGGCAACGGTCTTCACGGCGCTCTTGGAACTCATCTTGGTGAGATCCTTCGCGATCCCCGACAGTGCCTGCATCGCCATGACGAAGCCGACCGACAGCCACTGCTCCCACGCAGGCGACTCGAACGTGAGCGCGCCGAGCGCCACGATCTGCAGGCCCAGCCCGGCGACGAGCGTGCGGTTGAGCCCGGTGCGAGAGCCGACCCAGCCACCCAGCAGGTTGGTCAGGATCCCCATGAACTCATAGGCCAGGAACAAGAACGCGATGGACACCGGCGAGTAGCCGAGATCGTTGAAGTGCAAGAGCACCAGCATTCGCAGCGCACCGTCGGTGACCGTGAACACCCAGTATCCGGCCGTGACGAGGACGTAGTTGCGCAGCTTCACGAGCTACCGTCGATCGCCGAGCCCACCTTGGCGGCGAGTTCGGCCATCCGGTGCGCGTAGCCGAACTCGTTGTCGTACCAGACGAGCACCTTCACCATCCGGCCGTCGATCACCATCGTCGACGGTCCATCGACGATTCCGGATCGGGTGTCGTTGGTGTAGTCGGCCGATACGAGCGGTCGGTCCTCGTACCCGAGGATGCCGCGGAGCTCGCCGTGGGCGGCGTTGCGGAGCAGTCCGTTGACCTCGTCCACGGTCACATCGCGGCGCATGGTGAAGACACAGTCGGTCAGCGATGCATTCAGCAGCGGCACGCGCACAGCGATCCCGTTCAGCTTTCCGGCGAGCTCCGGATAGATGAGCGTGATCGCGGTCGCCGACCCGGTGGACGTGGGCACCAGCGAGTTGAGTGCCGACCGAGCGCGCCGGAGGTCCTTGTGGGGCGCGTCGACGATCACCTGGGTGTTGGTGACGTCGTGCACCGTGGTGATGGCCCCGCGTTCGATGCCGATGTGCTCGTGCAGCACCTTCACCACGGGCGCGAGACAGTTGGTCGTGCACGAGGCGGCTGTGACGACACGGTGCACCAGCGGGTCGTACAGGTGGTCGTTGCACCCCATCACGACGTTCAGCGCCCCGTCGCTCTTCACCGGGCAGGCGACGACGACGGTGTGGGCGCCGCGGTCGAGGTGCGGTGCGAGGTCGTCGACCGTCTTGAACTTCCCGGTCGACTCGATGACCACATCGACGCCGAGGCCGTTCCAGTCGATCGCTGCCGGCGTGTCGTGCTCGCTGAACGAGATCGGCCGACCGTCGACGACGAGCGTCCGGTCGTCGACCTCGACCGATCCGGGGTAGCGACCGTGAACGGTGTCGAACTCCAGGAGGTGCGCTGCGGTGGCGAGACCACCCTTCACCTCGTTCACGTGGACCAGTTCGAGACCGGGCTGGTGCCGCAGGGCGCGCACCACCAGTCGGCCGATCCGCCCGAACCCGTTGATACCGACCCGGATGCTCATCGTGCTCCGTCCTCACGCTGCTGTGTCACCCGCACGACCATCTCGATGCGGGTGCGTAACTCGTCGACCACGGCATCGAAGTCGGCGGCCCGTGCCGAGGCGGTCGGGTCGGGGATCGACCAGTGCCACCAGTCGCTCCGTACGTCGAGTTCCTCGTGGACCAGATCGCACACGGTGACGACCTGTCCCGTGCCCTCGATGGCGCCGATGGCACTCGGTGCCGCACCGTCGAGCGAGAGCCCTGCCCGCCGTGCTGCTGCGACGGCGCCGCGGTGCACGCGTGCGGCCGGTCTGGTGCCGGCTGACCGTGCGGGGAGGCCCGTGCGTGACGTCCAGATCGTCGCGGCCAGTTGTGAGCGTGCCGAGTTGTGGGTGCAGAGGAACGTCATGACGCCACGCGGTGGTCGCCGAGCGACCACCAGTTGCGATGCGATGTGGGGGCTCAGTCGGACGTACCGACGTCGTGCGTCGCCCGCCGACACCGAACGGGCCACCACGCCGGCCGCTTCGAGCACGTCCAGGTGGTGGGCGAGGAGGTTCGAGCCGAGTTCGAGGCGTTCGGCCAGTTCCTTGGGCGAGCGATCACTGACGATCAACGCCTCGGCGACTGCAAGGCGAGCGGGTTCACCGAGGGCGGCATGGACGAGGGCTCGCTGCCGGAGTCCGGGGTCGCCGACCGCGTCACCCACGGAACGACCCGATCCAATGGTATGACATGCATTGAGTCAATCATCATTGAGCGAGTGTGTCAACGTGGCCGTCGGCGGCGCATCGTCCGCGAAGCGGCCGATCGAATGCGCCTCGCAGGGTCGACGAGCGCCGGGGGTGTCCACCGCTTCAGCGGGTGGACCGGCTGAGTGCGTTCGGCGATGTGCCGCTCGAGCGAGGCCACCATCGCGTCGACCCCCAACTCGACCTCGATGGTTGGGTCAGGAGCCGCGGCTGCGTCCCCGAGCGTCGCGTCGACGGACCGCGGAAGCAGGTCGGACAGATCACCGATGATGTGCACACCGCTGTCCGACAGGGACTTCACATGGCCGTCGGCAATCCGCTGGACCGTGGGGACGGCCCACTGCGGCAGGGTGAGCGTCGCGCCGCGCGCCGGACGTGACTGGATGAGGCGCTGATACTGCTCGCTCGACCATCGGTAGTCCGCGAAGTCGACGACCGAACGGTCCACCCGGGCGTTGAACCGCCTCAGCAGGTCCGCCTCTTCCACGGTGAGGCCGCGGTTTCGGGCCAGCGGATTGGTCGAGATCTGCAAGGTGGCTGGTTCCAACGAGAGCATGTTCTCGAACACGTCGAGCAGCGACCGCCCCACACCCTTGACCACCACGACGGCCACGTTCTCCGTCCCCACCCGCTGCGACCATCGCTCGACCACTCGATCGACGTTCAGCGCAGCGGGGCGGTCACCAGCGTCCAGATCGGCGGTGCCGTCGAGCATGTCCGCCAGCCATTCGTCCAGTGGCACGTCCAGGCCGCCCTTCACCCGCTGCTGCCAGGCGCTCGGCAACAGCGATTGGAGCGAGCGAACACCCACCACCACGCGAACTGCGCCGAGATCGCTCACCAGTCGATCCACGTGAGCCGCGGCGGCTGCGTCCAGCGACTCTGCGCTGACGACGTGGCGCCAATGGCTCGGCAAAGCCTTCACTTCTGCGACCATCGACTGCCACGCGCCCTTCTTGGCGACCACGCCAGCGCCGGGCCACAGCTGCGGGGTGACCTGCAAAAGGTCGACTCCGCTGGCCCACTGGTTCGACATTCGACCGGGATAGCAGATGTGATGTCGAGCGAGTGCGGGCCGGGCGGCTGCCAGCGCGTGCTGGAGCGCCGTGGTGCCGGTCTTCGGAAGCCCGATGTGCGTCAGCACCTCACCGGGACGGATCCATCCCCGCAGTGATGTGCCGTGTTCGAGGGACGTCATGAGGGCCGACCTTGTTGAAGTTCGAGGACGCACTGCGTCGGTGCTGTCGGGGAAAGCCGGTGAGGAGGGTTCGTGACCTCGGTGAGGCAACGAACCGTCTCGTCGAGGATGCGGTCAGGGTCACCAGGAGGACGTGGGTGTGATCGCCTGTTGGTGACGACACGATCGCGGGGCAGGATCTTGCGGGTGTCGACAAGAAGTTGACCGCGGCCATCGGCGCCTTCTTCACCGACGCACCTGACCGTGCGACGACTGCACGGCGAACGAGTGCCCGCCCGATTCGAAGTGCTCGTCGAACGTCGCCGTGGCAGCAACGAACGCGTCACAGCAACCGGGCCGGAAGCGATCGTGCAGTTCCACCGGTAACACATCAGCGCTCGCCATCGATGCCGCGGTGCCGAAGGCGGTCGAGGTCGGCCGTGACGGCTGCTGCAAGCGTCGTGATGTGGTCGCGGTTGAACATCGTGAGGTGCTCACCGGGCACATCCACGATGGAGTAGCCGGCGTGCAGCCAGGGCAGCCAGCGAAGGGCCGCGCCCTGCGCCGAGCGGGTGGACTCCTCGGTCGCATACACGTGGACCGGCATGGTCACCGGAGCGCCCAGGTAGTTGAGATACGAGGTGTGGATCGCGACCTTGAGTGGGTCGGATGGTGGTCGGATCGCGGTCGCTCGGCGGGCGTGGTAAGCGCGGCTCGACGGAAGGAGCCGTGCCGCTCGGGCACTGGCGCGAGGGAACCGGCGTGCCACGAGGAACCGTGTCTTGCGCGCCAGATAGGTGCTCCGTTCGCCCGGCTCGAGCGCCGCGGCAGCAGCCAGATGGTGCCAGATGAAGTCGTTCGTGGCGAGCGGGACGAGACGCGGCCGAGTGGCATCGAGGAGGCCGAGGCAGTCGACGTCGGCCCCCTGCGCCTGGAGGCGACGGGCAAGTTCGACCGCGACCACTCCTCCGAACGACCACCCGATCAGCCGGTACGGCGGTTCGAGCCCGATCGAGTGGAGCGTCTGCTCGTGGTGGTCGACCCAGCCCTCGACTCGACGAGGCATCACGTCGAACTCGGGATCCGGGTGGAGGAGAGAGTAGATGGTCTGGCCACCCATCGCCTCGGACAGGCGCATGAAGTTGTTCGGTTCGGCCCGCCACGAATGCACGGCCACCAGCGGCCGACCCCGGTCGCCGACACGCACCCAACGCTCTCGCCCCGATTCGCCAACCAATCCCGGTTTCCCCCTCGCGTCACCGGCCGTCACCGGGAAGTGAAAAAACTCTAGGCCGTTGCCGCGCCCTCATGTGACGTGAGCGCACACGAGGTGGGTCAGCGTCGGTTGCGCCGCCGCGTGAGGAGCCATTGCAGGGGCAGTCCCACCAGCAGCCCCACCCAGTAGCCGAGCATCGTGATCATGGGGAACCCCACGGTCATCGCGAACATCCCTGCCACGGCGCCGCCGTCCATCTGCCAGCCCACGAACGGGACCGTGCCACCACGGAACGCCACCAGGGTCACGACCGATGCCGCGACCGATGAAGCGAGGGCGGTGAGTGCTGCGATCACCTTCACCACAGGATGCGGTTCGTCGTCCACCCGCCACCAACGGACGTTGCGTGGCCGGCAGTGACCGGCCTGTTCACCGCCGCGCTCGTCCCAGCTTCGTTCAGCGTCGCTCGGCCGAAGGACTGTCGCCGCGACAGATGAGAAGTACTCTGAGAGCTTCGCCCGGTATCTCGGGGTTGTGACCAAACTCGATGACGGGTGAGATGCGTTCCCTCGGGTGACGCGTCGATGACGAGGAAGACGAGATCATCCATGAGCGCCACCCGCACAGCACCACCTCTCTCGGGCACGGCGTGCTGTCCTGCTCTGCGGTGCCGATCGCCGATCGACCAGTCTCTGCGGGTGAGTGCGTGAACGCGTCACGATCCCCGAAGGAGGTGCTCGCCGACGTCGAACGGCTCGAGCGGACGGTGCATCAGTTCGAATCGCTGCCCGAACACCTGTTGTCGGCGGCACAGACGATGGTGAGCGAGATCCGTCGGGCCTCGGCGCTGGAACAGCTCGACTCGGTACCGGTTGCCAGGCTGAGAGAGGTGGTGCGGGGACTCCGATTGGATCCGCTCGAGCAGGCCGGGTACGACACCGTCGGTGAACTCGCCGTCGAGGAGCCGTGGCTGCTGACGGCGATCCCGGGTATCGGCGACGAAACGGCCCGCCGCGCCGTTGCGGCTGCACGCGAGGTGCTCGCAGAGGCAGAACGGTCGACCGTGATCAGATTCGACATGGAACGACGACCGTCGGCGCACACCGAGCTGCTCGTCTTGCTCCGCGCCGTCCACACCGCCCGGCGCGCCGTCGACGCCGCCACCCCGACGATCCTCCGAGCGAGAACCTCGATCGGGGTGCTTCCCCAGGTCGCCGCGCCGGCGACGAGGTCGTGGGTGCGCCGGCTGTTCCTGGGTTCGGCGGTGAAGAACGCTGCCCGCGACGCCGTCGAACAACTCGAGACCTTCTTGAGTCAGCCCGACACGAGGGCTCTCGCCGAGCTGGCATCGGTGAACATCTCGTCGTCCAGGGCAACCCGGCCGGCAGCGGAGGTCTGGCAGGACTACGCGAACAACGCAGCCGAGTTGCTCGGAGTGCTCGCCACGGTGACCGGGTCCCACGATGACCCGGCCGCCCGAGGGTTCCTGCCGGCCGACATCGTCGAGCGGGTCGAGGGCCTGACGCTCGACACGACGAAACTCAAGGCGAGCCTGCGCGGCTACCAGGCGTTCGGCGCCAAGTACGCGCTCGTCCAACGTCGCACCATCCTGGGCGACGAGATGGGTCTTGGCAAGACCGTCGAAGCGCTCGCAGTGCTGTGCCATCTCAGTGCGACCGGGCACGACACGGCCCTGGTCGTCTGCCCGGCAAGTGTGGTCGCCAACTGGCGGACCGAGGTCCGCCGCCACACCACGCTCACGGCCCGCGTGCTCCACGGACCGGAACGAGATACCGAACTCGACGCGTGGCACCGTCAGGGTGGCATCGGGATCACGACCTTCGACGCGCTTCGCCGCATCGACCCGTCGCAGCTCCCCCCTGGACGCCGGGTGGCGATGTTGATCGTCGACGAGGCGCACTACGTCAAGAACCCGACCACGCACCGTTCGCGGGCGGTTGCGACGTGGGGGGCCGTGTCCGATCGGGTGCTGTTCCTGACGGGAACCCCGATGGAGAATCGTGTCAGCGAGTTCCAGGCCCTTCTGCAGCACCTCCAACCAGCGGTCGCTGCCCGGATCTCGAGCACCGCTGCGCTCGCTGGATCGTCCGCGTTCCAGGCCGCCGTCGCCCCCGCGTACCTGCGGCGCAACCAGCTCGACGTGCTCGACGAACTTCCCGACCTGATCCAGTCCCTCGATTGGAACGAATGCACACCCGACGACCTCGCCGCGTACGGGCGGGCGGTCATGTCGCGGTCGTTCATGGCGATGCGACGCGCCGCATACGCAAGCGTCCCCGCCGACCAGGCCCGTTCGATGAACGATGTGGAGCGATCAGCAAAGCTCGCCCGGCTGGTCGACATCGCCGAAGAAGCCGCCGCCGACGGTCTGAAGCTCGTCGTGTTCTCCTACTTCCGTGACGTGCTCGACACCGCCCGAGCAGCTCTGTCACTGGCACTCCCGGGAGCGGTCTACGGACCGCTGCATGGCGGCGTCAACCCGACCGACCGCCAACACATGGTCGACGCGCTCACTCGACACACGGGTGGGGCAGCACTCGTCGCCCAGATCGAAGCTGGTGGCGTCGGTCTCAACATCCAGGCCGCATCCGTGGTGGTGCTGTGCGAACCGCAATGGAAACCGACCGTCGAAGCCCAAGCGATCGCTCGTTGCCACCGGATGGGTCAGGTCCGTCGGGTTCAGGTCCACCGTCTCCTGCTCGAAGACACCGTCGACCAGCGCATGCTCGAGGTCCTGGCCGGCAAACAGGACCTCATCGAGCAGTACGTGAAGGACAGCGCAATCAAGAACGCCAGCCAGGCAGCGATCGATGTGTCCGACCTCACCGAAGTCAGCCGCATCATCGACGAAGCACGAGCCGAGACCACGATCCTCGAGGCCGAACGCCGACGCCTGGGACTCGACACCCACTGATCGACTGAACTGTTTGTCGCTGCAGCTACAAGATGTCGGCGTAACGCTGGACCAGATTCATGCAGTCCCGCAGAGATGGGTGTGGCCGGCCGGGCCAGAGCAACTGGCCGACCACTCGGTTTGCGTACTCATCCACGACCGCATCAATGCCAGTTGCCAGGTGAGCACCTTCGACCAAACCCCTGAGGACACGATCCTGCGCGCCGACCGAACCGGGCGGGAGAACCACGAGCATGTCGACATCCTCGGAGAACCGGTCGATCATCCCGAACACCTTGGACAGGCTGGTACCACCCTTGAACCACACCTCGACGTCCCACTCGGCTGCTGCGGCTACCACTCCGCGCAGCACCTCAGTGACCCAGAAGTCCTTCTCGACGTGAGCAGCTGGGATACCGGTCGCATCCGCCGTCCGCGCAGCCAACACGCTGACGGCGTCCGGGTCATCGATCAAGCGACGGCTCACGGCAGCGCAAGCTCGCGGAGCCGCTGACGAACGGCCGGGAAGGATTCGTCAGCGGCTTCCTCGCGCAGTAGCTCGGTGCGGATCACTCCTCGCTCTGCCAGTTCGCCCAGACGGAGGGCAACGGTCGTCCAAGACGCCTCCACGGAGTCCGGATCGCGGAGTACTTCGAGCACAGCAACCTCCAGTGGACGGAGTCCGCGGAGGCGTCGGTCGAAAGAACGGGTCCGGAAGCGCACACCGACGATCGGTTCGGGCATGTGACCTGGCACCGCCACCTCAGTCGTGCTCGGCACCTGGGTCGTGAGCCCGAGCATGTGGGCGGCTGCGACGCCCGCCGGGCCAGATCCCGGGCCGGCAACTCTGAGCGCTACCTGCAACGGTGTCGGGCGGGTCATCCCGAAGCGGGTGGGCTTACCCTTCCAGTACAACCCTCGGCGCACCCGGAGCAGCTCGCCGCACGCGGCAAGTCGACTCAGCGCCGACTCGACGGCGCGGTCAGAGCCGGAGAAGTCCGTTCGCGTGAAGAACGTCTCGGCCGACGCGGACGTGATCGTGTGCGCCACCGCCCCCGCAACGGATGTCTCTGAGACCCCTCTCATGCGAGGAAACCATATCGGGAACCTCGCAGAATGCTATGGCCCCACGCTGGCGAGCGTCAGACGATCTCGACGGTGCGCCAAGGAATGTGTTCCGCATCGAGCACCGCTGGGAGAAAACCTTGTGCAGCTTCCGCCGACCACAGCGCGGTCGCGTCGGGACGAGAGCCTCCGCTGCGGCCTCGAGGTTCAAGTGGTTCAGCCGAGGATGACGCTCGAACAACTCGGCCATCACCGGAACCGTCAACCGTTGATCGCCTTCCTCGTCGATGCCGACGAGAAGCGCTTCGATCAGCAGTCGGTCGTCGAGAATGATGGGTGCCGTGGCGGCCACCTACTGATCGGCCAGGTCGTGGTCCTCGATGCTGGCGAGGCCGGTTTCGTAGCGGTCGCGGAGCACCCGTTGGAGCTGGTGGCGTGCGGCCCGGATGCCGCGGGGGCGACGAGCGCCGCATCGCCGAGATCGATGATCCCCACTTCGCCGCCTTGCTCGATACCCCACCGGTGCCGCAACTCGGCCGGCAAGTTCGTCTGACAGCGGTGGGACACTTTGGCGGCGGAGGCGCCGGGCACGACTGCAAGGTACCCGGGCATCATTCACAAGGCCTTGGGTCGGGCCCGGGGCCTAGTCGCCGAGGAAGCCGGCACTCACGATGTCGTGGTCCACGGCCAACTGGCCTGACACCCAGGGTGCTTTGCCGACACCTTCTGGAGCGGGTGACGGGAATCGAACCCGCGTATTCAGCTTGGGAAGCTGATGTTCTACCATTGAACTACACCCGCATCGACCGGCCACCCGAGGTGGACCCGTGCGATCCGCCCAGGTTACCGACTCGTGCCGGGTCGACGAAACCGTGACTCCCGGACCATTCGACCTTCCTGGTCCCAGGTGGTCCAGGTGCCCACCTGCTCGCCCCGCTCGAACTGCCCCGTCCGCATCAACGATCCGTCCCGCCGGAACCACGACCACGAACCGTCGAGTTCGCCGTCTCTCATGCGGCCCTTCGCCTTCACCGTGCCGTCGTCGAAGTAGTCGAGGCGTACTCCATTGCGCACGTTCGACAACTCGGCCAGGCGGAGCCCGATCAGGCGTCGCACGATCGACGTGGGCAACGACCGGGTCGGCGGAAAGCGCAGGGCTCCCTTCGACGTCGAATAGGTGTCGAGCAACGCACCGGCAGCGGTCAGCACGCCGCTGCTCATCGGGAAGTAACTGCAGTGGTTCGTGAACGCCGCGTACGCGGCGACTCCCTTGCCGTCGAGGACGAACGTGGGCATGCCGTAGCTGATGCACTCCTCGGCCCGAGGGATCACCGACCGAATGGTGCCCCGAAGTGCCGTCAGGGTGTCGCGGTGAGGTTGCCCGACCGCCGCCAGGTACTCGTCGACGAGGTGGACGTCGTGTGGTTGCGGTTGCCCGGACACCATGTCGAGATCGTTGCACAGACGCTGCACCGAAGAGCAGCGTCAACGTGGTCGTGCCAGTCAGTGCCCCTCGAAGGCGCGAGCGAGTTCGCTTCGCAGTCGTGCCTCGTCGACCGGGTCGACGCCAGCGGGTCTGCTGTGCAGGGCCGCCAACCGGGCGAGGACAGCGTGCTGGCGGTCGAAGCGCCGGCGATCGGCTCGCGTCAGTCGCCGCCGGGCGCGAACCAGTTCGCGCCAGTCGGAGAACTGGTGGATGCGGTCGTGGTCGAGTCCGTACCGCGCGGCCAGGGGAACGAGCACGTCCGCCAGTCGCCGCTTCTCGCGTGTCCGGACCAGGACCACCATCAGACAGGTGGCGGCGAAGATGCCGATGAACACGGCGCCCGCCAGCACGATCAACGCCGTGCTCGATGTGTGCGCAGCGAGCACGAGTGCGCCGTTCCAACTCGCGTGCAGGGCCACCGCAATGCCCCAGCCCCACAGTACGGCCGGGAACCACGCACGACCCTCGACGACCGTGCGGGCGATCGCAAGACCGATCCAGAGCGTGAACAACGGATGTGCGAAGGGCGTGACGAGGGCGCGCACGATGACCACGTCGGCCAGGGCGCCGTCGGCGCTCGCGCCGATGAAGTAGGTGAAGTCCTCGACCACGGCGAACCCCAGGCCCGCCCATCCGGCGTAGACCAGTCCGTCCATGATGCCGTCGATCTCGCGTCGGCGCAGCGCCCACACCACCGCCAGACCTTTCATCGTCTCCTCGATGACGGGCGCTCCGACGACCGTTGCCACGGTGTCCCCGGCGACGAGGAAGACCCAGAGTCCTCCTGCCGCAGCGACCACGATGGAGATCGTGGCACCCCACAGGAAGGCGTGGAGCTTCGCGGTACGAGGTTCGGGTTCGATCCGATCGGCCCACAGCAGACAGGGTGCGACGATCGCCACGGGTACGAGGCTGAACACGAACGGCCAAGGATTCATGACGGCCCCGACGATCACGATCGGGATGACGAGCAGCAGCCCGACGAGAACGGGCACGCTCAGCCATGCGGGGAGACGGCGCCGCGACGGCTGTGCCACGTTGACCGTCCACACGGTTCCGTCCCACCACCGCAGGTTGCCGTCCACCCAGGGGTCGGGATACCAGCCGGGACGAACGGTGCCATGCGTGGGTGGCGGCGGCGGCAGCGGTTCCCACATGACCGCGAAGCCTAGGGGCAGGTGCGATGCGCGGCGTCCGGTCCCATTAGCGTGTCGTTCGTGATCCTTTCCGACCGGAGCATGCGCGAACAGATCGAGGCCGGACGCATCGTCATCGAACCGTTCGACGAGCGGTGCATCCAACCCTCCTCGATCGATGTGAAGATCGGCAACCTGTTCCGGGTCTTCCGTAATCACACGTCGGCGGTGATCGACGTCAAACAGCGCCAAGAGGACCTCACCGAGCTCGTCACCATCCCCGAGGACGGCGTGTTCATGCTGCACCCGGGCGAGTTCGTCCTGGGGAGCACCCTCGAACGAGTCGCAGTCCCCGACGACCTGGTGGCGCGTATCGACGGCAAGTCGAGTCTCGGTCGCCTCGGACTCATCATCCACTCGACGGCAGGATTCATCGATCCCGGTTTCGACGGTCACATCACACTCGAACTCACCAACATCGCCACGTTGCCGATCACGCTCTATCCGGGCATGAAGGTCGGTCAGGTCAGCTTCGTCCAGATGACGACCGCTGCCGAGCACCCGTACGGAAGCGGGGCCCGCGGCTCGAAGTACCAGGGCCAGCGGGGTCCCACGCCGAGCCGATACTGGGAGAACTTCCTGTCGTAGTACAGGTGTGACGGGGTGCTGCACCGACGTCCGAGGTCGTCGCGGCGCGCTGGAAGGTGTTGTGGCCCTACCTGACACACGCCGGGTTCGCTGGACGGTCGCATGCCGTGCGGATCTTCTGTCCATGGCTCGATGACTCGAACAGAAGCCTCGATCGAAGCGATCGCGGCTTCTCGCTCGTCGAGGTGGTGATGGCCGGGGTCATCGCCACCGTCGTTTCGGGAACCTTGGTGGTGTTGCTCGTCGGGGCGCTGCGTACCGCACAGATCACCCGCGCCCTCGCAGCAGAGGCGACAGAGGCAGCCGTGATCGGCGCCTACCTCACACGAGATGCGCGTGCGCTGGCGTCGGCATCGTCGGCACCAGGCGCCGCCGAGGCTGAGGCCAACTCGGACTCGCTCGGTGTTTCGACCGCCGACCCGCTCGGCTGCGTCGGTTCGGCACCGGCCGAACTGGTGGTCCGGCTGTCCTGGCCTGGCAGAGCGGTGCCTCTCTCGGTGGTCACCTACTCGCTCGAGCCGACTCGCGGGGAGTTGATCAGAACGGCATGCGACCACAGCGGGACAGGGGTTGTCGGAAGCCCCGCCTCGGTGGTCCTCGGGAGAGGCTTCGAATCGGTCACCATCGGGTGCGCGCCCGTCGACTGCTCCGCGTCGCCGGAGCTCATCACGCTTTCCCTCGTCGCCGGTTCGGGAGACGATCCGTTGCGGTACTCGCTGAGCGCCGGTCTGCGAAGCAGCGCACGGCCAGCACCGCCGGTCACGACCGAGGTATCGGTCGTCGTGCTCGGCGACGGGCGGTGCCCGTCGCTCGAGTTGCATGACGGGGGTCTGGTCCGCACGGCCGGCGACATCGTCGTCGACTCGGGTTGCACCGTGCCCCTGCGCGACGAGTCGGGTCAGTTGCACGTCGGTGGTTCGGTGGAACTGGCCGACGCGCTGTCCGATCCGTACGAGGGTGCTCTGATCGAACCGGCATCGCCCGCCGAGACCGAGGGGACGAACCCGTCCCCGATCGGTGCCAGTGACACGCCGACGTCGGTGGTCGTGCATCCGCTGCCGGTCACGATCAGCGTCGACACCACGTTCGAACCCGGCATCTACGTCTTCCGGCAGGGGCTGACGGTCGAGGCGGGCGCCCGGGTGCATGGAGAGGACGTGCTCTGGTACGTCGAGGGTGGCATCACGGTCGACGCCTCGGCTTCGATCGACCTGGACGCCGCCGAGGCCGGCCCGTACGAGGGGGTCGTCGTCTGGGCGGCGACCGACGACCCCGTCGCCATCGGAAACGATGCGACCCCGTCATCGCTCGGCGGGGTCGTGTACGCCCCCGAGGCCCCCGTGTCGGTCACCCGTCGGGCCGGGATCTGCATCGATGCGATCGTCGCCGGCTCACTCGCCTTCGACGGCAACGGGCCCGTGCACATCGGGGACGGCTCCGACCGCTGCGACACGACAGCATCGCTGTGGACACCGTCGTCGCTCGGGTCTCGGGTGATGATGTGGGTCGACGCATCGGACGGAGCGAGCGTCACGGTGAATGCCGCTGATGCCATCAGCGAGTGGAGCGATCGCTCGGGCGGCGGTCGCAGTGCCCTCCAGGATCAGGCGCTCGAACAGCCGACGTGGGAGACCGGATCGATCAACGGGCTCGCGGCAGTTCGGTTCGACGGTGTCGACGACTCGCTCGAGTTCGACGGTTCGTTGCTCGCCGGGCGCGAGTACTCCATCGCTGCGGTCGCCAGACGAGCCAGCGCACGGCCGAGCAACCTGTACCTCGGCGGTGCCGCAACCGAACTGGGGCTCGGTTGGGAGGCGAACGACGTCGTCGGACATCTGCATGCCGGTTCGTGGAGCAGTGTGGGCGTTGCCACGTTCGCTGGCGCGGCACCAGCCCAGGTGCATCTGGCCGCGGCCACTCGTGCGCAGCGGATCGTCCGGATCGACGGGGCCGAGGGTGCTGTCTCGCCGGGTGTCGAGCCGCTCGGGTCGTGGCCCGGGGCGGTGGTCGGTGCGGGCCGAGGGTCGAGCTTCGACGGGCACGTCGGCGAGGTCGTCGTCGTCGATGGCGCGCTCTCACCCTCGGATGCTGCTCGGCTCGAGGCCTATCTCGCATGGAAGTGGGGCACGGCGGCAGGGCTTCCCGTTGGTCACGTGCACGCCGCGGCCCCGCCGCTGTCGTACGCGCCCGCCGCCCCGTCTGCTGTGACGGCCATCGCCGGAGACGGTGAAGCAGCGATCGCCTGGTCGTCGTCGACGGCCACCGGACGTCGCGCTCCCGATCGGTTCGTCATCGAGGTCGCCGACGATGCCGGGTTCACCGACCCGCTCACCGTCGATGCCGAACGACCAGCCACCGAACCGAACGTCGTCGCCGCGACCCTGCCCGACAACGATGTGCCGATGTGGGTACGTGTCGCCGGTGCGAACGAGTGGGGTGTCGGACCCTTCACGGCAACGGGACCGTTCACGGCTCGCGACTATCGCAGCGCGGTGCTGGCAGCATCGCCCGCCGCCTACTGGAGGCTCGGCGAACCATCCGGCGAGGTCGTGTACGACGAGACGGACGCGCAGGCTCATGGCCGCGCCGTCGACGTGGCGAGGTCGTCGGTCGGGGCGGTCGCCTCTGCAACCGACACGGCACTCGAGATCCCTGGTCCGAGCGCTCGTCTCGACTTCGATGTGCCCACCCCGTTGTCGACGCTGGCGGGGGCGGTGTCGGTCTCGGTCTGGTTCCGTACGAGCGGCCCCGGTGTCGTCCTGGCGCGCGCGGGTGACGACGTCGTGGCCCCGCTCGTCTACGTCGGTGGCGATGGTGCCCTGCGGGCGTCGTTCGCCGTGGCGAGCGACCCGACCGACGACGAGGTGGCGGTCGGAGGGCCGGTGGCTGACGGCACCTGGCACCACGTGGTCTCCACCTCGGACGGGTCGTCGCTGCGCCTGTACCTCGACGGCGCGCTCGTGGCGTCCGGCCGCGTCCGAGACGTTCCCTGGGTCGCCACACCGGACCTGCTCGTGGCGGGCGGTGTGACGGCCGGAAGCCTGTGGCCCTCGACCCCACCGTCGGCCTTCGTGGGCGAGGTGGACGAGGTGTCCGTCCACCCGACGGCACTCGCCGACGCAGAGGTGGCTGCCCTGCACCTCTCGGGCGTCACCGGTACGAACGATCTCGTCGCGCCGTCGGCTCCGGAGTCGACGCTCAGGCCGACGCCGTCGCAGGTCACCGTCACCTGGTCGACGCCCACTGCGTCCACCGCCGTCGGATATCGGGTCTTCCGGAACGGAGTCCTCATTCGTCAACTGGTGACGAATGCACCGGTGGTCGATGCGGCGTACGCAGCGGACACCGACAGCAGCTATGCGGTCGAGGCATACGACTCGCGAGGCAACCGCTCGCCGGCGGTCCCGCGTACGGCCCGCCCGATGGTGCTCGTGGTCGACACCACCAGGTCGACGGGCACGACGGTGAGCCTTCCGCTCCGAGGTTCGGTCGACGCGGTGATCGACTGGGACGGAGCCTGCGCCACGACACCGGCCACCACGACACCGGCCACCACGACCACGGTGATCGCAGATCCTGCTCGAAGCGTCGACACCTCGTGCACGTACGCGCAACCGGGCACCTACACCATCCGCGTGTTCGGGTCGGTCGCCCGGTACGGGTTCGGGCCGCAGTCGGGAACGCCGCCGCTGATGCCCAGCCAGGACAAGATCACGTCGGTCGGGGCCTGGGGCGACCTCGGTGTCACCAGCTTCGCCGGAGCGTTCGTCCGTGCCTCCAACCTGGTGTCGGTACCGGCCGACCTGCCCGCGACGGTCGAAGACACCAGCCACATGTTCCAGCGAACCGCATCGTTCAACCAGGACCTCGGCGGATGGGACACGTCGAACGTGCGCACGATGAGTTACATGTTCCAGTACGCGGCGGTGTTCAACAACGGATGCGGCCGTGGCGTCGCCAACTGCCCGTCGATCGCTTCGTGGGACATGTCGAACGTCACCAAGACGGATCGGCTGTTCGAATCAGCCAACGCCTTCAACCAGAACATCGGTGCCTGGGACATGTCATCGGTGACGACCCTGCAGGCGATGTTCTACGCCGTGACCGGATCGAACCCCACGTTCAACAACGGGTGCGCACCGGGCGTGAGCACCACGGCGTGCGCCAGCATCGGTTCGTGGGACACGAGCAGCGTGGTCAGCCTGCGCACCACCTTCTTCTCGGCGTCGGCGTTCAACCAGGACATCAGCGGCTGGGACACCTCGAGGGTCACGAGCATGTACCAGACCTTCGCCCAGGCGTCTCGTTTCGACCAGCCGATCGGGGTGTGGAGCGTCGGCAACGTCCAGACGATGTGGCGAGCCTTCAACGGTGCCGCGGCGTTCGATCAGGACCTCGGCGACTGGGACACGTCGAGGGTGACGGACATGGTGGACATGTTCCGGAATGCGTCGACGTTCAACCGTGATCTGTCGGGGTGGTGCGTGTCGTCGATCACGTCGCAGCCGTCGAACTTCGCCACGGGCGCGACATCCTGGTTGCTGCCGAAACCCGTGTGGGGAACCTGTCCCGCCCCGTGAACGGGGCAGACCAGGTGATGGTCACTCGCCCGCGATGGGAGCGAACGGCGCCTCTCGCTGCAACATCTTGCGTTCGCCCGCCTCGATCGCGTCGAGCAGGTGGATGGCGATGTCGGCGACCTTCACCTGGTCCTCGTCGGCTCCGGCAGCCTTCACACCGTCGTCGAGCATGATGTAGCAGAACGGGCATGCCGTGGCCACCCGGGTCGCGCCGGTCGAGATCGCTTCGACGGCGCGCTCGTCGTTGACCTTCGTGCCGATCGACTCTTCCATCCACATCCGGGCACCACCCGCGCCACAGCACATGCCCTTGGTGCCGTTGCGCTGCATCTCGACGATCTCGATGCCCTTGATGCTGCCGACGACCTTGCGCGGGGCGAGGTAGACGTCGTTGTGGCGGCCGAGGTAGCAGCTGTCGTGGTAGGTGATCCGCTCTTCGAGCGTCGCCTCGCTGACGTCGAGTTTGCCTGCGTCGATGAGGCTCTCGAGCAACTGGGTGTGGTGGACGACTTCGTAGTCGCCGCCGAGCTGCGGGTACTCGTTCTTCAGCGTGTTGAAGCAGTGCGGACACTGCGTGATGATCTTCTTCACGCCCATGCCGTTCAGCATCTCGACATTCGGCATGGCGAGCATCTGGAACAGGTACTCGTTGCCCGACCGCCGCGCCGAGTCGCCGGTGCACATCTCGCTCGGACCGAGGATGGCCACGTCGATGCCGGCTCGGCTGAGCAGCTTCGCCATTGCCTGGGTGACCTTCTTGTTCTTGTCGTCGAACGAACCGGCGCAACCGACCCAGTAGAGGTATTCGGACTGGAACGCATCACCCGGGTCGACCACTGCCACGTCGAGGTCCTTGGCCCAGTCGGCTCGCTCGCCCTGGTTCATGCCCCACGGGTTGCCCTGGTTCTCCATCGAGCGGTAGGCGTTGCCCAGTTCGGCCGGGAAGTTGCTCTCCATGAGCGAGAGGTACCGGCGCATGTCGAGGATCTTGTCGAGGATCTCGATGTTGACCGGGCAGATCTCGTCGCAGGCCTTGCACGTCGTGCAGCTCCACACCTCTTCGGCCGTGATGCGTTCGAACAACGAGTTCGACGACACCGTGATCTCGGGAACGACACCGATGGGCGGGCTGACCTGCGGCGTGCCGGACGCCGCCATCACCTCGCCGGTCTTCAGCACGATCTCGCGCGGGTCGAGCGGCTTGCCGGTGGCATGAGCCGGGCACACGCTCGTGCAGCGCCCGCACATGGTGCATGCATCGGTGTCGAGCAGTTGCTTCCACGTGAAGTCCTCGACGACCGAAGCGCCGAAGGTCTCGAGCGACGTCTCGGTCAGGTTCGGCATGGCCTTCATCGCGCCCTTCGGGCGCTCGCGGTCCTTCAGGTACATGTTGAGCGGCGACGTGAAGATGTGACGCAGCATCGTGATCGGCAAGATGGCGAGGAACACGACGAAGCTGAGCACGTGGACGCCCCACCAGATCTGCTGCCACAGCTCGATCGTGCCGGCGTCGAGGCCGTCGACGAGGGTCGCCATCGGGTACCCGATGAAGCTCCACTTCTCGAAGCTCGGCATGCCGTTCTCTGCGATGCGGAACGCCTCTGCCACGAAGCCACTGATACCGAGGACGAAGAAGACACCGAGGATGATGGCGTGCTCGGGCTTCGACTTGATGCGGATGCGGTAGGGCCGCTGCACGTAGCGACGCACGATCGCCCACACGATGCCGATCATGAACACCAGCCCGAACAGGTCACCGATGAACGCGTAGGCCATGTACACCTGGCCGTGGAGGAACTTGAGGCTCTCGGGGAGCTGGTGGTTGACCTCGAGCGTGGTGGTGACGCCCAGGAGGCCGAGGAAGCCGAAGTAGATGAACGAGTGCATCAGACCGGCTGCGGAGTCACGGAGCAGCGTCTGCATGTAGACCCCGGCTCGGAAGTCACCGAGGCGGCGCTTGACGTTCTTGCGGGTGGTGCGGCGGCGGTCCGGTCCGCCGCGCTCCCAGTTGCGGACCCGGTCGGCGAAGGTGAACGCTCCCCAGACGATCAGCACGGGGATGACCGTGTAGAAGGCGATCTTGAGCGGGCCGGGGATCCCGCCGAACACCTCTCGGGTGATCTCGCTCTCGTCGTGCCATCCCGTGAGCAGCGGGAGGATGCCCGACACGAGGATGAATGCACCCATGGCAATACCGATGCCGATGACGAGCTGGTGCGGCTTGAGCCGCTTGGGACCGCGGTCGGTTGACTCGGTCGGTGCAGGTGAGGCGTGCGTACTCATGGCGCCCCGAACTGTAGTTGGCCGGAGCCGCTCTCGGCTCGTCCGCGGGGCTGATGCCTGCGACGGACGAGGCCGTCACTCAGCCGTAGTACTGGCGATCGAGCTCGCGGATCTTGCTGGCGAGCGACCCGAGCAGCTTGTGGGCGAGTGCCGGAACGTCGTCGACCACACCGAGGAAGCGGCGCTGGTCGAGCAGCAAGAAGGTGCACTCGGTCTCGCACACCACCGTTGCGGTGCGGGGTCCGTGGTCGAGCAGCGAGAGCTCTCCGACGATCGATCCCGGTCCGAGCGTGGCGACCTTCTTGCCGTTGCGCCGTACAGCGACGTTGCCGCTGAGCACGACGAACGCCTCGCGGCCGGTCTGGCCTTGATCGACGATCAACGAACCGGCCGGCATCGTCACTTCGTCACCGGCCTTCGCGATCTTCTCGAGGTCCTTCTGCGAGCAGCTCGAAAAGAGCGGAACGCCGCGCAGGTGGTCGATGTACGCCTTTTTGCTGGCCATCAGCCCAGCCTAGACCCAATGCGCGGGGTGCTCGGTCACGTGGCGGAACGGCTGTTCGTCGTCGTGGTCAGTGCGCCCCTGCCTGGGCGGCGACGGCTGCGGCGGCCGCCGCGATCGCATCGGCGTCGCCGAGGTAGTCGACGGTCGTCACGGCCAGATCGTCGTCGAAGGTGTATCGCCGTGGCACGCCGGTGGGGATGTTGATCTCGGCGATGTCGTCGGCAGAGATCCCCTCGAGGTGCATCATCAACGCCCGGAGGCTGTTGCCATGGGCGGTGACGAGGACGTCGAGGCCGGACCGCAACTGGGGCACGATCTGGTCGTACCAGTACGGAAGCACGCGGGCGACGACGTCTTTCAGGCATTCGCTCGCCGGCAGGACGTCGGGTGCGAGGCGCGAGTACCGAGGGTCGTTGCGGGGATGTTCGGGGCTGTCGCTGGCGACGGGGGGCGGGGGCACGTCGTAGCTGCGCCGCCAACGCTTCGTCTGCTCGGCACCGTGGCGTTCGGTGGTCTCTTTCTTGTCGAGTCCCTGCAGCGCTCCGTAATGGCGTTCGTTCAGGCGCCACGATCGCTGCACCGGCAACCAGACCATGCCCATCTCGTCGAGCGCCAGGTGGCAGGTGACGACCGCGCGGGTGAGCAGTGACGTGTGCGCGACGTCGAAGTGCAGCCCGGCATCGGCCATCGTGCGTCCGGCCGATCGGGCCTCGGCGAGGCCCTTCTCGGTCATGGTCACGTCGTGCCAACCGGTGAAGAGGTTGAGCCTGTTCCACTCGCTCTCGCCGTGGCGGAGCGACACCAGCGTTCCGGTCATGGTCCGATCGTAGGTCTCTCGCCCCGAACCCGGAGAAGTTGCCGCGCAGGGGGTGAGCCATCGCTCGTGCCGGCAGCCCCGAGGGCCCGCAGGTCGGCAGATTATGGTGACGCGATGACCGCCGAGATCACGTACGCATTCGATCGGTTCCTCCGCTACGACGAGCTCGGCGAGTGGCTGCGACAGACCGCTGCTGCGTACCCCGACCTCGTCAGCGTCGAGTCGTACGGCCGTTCGTACGAGGGTCGCGAGCTCCTGATCGCCACGGTCACGGACGTTTCGACCGGCGAGCACCACACCAAGCCGGCGCACTGGGTCGATGCCAACATCCATTCCGTCGAGGTGACCGCCGGTGTCGCCGCGCTGCGGCTGATCGACCATCTCGTGCGCGGGTTCGGGACCGATCCCGATGTCACCCGGGCGTTGCGCACGCGCACGTTCTACGTCGTGCCACGGGTGAATCCCGATGGGGTCGAGTGGGCGCTCGCCGACTCGCCGCAGTACCGGCGCAGCAGCGTGCGTCCATGGCCGTGGCGTGATGCGCATCGCGCACCCGGACTTCATGAGCGCGACATGGACGGCGACGGCCGGATCCTCACGATGCGCATCCCGGATCCGAACGGGGCATGGATGACGAGCACGACGGACCCCCGGATCATGGCCCCTGTTCCCTTCGACGGTTGCGACGACTCGGTTCGCCGGTACCGCCTCCTGCTCGAGGGCGAGATCGTCGACCACGACGGATTCACGGTGCCGACGCCGCGTCCGCCGGAAGGCCTCGACATGAATCGCAACTTCCCGGCGGGGTGGGGGACCGGTGTCATGGGAAGCGGGGACCACCCGCTGAGCGAGCCCGAGATCGACGCGCTGGTGCGGGCCATCGTGGCTCGACCCAACATCTGCGGCTACAACGCGTTCCACACCAGCGGCGGGGTGCTGCTGCGGCCATCGAGCACGCAGGCCGACTCGGCGTTGCCGCCGGGTGACGTGTGGACCTGGAAGCAGTTGGGCGAACGAGGCCAGGCCCTCACCGGGTACACGGTTCACTCGGTGTACGAAGACTTCACCTGGGATCGTAAGGAGACGATGAGCGGCGCAGCCGACGACTGGGTGTACGAACATCTGGGGGTGTTCGGCTGGACGACCGAGTTCTGGGACGTGGTCCATGCCGCGACGGGGACGAAGCAGTCCACGCACTTCTGGTACACCGGGCCCACGGAGGCGGAGGAACTCGCCGTGCTGCGCTGGTCCGACGAGCACCATCCCGAGATGCATGTCGACTGGTACCGGTTCGACCATCCGCAGCTCGGTGCGGTCGAACTCGGGGGTTGGGACGAGATGTGCACCTGGACCAACCCCCCGCTCGGCCGTCTCGCCGACGAGGTGGAGGGCCATGCCGCGTTCGCCGTCGCCCAGGCGCTCGCCGCGCCCGAACTCGAGGTGGTTCACGCCCGGTCGTTCGCCCTCGGTGACGACACGTGGCGCGTCGAGGTGGGTGTCGCCAACACCGGCTGGCTGCCCACCTACATCAGCGAACGCGCCCGGGCGGACAAGCTCGTGCGGCCGGTCGTCGCGATCCTGGCCGGGGCCGAGGTCATCGGTGGGCCGGCACGGATCGAGCTCGGTCAGCTGGCCGGGCGGTCGCAGGCCCGGTTCTCGCACCGTCATGACGGGACCCCGGACCGCGTCCTGGCCACGTGGATCGTCCGGGGGGCGGCGGGATCGACGGTCGCTGTGGATGTTCGGCACCAGCGCGCCGGCCAGACCTCGGTCGACGTTCGGCTCTCGTAGAACGTTCGCCGGGGTCCGACCGGGCCGGGACAGCCGACCGGGTCGGTCTCAGCGTCGGGTCACCGCAGGGAGGTGCACGGTGACGGCGAGCCCTCCCCCGGGGCGGTCGTCGAGCTCGACCGACCCGCCGCAGGCGCGGGCGAGTTGGTCGACGATCGCCAGGCCGAGTCCCGACCCGGTGTACGGAGAGTCGGGCGCCCTCCAGAACCTGTCGCGGGCGTGCGCCAACTGATCGGCGGTCATACCGGGCCCCCGGTCGAGCACCCGCAGGCCGACGGTCCGGTCGGTCGTCGCCGGCACATCCAGTGCCACGTCGATCTCGGTCCCGACGGGGACGATGTTGATGGCATTGTCGAGCAGATTGTCGAGGATCTGTTCGAGCGCATGGGGCACGGCGAGCACGTGTGTTCCCGAAACAGCTGCACAACGAACGGCGATCCCGCGCTCGGCAGCGAGTGATGCCCACATGTCGCACCGCTCGGCGACGACGGCTCCGGCGTCGACGGTCGACGGAGCGACGCTCGATTGTTCGGCACGCGCCAGCATCAAGAGGCCCTGGACGAGTCGCTGGAGCCGTTCGATCTCTCCGTCGGCGGCCTCGAGCCGGGCGCGAGCGCCGACCGGGTCCTGGTCCACGAGTGCGGCGGCCTGCTCGAGTTGCAGCCGGAGCGCCGTGAGTGGCGTGCGCAGTTGGTGGGACGCATCGCCGGCGAACGAGCGTTGCTGGTCGAGCAGTCGACTGAGCTGACCGGTCATGAGGTTGAACGACTCGGCGAGGTGGCGGACTTCGGGCGGACCCTCGTCGTTGGCCGCACGCGTGTCGAGGTCGCCGTTCGCGATTCGTTCGGTCGTGTCCCTCAGGCGTTCGAGCGGGCGGGTGATGGTCGTCGACACGAACAGCGCTGCGACTCCCGCACCGATCAGCGAGATCAGGGCGACGACGACGATGCCGCGGACCGTGTTGCCCGCCTCCTCGTCGATCGACGACGACGGCTGGGCCAGCCAGACCGCTCCGGCGACCCTGGTGCCCGACAGCACGGGGACCGCCACGTAGACCGCCTCGGTGGCCAGCTCGGCCGACGTGCTCTCGCCCGAGACGGGCACTCCACCGAGTGCTCGGGTCACCTCGGTCACCGTGCTGTAGTCACGACCGATCCGGGCGGTGCCGTTCGAGGCGACGACGGCGACACCGGCTGCGTCGACGATGACCACGTCGGTCCCGTCCCTGGCTGCGTACAGATCGACGGTCGACTGCAGCTCGGCCCCGGCGTCGGCCCCGTCGGCCCCGTCCGCCTCGCCGGACAGCAGGTCCTCCGCTGCACCCCCGAGGACGAACGCGTCACGTTGGAGGCTCGCGACGGCACGGTCGCGCTCGACGCCCCGGACGAAGATCGCGAGCGGGACGTCCTGCGCGGCGAGCACGACGAAGGTGACGCCGACGAACGCCGCCATCAGCCGCCATCTCATGGGTGCGACCTCATCGCGCGGTCAGCTCGGCGGCTCGAGCCGAAAGCCGACGCCTCGTACGGCCTCGATCCACGCGCCGGTGCCGAGCTTCTTGCGAATCGATGCGACGTGCGCGTCGACGGTCTTGGTCGGTCCGTACCAGTGGGCATCCCACACGTGTTCGAGGATCTCGATCCGTGTCCTGACCGTCCCCGGCTCGCTGGCGAGGTACGAGAGCAGGTCGAACTCCTTGGCGGTGAGGTGGATCTCGTCATCGCCCACGTTGATCCGACGGGTGCGCCGGTCGATGGTGAGTGTGCCGATCGTCTGCCGTCCTGGTGTCTCGGAGTGCTCGGCTCGGGTCTCGCCGGCCGGGGTGGCGCCGGCGCGGCGGCTGACGGCACGGATCCGGGCGATGAGCTCTCGCAGCGAGAACGGCTTGGTCACGTAGTCGTCGGCGCCCAGTTCGAGGCCGAGTACCCGGTCGAACTCGTCGCCGCGGGCGGTGAGCATGATGATCGGCATGTGTGGCCGAGCGGTGCGGAGGTGCCGGAAGACGTCCCGGCCGTCCATGTCCGGCAAGCCCAGATCGAGCAGTACCAGGTCGGCGGCGGTCGCGCCGGTGGCGGTGGCGGTGACGGCGGCGGCGGCGACGGACAGCGCCTCGGCGCCGTGCGTGACGTGCTCGACGGTGTAGCCGGCGGCGCGCAGTCCGTCGACCAACGGGCTGGCGATCGAACGGTCGTCCTCGACGAGCAGGATCCTCACGTGCACATTGTGCGCACGTAGCGGTCCTGGGGATGGGTCTTGGATGATTCTTTGACGAGGTGCGGGGCTCTCTTGGAGTGGCGGTTCGTACGATCATGGTCGTAGGCACGGGTTACGAACCACGGAGGTTTCCACGATGAAGACCAGAGTTGCTGCAGTGCTCTCGATCGCCGGGGTCCTGGTTGCCGGTTCGGCCGCCGCCATGGTGAACACCCAGGTGCTCCACGGCAGCGCCGGGGCGCAGACGCTTCCGGCCACCTCGCCCACGTCCACGACGACGGCAGTCGCTGCTGCAGCGTCGACCGTGCCGGCATCGACGGTCGCCCCGTCGAGTTCGCTCGGGGCGTCCTCGACGACGGCTCCGAGCACCCAGGCGATCTACAAGGTCGGCGACTCGGGCACGGTCACGCTCGACACGGTCGGTGACGTCCTCACCATCGTCAGCGTCGAACCCGGTCTCGGGTGGCGGGTCGACGAGGCCGAGGTCGAGAACGCGCTCGAGGTCGAGATCACCTTCGAGTCCGACACGCTCGAGGTCACGTTCCGTGCTGCGCTGCTGTTCGGCGTGGTGACCACCTCGGTCGAGACCGAGGCACATGACGATCACGACGACGGCTACGACGATCACGACGACGACGACGATCACGACGAGGATCATGGCTGAGATCGACGACCGGCTGGCCCGGCTCGCCGCCCGACGGGCTGGCACCGGAACTGCCGAGCCCGCGTCGACCGGTGACCGGCCCGAAGCGGTCCGACCCGAAGCGGTCCGACCCGAGGCGGTCCGGCCGGTGAGCGCCCGGCGTGCCGACGTCAAGCGCCAGATGCCGGCCCAGGCGTCGAAGATCATCGCCGCCGGGCTGTCGACGTCGATGATCCTCGGTCTGGTGGCGGTCATGGGCTGGACCGCCGAGGCGGAGACGTCCGAGCAGCCAGCCCCAGCGCCCGTCCCTCTTGCGCCTCCGGCCGCACCCCTGCTGCCGCCGGTGCCGTCCACGACGCCAGCAGCGCCCGGGTCGATCGTCGGCGCTCCCGAGCAGCCGCTGGCCGCGGTGCTGCCGGTCGAGCCGGTTCCGGCCGACACCGCGCCGACCGCAGCCCCGCAGCCGGTCGTCGTCGAGTTGACCGTGCCGCAGGCGCAGCCCGCGTCGGGCGGCGGTGGGGCCTCGGCCGCCAGCACGCAGTCGAACTGAGCCGACCGATGATGTCGCCGCCTCGCTCTGGCGCAGCCCGGCGGGTGTCGTTCGCGGCAATGGGCTGCACGGCCGAGGTCGTCGTCGTCGGGGGTGCCGTCGACCTGCTCGATCATGCACGCGAGCAGATCGCCCGGCTCGAGCGCTGCTGGAGCCGTTTCGTGGCCGACAGCGACATCAGCCGGATCAACCGAGCCGCAGGATGTCCGGTCGTCGTCGACCCGTCGACGGTCCGTCTGATCACGGCGATGGTCAGCGGGTGGGTCGTCACCCACGGGACCTTCGATCCCACTCAACTCGCCCCGCTCGTCGGTCTCGGCTATCACGCCAGCTGGCACGACCCCACGCTGGTCACGTCGTTGTCCGAACCGACCGTGCCGCGCACCCCGCTCGACCGGATACTGGTCGACCCGCAGCACGACGTCGTGGTCGCTCCGGCAGGAATCGGCCTCGACGCCGGTGGGATCGGCAAGGGGCTCGCGGCGGACCTGACCGTCGAGGCGCTGGTCGATGCCGGGGCCGACGGAGCGCTGGTGTCGATCGGCGGCGACGTTCGCGTTGCCGGCTCGTCGCCGCATCCCGGTGGTTGGGGAGTGACCGTCACCGGCCCGACCGGTGGCAGCGGCAGCTCCCTCGTGTACCTCCGAGACGGAGCCGTGGCGACCTCGGGCACCCAGCGTCGCGCGTGGACCGATACCACGGGGGCCAGGCTGCACCACGTGCTCGATCCGGTCACTGCTCGCCCGATCACGACGTCGAGAGCCGGGGTGCCGCTCGTCGAGGTGAGTGTCGTCGCCGGCACCGGTGCGTGGGCCGAGGTGTGGACGAAGGCGCTGCTGGTCGGTGGTCCGGCTCGGATGATGCCGGAGTTGACCGAGCGCGGTCTGGCGGCGCAGGCCGTGTACGCCGATGGATCCGTCGACGGCAATCAGCCGTGGAACGACATCGTGAGTGGGGAGGCCTCGGAATGAATCCTCAAGTGTGGTGGTACCTGGCGCGTGCGTCCGGCATGGTCGCGGCGATCCTGCTGGTGGCGTCGGTGGTGTGGGGGGTTCTGCTGTCGACCCGGGCGCTCAAGCCGCTCGACCGCCCCTCGTGGCTGCGCGAGATGCACACCTGGCTCAGCGGGCTCGCGGTGGTGGCGACCGTGCTCCACCTGGTCGGGTTGGTTGCCGACAGCTACGTCCACTTCGGTTGGAGCGAGATCTTCGTGCCCATGGCGTCGTCGTGGCGGCCCGGTGCGGTCACGTTCGGGGTCGTGGCGCTCTACTTGCTGATCCTCGTCGAGACGACGTCGATGATGCGCAAGCGCATCCCGGCGACGTGGTGGCGTCTGGTGCACACCACCAGTTACGTGCTCACCTGGTCGGCGATCGTGCACGCCGGGATGGCGGGCACCGATGTGTCCAATCGCGTGTACCAAGCCGTGGCGCTGGTCCTCACGATCCTGGCGGTGACGGCTGCTGTGGTCAGGGTCGTGCTCGGCCGCTTCGGTGCTGCGGCCGCGGCGCGCCGCGCCGGCAACCGAACCGCATCGTCGAGCGGTACGCCTGACGCGGTCGGTGGCGACGAGCAGGAACCCGTGGCGCAGCCGACCGAGGTGTGACCTCGCAGGTCAGCGACTGCCGCGGACCAGTTCGCCCGGCAGTGCGCCGGTGTGCTCGCCGTCGGCGAACGTCTCGACACCGGACTTGAACGTGTGCCGGTAGCCGGAGGCGGCCTGGACCAGGCGGCGTCCACCCGCAGGGAGGTCATGGGCGATCGTCGGCGGATGCGCGGCGAGGGTCGACATGTCGATCACGTTGATGTCGGCCAACATGCCGGTGGCGATCACGCCCCGATCGTTCCAACCGATGTGTCGAGCGGTCCGCTGCGTGATGTGGTGCACCATCAACTCGAGGGGCAGGGTCGGCCCGGCCGAACGATCGCGGGTCCACAGCGCCAGCGCCGTCGTGGTCATGCTGCCGTCGCTGATGGCACCACAGTGGGCGCCCGCATCGCTGAGTCCCATCAGCGAGTTGGGGGCGAGCAGCATCTCTCGCACGTCGTCGAGGTTGCCCCTCGCGAAGTTGAACAGCGGCATGTAGAGCAGTTGGTTGCCGTCACGCTCGACGAGCAGGTCGAGCACCACCTCGACCGGGTTGCGTCCGGCCGCGGCTGCGATCGCGGCGACCGAGGTGGATGCAGCCGGCTCGTAGTCGACCGGATCGCCCATGGGGAACAGCTTGTGGAAGCCGCCGACCAGTTCTCCGAGCATTCCTTCGGCCTGGCGGGCAGCATGCTCGGCCACGATCCGAACGCGACGGTCGGGGTCGCCGAGTGCATGCACCAGTTGCGCCAAGGGCAGTTGCGCGACCTCTTGGAAGCTCGGGCACAGCACGAGCGGGTTGAGCGTGGCGGTGAGGCCCTGGAGTACACCGATCGGTCGTGCTGCGACCTGGGTCTTCAGGGGGAGCCCGGCCGCCACGCACCGGTCGACCCAGGCAACCATCTCACGCCACCGGTCGGGCAGCGGCTCGGGTTGCTGAACGGTCATGCTGAGCGGCCGTCCGGTCGTCTCGACGAGTGAGCGCATCAGCTCCATCTCGGCGAGGGCGTAGTCGTGGTCGGCCGACTGGTAGGCGTCGCTGATGAGTTGGATGACCCCGCGGCCCGTGTCTGCCATCGCCATCGCCAGTGCGGTCAGCTCGTCGACGGTCGAGTAGCGGGTACCGAGCGGTGCGCCGGCCTTCGTGCGGTGGATGTAGGTGCGGCTGGTGGTGAAGCCGAGCGCGCCTGCCTCGATACCGGCTCGCACCTGGGCGGCCATGGCGGTGAGCTCGTCGACGGTGGGGATCTCGTCGGGATCCGCACCACGCTCGCCCATGACGTAGGTCCTGAGCGGGGCGTGAGCGACCTGGGTGCCGACGTCGAGCACGTAGCGGCGTCGTGCGAGGGCGTCCATGTACTCGGGGAAGGTCTGCCAGTCCCAGGTGAGTCCCTCGGCGAGTGCCGTTCCGGGGATGTCCTCGACGCCTTCGAGCAGGCCGATCAACCAGTCGTGCTGGTCCGGTCGTGCCGGGGCGAAGCCGACACCGCAGTTGCCCATGACGAGTGAGGTGACCCCGTGGACGCTGCTGGGGGCGAGGAGGGGATCCCAGGTCGCCTGGCCGTCGAAGTGCGTGTGGATGTCGACGAAGCCCGGTGTGACGGTGAGGCCGTCTGCGTCGATCTCGCGGATGCCGCGGCCGTCGACGCGACCACCGACGGCGGTGATGATGCCGTTGCTCACCGCAACGTCGGCGATGACGGGTGCGGCGCCGGTCCCGTCGACGACGGTGGCGTTCCGGATGACCAGATCGTGCTCGCTCATCTGCACAGTGTTGCCGATGAACGGGCCGTCGTCACGAGAGGAGCGGCGCGACGGCGGTGGCGATCAGGTCGAGGTGGTCGAGGTCGTCGAGGTCGAGCATCTGCAGGTAGATCCGGTCGGCGCCCGCGTCGGCCCACCGGCGAAGGGTGGCTGCCACCTCCTCGACGGTTCCGGCGGCGCCGTTGCGGCGGAGTTCGTCGGGCTCGCGACCGATGGCTGCTGCTCGGCGGGCGACCTCGCGGTCGTCGCTGCCGACGCAGGCGACGAGCGCTGCCGACCAGACCATCGGCTCGGTTCGACCGATGCGTTCGCAGGCGGCCGTCACGCGAGCGCGCTGGTCGACGAACCGTTCGACAGGGGCGAAGGGAAGGTTGAATTCCGCCGCATGGCGGGCCGCCAGGAGCGGTGTGCGCCTGGTGCCCCCGCCGCCCATGACGATCGGCAGCGGTCGTTGGAGTGGTTTGGGCAGCGCCGGCGACTCGCGGACGCTGTGCACGGTGCCGTCGTAGCTGAAGGTCTCGCCGCTCGGCGTCTGCCACAGCCCCTCGACGATGGCCAGATGGTCGGTGAGCGAGTCGAACCGCGCGCCCCTGCCGGGGAAGTCGAAGCCGTAGGCGGTGTGCTCCTGTTCGAACCACCCTGCGCCGAGACCGAGCTCGACCCGGCCACCGCTCATCTGGTCCACCTGCGCCACGCTGATCGCGAGGAGGCCCGGCGACCGGAACGTCACCGGAGACACGAGGGTGCCGAGCCGAATGGTGCTGGTCTCGCGGGCGAGGCCGGCCAGGGTGATCCAGGCGTCCGTCGGCCCCGGGAGGCCCGAGACGCTGCCCATCTTCAGGTAGTGGTCGCTGCGGAAGAAGGCGCCGAACCCGAGCTGCTCGGCTCGTCGGGCGACCGCCAGGAGCGTGTCGTAGGTGGCCCCCTGCTGCGGCTCGGTGAACACTCGGAGATCGCTCAGTTGCATGACGACCACGCTAGGTCGCCCGAACCGTCGCCCAGGCAGCCGCCGATGTTGAGTATGTACGACTCAAGTTTTCTGCTGGCAAAGTTGGTGCCATCGCGACTCCACCCGTAGAGTTGCGTCAGTTCCACTCAGGATCTTCCACCCCCACCCCACGACCACCCCACGGGAGCACACCATGGCAAAGGCAGTCGGCATCGACCTCGGCACCACCAACTCCGTCGTCGCCGTCCTCGAGGCGGGCGACCCCGTCGTCATCCCCAACTCCGAAGGCGCACGAACCACCCCGTCCGTGGTGGCGTTCAGCAAGGCCGGCGAGGTGCTCGTCGGCGAGGTGGCCAAGCGTCAGGCCATCACCAACCCCGACCGCACGTTCCGCAGCATCAAGTCGAAGATGGGTCAGTCGTGGAAGAGCGACGACATCGACGGCAAGCGCTACACCCCGCAAGAGATCAGCGCACGAACCCTGATGAAGTTGAAGCGCGATGCCGAGGCGTACCTCGGTGACACCGTCACCCAGGCCGTCATCACGGTTCCCGCCTACTTCGACGACGCACAGCGCACGGCGACCAAGGAGGCCGGCCAGATCGCCGGGCTCGAGGTCCTGCGCATCATCAACGAGCCGACGGCGGCAGCGCTGGCCTACGGGCTCGACAAGGGTGCCGAGGACGAGACGGTGCTCGTGTTCGACCTCGGCGGCGGCACCTTCGACGTGTCGGTGCTCGAGATCGGTGACGGCGTGTTCGAGGTGAAGAGCACCCACGGCGACACCCACCTCGGCGGTGACGACTGGGACCAGCGGGTCATCGACTGGCTGGTCAAGCAGTTCAAGTCGGCCCACGGCGTCGACCTCGGTGCCGACCGCATGGCGGCCCAGCGTCTGAAGGAGGCCGCCGAGAAGGCCAAGATCGACCTCAGCCAGGTACAGCAGACGCAGATCAACCTGCCGTTCATCACGGCCACCCCGGAGGGCCCGCTGCACCTCGACGAGACCCTCACCCGGGCGAAGTTCCAAGAACTCACCGCCGATCTGCTCGAGCGGTGCCGCATCCCCTTCGAGCAGGCCATCAAGGATGCAGGACTCACCAAGGGTCAGATCCATCACGTGCTGCTCGTCGGCGGATCGACCCGCATGCCGGCGGTCCAAGAGTTGGTCCAGTCGCTCACCGGCAAAGAACCGAACCGCACCGTCAACCCCGACGAGGTCGTGGCCGTCGGTGCCGCCGTCCAGGCCGGCGTCCTGCGCGGTGACGTCAAGGACGTCCTGTTGCTCGACGTCACGCCGCTGAGCCTCGGCATCGAGACCAAGGGTGGCGTGATGACCAAGCTCATCGAGCGCAACACCACCATCCCCACCAAGCGGACCGAGGTGTTCACGACCGCCGACGACATGCAGCCCAGTGTCGAGATCCACGTGCTGCAGGGCGAGCGTGAAATGGCGTCGTACAACAAGACGCTCGGCAAGTTCCAGCTCGTCGATCTGCCGCCCGCTCCCCGCGGCGTGCCGCAGATCGAGGTCACCTTCGACATCGATGCCAACGGCATCGTCCACGTGTCGGCGAAGGACCGGGCGACGAGCAAGGAGCAGTCGATGACCATCACGGGTCAGTCGACGCTCGACAAGAACGACATCGAGCAGATGGTCCGAGACGCCGAGGCACACGCCGAAGAAGATCGCCAGCGCCGCGACGAGGCCGAGACCCGCAACAACGCCGACTCGCTCGTCTACCAGACCGAGAAGATGCTCCGCGAACAGGGCGACAAGGTGTCGGCCGACGACAAGGCCGGTGTCGAGAACCCGCTCGCAGCGTTGAAGACCGCGCTGGCGGGCAACGACATGGGTGCCATCCGCTCGGCACACGAGCAGCTCATGGGGGCCACCCAGGCGTTCAGTCAGAAGCTGTACGAGGCGGCGTCGCGTGACGATGCGGCAGCGGCTGGCACCTCGGCCAGCGGCCAGGCCTCCGGCGGCTCGGCGAGCGACGACGACATCGTCGATGCCGAGATCGTCGACGAGAAGTGAGCCCGGCGCGATGAGCGACGACGACACGACAGCCGAGGCGTCGGGCGCCGGCTCGCCCGACGCGGTCGGCGATCTCGACGCAACCGTCCTCGCCGACGGCCAGGCCGTCGACGAGGCCGCCGAAGCGATCGAACACGACGTCGAGGCCCTGTTGAAAGAGCGCGACGAGTTCCGAGACATCGCGCTTCGGCTCCAGGCCGACTTCGAGAACTTCCGCAAGCGGATGGCGACGCAGCAAGCCGACGAGATCGACCGGGCCTCGGGCAAGCTCGTCGAGGCGATCCTGCCCGTGCTCGATGCTTGCGAAGCGGCTTTCAGTCACGGCGTCCAGGGCGTAGAGTCGATCTGGTCGGCATTGATCGGGGTCCTCCAGAAGCAGGGTCTTGAGGCCCTCGATCTTGCCGACCACCCATTCGACCCGGCGGTCGCGGAGGCGGTGTTGCACGAGCCGTCCGACGACGGCGGCGGCCCGGTGGTCGTCGAGGTGCTCAGAACCGGCTACCGGTGGAAGGGCCGAGTCCTCCGGCCGGCGATGGTGAAGGTGCGCGGCTGACCGACGCTGACGACGCTCCGATCGGTGACGATCGGTGACGGTGACGCCCCGGATTTCACGGAGGAGGTGACGACATGGCGGCACAACGAGAATGGTTCGAGAAGGACTACTACAAGCTGCTCGGCGTGTCGAAGGACGCCACGCCGAAGGAGATCACGAAGGCCTACCGAAAGCTGGCGCGTGACTCGCACCCCGACACCCATCCCGGCGATGCAGCCGCCGAAGAGCGCTTCAAAGAGGTCAGCGCTGCCTACGACGTGCTCGGCGACGAGGCGAAGCGGAGCGAGTACGACGAGGTGCGTCGCCTCGGCCCGATGGCTGGGGGGTTCGGTCCCGGCCAGGGCGGCGCCGGTGGGCACAGCTTCAACGTCGGGGCGGATGGCCTCGGTGACATCCTCGGGCAGATGTTCGGCCGGGGCCGACGCGGTGGCGGAGCCTCTGCATCGGCGGGCCCGCAGCGCGGCGGCGACGTCGAGGCGACGCTCACACTCGATTTCGCCGACGCGGTCCGTGGACTCACCACCACGCTGTACCTGACGACCGACGTCCAATGCGGGACGTGCACCGGGTCCGGCGCCAAGCCGGGGACGACGCCCAAGGTGTGCTCTCGCTGTGGCGGGCGCGGTGTCATCGATGACAACCAGGGCTTCTTCTCGCTGTCGTCGCCCTGCCCGTCGTGCGCGGGTCGCGGCGTCGTCATCGAGCAGCCGTGCGGGACCTGCTACGGCAGCGGCATCGAGAAGCGTCAGCGAGAGGTGCAGGCGCGGATCCCCGCCGGGGTGAGCGACGGTCAGCGCATCCGGCTGAAGGGCCGTGTCGCCGCCGGTCGTCACGGCGGACCGGCCGGCGACCTGTTCGTCGAGTGTCGGGTCATGCCTCACCCCGTGTTCTCGAGGGCCGGCCACGATCTCACCGTTCGCGTGCCGATCTCGTTCCACGAAGCTGCCCTCGGTGCCGACATCGACGTTCCCACCCTCGACGGGCCGCCGGTGACACTGCGCTTGCGACCAGGCACTCAGAGCGCGTCCCGGCATCGGGTCCGGGGCAAGGGCGTCGTCACCCCCAAGCACGAGGGCGACCTCATCGTCACGGTCGACGTCCAGGTTCCCCGACATCTCACCGACGACCAACGGACAGCGATCGAAGCGCTCGCCGCTGCGACGCCGACGTCGCCTCGGTCGTCGTCCACCTCGACGGCATCGCCCGGAGCATCAGGAGGGGGATCATGACGATGCGGTCACGGACCCACGCGGTCTATGTGATCTCGGTGGCAGCAGAGCTCGCCGGGATGCATCCTCAGACGTTGCGCATCTACGAACGGCGTGGTCTCGTCCAGCCGGCGCGAACGCAAGGCGGGAACCGGCGATACAGCGACCACGACATCGAACGTCTCCGCCGTATCCAGGACCTCGCTGCCGACGGCATGAACCTCGAGGGCATTCGTCGCGTGATGGAACTCGAAGCAGAGATCGAACGCCTGGCGATCGAGAACGACGAACTGCGGCAGCGGTTGGCGATCGTCGAGGCCGACGCCCAGCGACGCTCGCCTCGTCGCGAACTGGTGCCCCTTCGCCAGGGCGTCGCGGTGTTCGGTGCTCCCCGCCTCGGTGATCGCCGCTGAGGGCAGCGCTCTCCGTTCAGCGTTCGTCGAGCAACCGTTCGATCACGACGGCGACGCCGTCGTCGGCGCCACTGAGGGTGACCTCGTCGCAGAGTGACTTGGTCGCCTCGTGGGCTGTGGACATCGCCACGCTGTAGCCGGCCCAGCGCAGCATCTCGTGGTCGTTGAACTCGTCGCCGAAGGCCATCACGTGTGCGGCTGGCACGCCGAGGTGATCGCACAGCCACGCCAGTCCGACTCCCTTGTCGATTCCCGCAGGACCGATCTCGACGCAATCGGCGCCCATGTGGGTCACCGACACGTCGAGGTCGAGCATGCCCGGCAGCAGCCCGAGCAACTCGTGCGAGGGGTGATCGTCGTGGAAGGCCATGAGCTTCGTGGCTTCTCGGGCACCCGACATGGCGACGAGGACATCGTCGACCGGCGGCGGCATGTCCACGGCCGGCATTCGTCTCGCGAAACCTGGCTGGTGCGCGAATCCGGCGTCGGTCGCCAGGGCGAACCCGTAGCGCTGGTCGATCCGTCGCAGCTGCGTGACCACCTCGGTCACCATCGAGAGCTCGAACCGCACCGACCGCAGTACGTCCTGATCGGGAAGCGTGCACACGACCGAGCCGTTCGCCAGCACGCCATACGAAACGGCATCGCCGAGACCGGCGAGCAACGGCTCGACCATGAACGGCGGTCGACCCGAGGCGAAGACCACGACGATGCCGGCATCGGCTGCCGCCCGAACGGCGTCGGTGCTGCGCGTGCTGAGCGCACCATCGCGACCGAGGAGCGTGCCGTCGAGGTCGGTCGCGATCAGGCGGACATCGTCGGGTCGCCTCGTCGCAGTGTGCCTCGTCGCAGTGTGACTCGTCGTGGGTCGATCATGCATCGACCACAGCATCGCGCCCGGTACACCCGTCCCGGGACACCGGGGACGGGCGCGCCGGGGCGCGACGGCCGATACGTCGAGGTGGGTCTCAGCCTGCGGCGGGGACGATCACGGTGTCGATCACGTGGATGACACCGTTGTCGGCCATCACGTCGGCAGTGATCACCGTTGCGCCGCCGATGGTCAGATCGGATCCGACCAGGGCGACCGGCAGCGAACCGCCACCCAGGGTGACGGCGTTCGAGAAGATGGACAGCTGTGCTGCCATCTGCGGTGCCGGCAGCACGTGGTTGAGCAGCAGCGCCTCGAGCGCGGCCGGGTCGGCGAGCACGGCGTCGATGGCTGCCTGACCGAGCGCCTCGAATGCCGCATCGGTCGGCGCGAGAACGGTGACCTTGCTGGTCGCAAGGGTCTCGGTGAGCCCGGCTGCGTCGACGGCGGCGAGCAGGGTCGTGAACTCGCCGGCCGCGGTGGCGACGTCGATGATCGAGCCGAGTGCCACCTCGGTGGTGGGGCTGGTCTCGGCGGGCATCGTGTCGGCCGGCATCGTGTCGGCCGGAACGGTCTCGGCGGGCATCGTCTCGGCGGGCTCCGTGTCGGCCGGTGCGGATGCCTCGGTGGCGGGTGCTTGCGTGGTCGTTGCGTCGTCGTCGCTGCCGCCACAGGCCGAGACGAGGAACAGGCACGCGAGCGCGGCAACGGACAGGGAACGACGATGTGACATGACAACTCCAGGGGGGTAGGGGCTGTCAGTGTGGTCGGCCCGCCCGTGAGCGTCACGACCGGAGCACGTGGTGTGACCGAGGTCATGACCCGATCGTCCGACCAAAGTTGATACGACTCGTAGCAAGTTTTCTGCCACATGTTTAGGATGACCACATGGCGATCGATCCGAAGAAGTGGACCATCAAGACACAGGAAGCGGTGGCGGCCGCAATCGACCAGGCCCGAGCGCTCAGCAACCCCGAGCTCACCCCCGACCACCTGATGGCAGCGTTGGCCCGCCAGGACGACACGTTGACCCCGGCGGTCCTCAGCGCTCTCGGGCTGGCGCCGTTGATGGTGCGCAACAAGGCCGACGAGGCAGTCGCCAAGCTCCCGAAGGCGTACGGGGGTGACGACCCACGGATGAACCGTGAGCTCACCAACGTCTTCGAGAACGCGAATGCCTACCGCAAGGATCTGAAGGACGACTACCTGTCGGTCGAGCACCTCCTCCTCGCGATGAACTCGCGCCTCGGCGTCGGCAGTGAAGAACTGCTGCAGGCGCTCAAGGAGGTGCGCGGCAGCCACCGGGTCAACAGTCAGAACCCCGAAGAGCAGTTCGCCGCACTCGACAAGTACGGCCAAGACCTGACGGCCCGGGCCCGCGAGGGGAAGATCGATCCCGTCATCGGCCGGGACGACGAGATCCGCCGGGTCATCCAGGTGCTCAGCCGTCGGACGAAGAACAACCCCGTGCTGATCGGTGAACCGGGGGTCGGCAAGACCGCCATCGTCGAAGGTCTTGCTCGTCGTATCGCCGACGGTGACGTGCCCGAAGGGCTCAAGGACAAGCGCCTCATCTCGCTCGACATCGGCTCGATGCTCGCCGGCGCGAAGTACCGGGGTGAGTTCGAAGAGCGTCTGAAGGCCGTGCTCAAGGAGATCACCGACGCGGCCGGCGAGGTCATCACCTTCGTCGACGAGATTCACACGATCGTCGGTGCCGGCGGTGCCGAGGGGGCCATGGACGCCGGCAACATGATCAAGCCGATGCTGGCTCGCGGTGAGCTCCGGATGATCGGCGCGACCACGCTCGACGAGTACCGCAAGTACGTCGAGAAGGACCCGGCGCTCGAGCGCCGCTTCCAGCAGGTCTACGTCGGCGAGCCGACCGTCGAGGACACGATCGCGATCCTGCGTGGGCTCAAGGAGCGCTACGAGGTCCACCACGGCGTCCGGATCCAGGACTCCGCGTTGGTGAGCGCAGCCGTCCTCAGCAACCGCTATCTCACCAACCGCTTCCTGCCCGACAAGGCCATCGACCTCATGGACGAGGCAGCCAGCAAGCTCCGCATCGAGATCGACTCGATGCCGACCGAGATCGACGTGGTCGAGCGGCGGATCCTGCAACTCGAGATCGAGCAGGTCGCGCTCGAGAAAGAGACCGACGCCGCCTCGAGGGAACGGCTCGAGGCCCTGCAGGCCGAACTGTCGCAGTTGCAGGCAGAGTCCGCCGAGATGCGCGGTCACTGGGCCAGCGAGAAAGAGGCGATCGATGCGATCCGCATCCTGAAAGAGGAACTCGAGCAGCTGCGCACGATGGTCGAGCGCGAGACCGACCTCAACGTCGCAGCAGAGATGCGCTACGGACGGATCCCCGAACTCGAGCGACGAATCGCCGACGCAACTGCTCACCTCGACGAGCTCCAGCAGGGCAATCGGATGCTCAAGGAGGAAGTCGACGCGGAGGACATCGCGGAGGTCGTCAGCAAGTGGACGGGCGTGCCGGTCACTCGGCTGATGGAGGGAGAGATGCACAAGCTGGTGCACCTCGAGAGCCTGCTGCACCAGCGGGTCATCGGCCAGGACGACGCGGTGGTCGCGGTGTCCAATGCGATCCGGCGTTCGAGAGCCGGTCTGAGCGACCCGAACCGACCCATCGGCTCGTTCATGTTCCTCGGACCGACCGGGGTCGGCAAGACCGAGCTGGCTCGCGCCGTCGCCGAGTTCCTGTTCGACGACGACAAGGCCATGGTCCGCATCGACATGGGCGAGTACATGGAGAAGTACTCGGTGAGCCGGCTCATCGGTGCCCCTCCCGGCTACGTCGGCTACGACGAGGGTGGCCAGCTCACCGAGGCGGTGCGCCGCCGTCCGTACAGCGTGGTGCTGCTCGACGAGATCGAAAAAGCGCACCCCGACGTGTTCAACGTGCTGCTCCAGGTGCTCGACGACGGCCGACTCACCGACGGCCAGGGACGCACCGTCGATTTCACCAACGTCGTCATCGTCATGACCTCGAACCTGCCCGGCGATCCA
>JBDKIV010000013.1:0-3548 GCA_039796935.1 Actinomycetota bacterium | reverse complement strand
CCGCGGGGCGACCTCGTCGCGTTCGTGCTCGTCAGCGCCTCGGTGCCGTCGGCAGCCGTCTTGGCGTCGGGGGCCGAGCGGTCCGCGCTCGACGACGGTGCTGCCGCCCTGCTGCGGTGGGAGGTGTTCCGCCAGGTGTCGGGCGACGGGGTGCGTGTGCTCGACCTGAACGGTGCGCGGACCGGACCGCACGGGCGGTTCAAGGCGTCGTTCGGGGGCGAGCTCGTCGAGCGTTGGGAGCTGCGATCGCCCGAGCAGACGACGGTGCCGACGTGGGGTTCGATCGTGCGCCGTGCCGCGGCCGGCGTGCGCTCGGACGTCCGTCGGCTCAGGACCCTGAGACAGGAGCGGTAGTGGTGATGTCGATCGCAGAGCAACTTCGTTCGCACTTCGAGCAGCGGCTCCGAGCTGCAGATCTGGTGCGCTGGCCATTCCCTCACCTGGTGCTCACCGGGGTGTTCCCGGACGAGTGGTACGAACGTCTGCTCGACGCCAGCCCGTTCGAGGTCGACGGCGGGGTTCGCTACGGCGATCCGTCGTGGACCGAGCGGCTGTCGTTCCGGCACTATTACGACCATCGCTTCCACCACGATCTCCATCCGGCGCGTCGCTCGCTGACCGACCCGCTGTGGGAGACGGTGGGTGACGTGTTCAGCGATCCGCTGTGGTTGGGTCGGCTGCTGTTCGAACGGTTTCCCGAGTTCTTCGAGTTCCGCTTCGGCGACATCGATGCGATCGAGGCGCACGAGCCGGGAGGGTTCTGGGGTCGTCTGCAGACGCAGACGTTCCTGCAGCGCCACGAGCCCGGGTTCCAGCTCGATGCCCACACCGACATCCCCTCGCGGGTGGCCACGTGCGTGTTCAACCTGCCACGCGAGGCCGGCGACGAGGACGCCGGCACCCAGTTGCTGGTCCCGAACGATCCTCGCTGGCGGTGCAGCGGCAACAGCCACTACCCGCTCGACGGGTTCCGTGTCGTCGGCACGGTTCCCTACGCACCGAACACCGGTGTGGTGTTCTTCAAGACCCGCCATTCATGGCACGGGGTCGGGCCGCACGCGTCGAGCGCGCGCGGTGGCCGGGTCGGTATGCAGGTGCAGTTGTACGAACCCGAGCGCGGCGCGGTGACCGATCTGTCGGCGCCTGATCTGGTGGTCAACCGACAGTTGCGGCCGGTTTCGGGCCGCGCCAGGTTCGGGCGTCGCGTGCGGCGCGTGGCGCGGCGTGTCGTCCGCCGCGGCCGCTGAGATCATCCCCGTGCGGCGGCGTCGATGACCGATCTCCACCGGCCGTACACGCTGGCCTCGCTGTAGTCGGCTGCCCGCGCGCTGCCTGCGTCGGCCATCTGCTCGCGTGTCGCCAGATCGCCGGCCAACTCGTCGATCGCCGCTGCCATCGCTGCGGGGTCGCCGACGGGCACGAGGCGACCGAAGCGTCCGTGGCCGAGGATGTGCGGTGGGCCCCCGGGGCAGTCGGTGGCGATGCACGCGCAGCCGCTGGCCAACGCTTCGACCAGGACGTTCCCGAACCCTTCCACCCTCGATGGCAGCACGAAGATCGATGCTCGCTGCATGTGGGCGAGCACGTCGGCGGCCCACCCGGGCATCGTGA
Source organism: Actinomycetota bacterium (assembly GCA_039796935.1). GTDB lineage: Bacteria > Actinomycetota > Acidimicrobiia > Acidimicrobiales > Ilumatobacteraceae > VFMC01. Next base: position 1,937 of record JBDKIV010000013.1, on the reverse strand, counting down.
CGGTGTCGGCCAGTTCGAGCCGGCGGACGGTGTCGGCGAGCCCGGCGCGGTTCGGGCCTTCGCCGAGGACGACGAGTTGCCATCCGCCGTGCCGGGCACGGGCGAGTGCCCACGCTTCGAGCAGCGTGTGATGGTCCTTGATGTCGCGTAGCGACCCGACGGCGAGCACGAGTGGCGGTCGGTCGCGCATGGGCGGCGGGGCCGCTGCGATGGTGGGGGCGGGATTCGGGACGACGCTCACGCGTTCGACTCGCCACTGGCGGTCCACCATCGCCGCCACGTCGTCGGTGAGGACCACCACCTGTGCGGCACGCCGGTAGAGCCACGGTCGACAGCGGGCCACCAGGGTGGGGTCCTCGTCGGCCCGGGCGAAGGGGTGTGACGACTCGACCGCCACGTGGGGTCGTCGCGAGCCGAGCATGAGCAGGCCGACGACCACGTTGGTCTCGGCGATGAACGACACGACCACGTCGGCCCGGTCGCGCCACGAGACGTACCGGGCCATGGCCCCGAAGGCGAACAGGCGCACCGGGCGCTTGGCCTGCCTCGGCCACACGGGCGGCGCCACGCGTGTCACCCGAACCCGCGGGTCGAGCGGGTACGCGTCGAGTTCGGCGGCCGTGCGGGCCACGATGTGGACGCCGTGGCCGTCGTCGGCGAGTCGACCGGCCAGCCACGTGACCACGCGGGCGACTCCCCCGCCGTTCAGGCCGTGCACCACCAGTGTCACCTGCACGGGTCGGTTCCTTCGTGGTGCGCGCCGAGGTGCCAGACTCGCCGGCACATGCGCGTCGTGTTGGTGATCAACGGGATCTACTCGGGGGGCGGCGGGCGCGTGATGACCTGGCTCGCACGCGAGCTCGCCCAGCGGGGCCACGACGTGGTGCTGGCGGTGCAGGCAGAGCCATCGACCGACTTCTATCAGGTCGACCCTCGGGTCGTCGTGGTTCGTTGCGGTTCGTTGCCGTCGCCTCTTCGCCGGTTCTCGGTGGTGGCCGATGGTGCGGTTGCGTGGTCGGTGCGCCGGATCGTGCGTCGCCACCGCGCCGAGGTGGTGGTGTCGTTCATCCGACAGATCAACCTGGCAGTGCTGGTGGGCCTGATCGGCACCGGTGTCCCGGTGGTGGTGTCCGAGCGATCGCATCCCTTCGCCTATGCCGATCTCGGCCGCTGGCGCCGCCGGCTGCGGCCGAGGCTGTATCGGCGTGCTGCCGGTGTGGTGGTGTTGAGCGACGAGATCGCCGGGCAGGCGCGGCGCACCTGGCGGTTGGGCAAGGTCGATGTCATCGCCAATCCGGCGCATCCGGTGGCCCGGGTGACGGCGTTGACCGAGCGTGATCGGGTGGTGGTGTGCGTCGGTCGACTGAACGAGCTGAAGGGGCATCCGTCGCTGATCGAGGCGTGGGCGCGGTCGTCGGCCCCGTCTCGGGGCTGGACGCTGCCACTCGTCGGCGACGGTTCGATGCGCGCCGCTGTGACGGCGCTGGCAGATCGGTTGGGGGTGGCCGGCTCGGTGGAGATGCCGGGTTCGACGCACGATGTCGAGGCCGAGTACCTGCGTGCGGCGGTGTTCGTGTTGCCGTCGGTGGTCGAGGGGTTCCCGAATGCGCTGCTCGAGGCGATGGCGTGTGGGTGCGCGTGCATCGCCACCGACTGCCCGGGCGCCACCGGCGACATCCTCGCCCGGGGCGATGCGGGTGTGCTGGTGCCGGTGGGCGACCCGGCCGCTCTTGGCGCGGCGTTGGATCGTCTGACCGCCGACGACCCGACCGAGCGGCTGCGGCTGGCGGCGGCGGCGTTGGCCCGTTCGCGTGATTTCTCGCCCGACGACGTGGCCGGTCAGTGGCTCGACGTGATCACCACGGTCGCTGCGCGATGAGGGGAGGGCTCCGATGCGGGTCGTCCTGCTGATCGGCGACCTCGACCGCGGTGGCGCC
>JBDKIV010000012.1:0-9812 GCA_039796935.1 Actinomycetota bacterium | reverse complement strand
GCATCGTCAGCTGCCCGATGCGATCGAGCGGACCGAACGCCTGATCCTCGACCTTCTCCATGCTGAGCCGCTCCGGTGCATACGTGAGGTGCGGGCCGGTGGTGTCGAGGATGCTGTAGTCGTCGCCGCGGCGGAGCCGGAGCGTGACCTCGCCGGTGACCGCGGAACCGACCCAGCGCATCAGCGGCTCGCGCAGCATCAGGCTCTGCGGGTCGAACCAGCGACCCTCGTAGAGCAGGCGGCCGAGACGCCGACCCATCGTGCGGTAGTTCTCGATCGTGTTCTCGTTGTGGATCGCGGTGACGAGACGCTCGTAGGCGATGTGCAGGAGGGCGAGGCCGGGCGACTCGTAGATACCGCGGCTCTTGGCCTCGATGATCCGGTTCTCGATCTGGTCGCTCATGCCGAGACCGTGGCGACCACCGATGACGTTGGCCTCCATGACGAGGTCGACCTGCGAGGCGAACTCCTGACCGTTGATCGCGACGGGCCAGCCCTCGTGGAAGCGGATGGTGACGACCTCGGGAGCGATGGCGACGTCGTCGCGGTAGTGGGCGACGCCCATGATCGGCTCGACGATGTCCATGCCGCTGCTGAGTTCCTCGAGCAGTTTGGCCTCGTGCGTGGCGCCCCAGATGTTGGCGTCGGTGCTGTACGCCTTCTCCTTGCTGGCGCGGTACGGCAGGTTGCGCTCGGTGAGGAACTCGCTCATCTCGGCGCGACCGCCGAGCTCGGTGACGAACGCCTCGTCGAGCCACGGCTTGTAGATGCGCAGGTTCGGGTTCACCAGCAGGCCGTAGCGGTAGAACCGCTCGATGTCGTTGCCCTTGTAGGTGCTGCCGTCACCCCAGATGTCGACGCCGTCGGCGTGCATCGCTTGTACGAGCAGGGTGCCGGTGACGGCGCGGCCGAGTGGCGTGGTGTTGAAGTAGGTCTTGCCGGCGGTCGTGATGTGGAACGCTCCGCACTGGAGCGCCATCAGGCCCTGCAACACGAGCTCGGCGCGGCAGTCGACCAGCCTGGCCTCTTCGGCACCGTACTCCTTCGCTCGATCGGGCACGCCGGGAAGGTCGGGTTCGTCGTATTGACCGAGATCGGCCGTGTAGCAGTAGGGGACGGCACCCTTCTCGCGCATCCACGCGACAGCAGCGGAGGTGTCGAGCCCACCGCTGAACGCGATCCCGACTCGTTCGCCAATGGGGAGGGAGGTGAGCACCTTCGACATACTCGCCCGACGCTACCGCGAGGGTGGCCGTGGCGCGCAGATCACGGTCGGCGAAGCAGGCCTGCGGCCGAGGCGATGCTCACGAGGAATGCCGCACCGGCGACTGCGAACTCGACGACCGAGAGCCGCGTGAAGCCCCCCAGGTCGCCAGCTGCGACACCCGCCAGCAGCACTGCTCCGAGTGCTCCCCACAGGGGCAGCCAGCGGACACGTCGCCAGGCGGCGATCAGCAGGGCGACGGGAACGACGAAGGGTGCGACCTGCACCACGACCAGGCGTGGGTCAGAGGACGACCCGAGCCACCACGTGGCCAGCCCGACGGTCCGTGAGGTCTTCCAGACCGATGCCAGCCCGAGGAACACCCCGGCCCATGCGAGCACGAACACGGTCCGCCACCCGCTTGCCAGTTCGCCTGCCCGTGGCGTGCGAGCCGGCTGTGCGCTCCCGGGCGCACCGGCGAGGGGTGGGGCAGGGAGCGCGGTGGTCGCCTCCACGGACGTCGGTGGTGCCGGCGGCGGAGGCGGTGGAGGCAGATCGCTCATCTCCCGTGCGAGCGTAGCGGCGGTCACACGGTGCAGTTAGCCTCCGCGGCGTGACTCTCCGACCGGCCGAGACGTTGAGCATCTTCTTCCCGATGTGGAACGAGGAGGCCTACATCCATCGCACCGTCGACGCGGCGCGCGAGGTGGCCGATGAACTGCTCGCCGCCGGATCGATCTCCGACTACGAGATCATCATCGTCGACGACTGCTCGACCGATCGGACCGGCGCCCTTGCAGACGCGCTGGCGGCTGCCGATCGACACATCCGGGTCGTCCACCACCCGGTCAACCGCAAGCTCGGGGGTTCGATCAAGAGCGGCTTCGCCGCTGCAACGGGAGATCTGGTGTTGTACACCGACGCAGACCTTCCCTTCGACATGAGCGAGTTGCACAAGGCCGTCCGGTTGATGCGGTACTACGAGGCCGACATCGTCAGCGCTTACCGGTTCGACCGGGTGGGTGAGGGGTCTTCGAGGGCGATCTACACCTTTTTCTACAACGTGCTCATCCGCCGCCTGTTCGGTGTGCGGCTGCGTGACATCAACTTCGCGTTCAAGCTGTGCCGCCGGGAGATTTTCGACGACATCAGCCTGAAGAGCGAGGGCTCGTTCATCGATGCCGAGTTGATCATCCGCGCCAAGCGACTCGGCTATCACGTCATCCAGTTCGGGGTCGACTACTTCCCGCGGACACGTGGCGAGAGCACGCTCTCGTCGCTGTCGGTCATTCGCCGGATCGTCTCCGAGATGCTGTCGCTGCGGTCCGAGCTGCGCACGCTCACCCCTCGGGCGCGGACCACCGAGCGATCCTGACGGATAGCATTCGGGCGTACCCCTGCCTGGAGAGTTCGTGAACACCCGTCGGCCCCCCGCACCGCAACCGAGGCGTCGCCCGTCCCAACGTGGGGATCGTCGGCCGCACGCCGGCGGCTCGTCCGCCACCCGCTGGTTGCCCGCCGCTGCAGCCGGAGGGGTGCTCTTGGTCGTGATCGTCGCAGGTGTGGCGGGCGGCGGGACCCCGGCCGATTCGATGGGTTCGTCCGATCCGAGTTCGACGCCGCCGGCAGTGCTCGACAGTGCTCTCGTGCCGGTCACGGCCGCCGTCCCGCTCACCTCGACGGTGCCCGACATCTCGAAGACGGTGCTCAGTCAGCCGCTGACGATCGGTGCAGCCGGCACTGAGGTGAAGCAACTCCAGCAGCGGCTCACCGATCTGGGCTTCGCGCCTGGGCCGATCGACGGTTCGTTCGGTGAAGGGACGCAGCAGGCGGTCTGGGCGTACAAGAAGCTGGTCGGCGGGATGGCGTCCTATCGCGACCTGGCCCAGAGCGACTCGGCGACGGTCGTCACGCCTGAACTCTGGTCGCAGATGCAGGACTCGGTCACCATCAGCCCGCGTCGCCGTCACGGGTCGGGTGTCCACGTCGAGGTCTATCTGCCCATCCAGGTCATGGTGGTGTTCGAGAACGATCAGCCTGCGTTGATCACCCACATCTCGAGTGGGGAACTCGACGAGGCCGGCCAGCCTGCGCAATGGTGCGAGACCGTCACCTACGACACCGACAACGAGGGCCGCCCGCTCGACGAGCCCGTCACCAAGGGGGAGTGCGCCTACTCGAAGACCCCCGGTGGCGTGTTCCGGGTGTACCGCCGGGTCGAGGGGAACCGATTGGGTCCGTTGGGCGGGATGTACAACCCGCTCTACATCAACTACGGAATCGCCATCCATGGGGCGAAGAACGTCCCCCGGATCCCGGCGTCGCACGGCTGCATCCGGATCAGCATGGACATCGCCGAGTACTTCCCGGATCTCGTGCCCAACCGGACGGTGGTCTATGTCTGGGGCCACAACGGCAAGGAACCAGAGCAGAACACGAAGGACGATTCGCTGCCGAGCTTCAACGCCCCCGACCCCAACGCCACGACCACGACGTCGTCCACCACGACGACCACGACGACCCCGGCACCGACGACGACCGCCAAGCCGGTCACGTCGACGACCAGGCCTGCGGCGCCGACGACGGCCCCTCCTCCCGTCACCACACAGGCGCCCGTGTCGACGCCGGCACCGTGACCCGAGGCCTGGCCGAGATTCCCGGGTCCGTCGCGGCGGGCCGACGTTCGTAGGATCGCTCCATGGAGCGAATCCACTACGACGAGTTCGGCCTGTTCCACGAGAACGCCGCCGAGTACGGCCTTGCCTACGACCGGCCACCGGCGGTCACACGGCACTCGGTTGCGCTGTCCGACGGTCGGCGGCTGAGCGCGCTCCGTTGGGGCGTCGGGGCCGAGCGCCCACCCCTCGTGTTCGTCCACGGCGGCTCGCAGAACGCGCACACCTGGGACACCACGCTGATGGCATTGGACCGCCCCGCGATCGCCATCGACTTGCCCGGCCACGGCCACAGCGACTGGCGCGACGACGGCGACTACTCGCCTCGGAGCATGGCCGACGACGTTGCCGAAGCGATCCGCTCACTGGCCACTGCGTCGGCGACGGTGGTCGGCATGTCGCTCGGCGGGTTGACGTCGATGTCGCTCGCGGCGAACCATCCGACGTTGGTCGGCTCGCTCGTCATGGTCGACATCACGCCAGGCGTGACCGGTGCGAAGGCGAAGGCCGTGCTCGACTTCGTCAACGGCCCTCAGGTGTTCCCCAGTTTCGAAGCGCTGCTCGCCCGCACGATCGAGCACAATCCGACCCGCAGCGAGACCTCGTTGCGACGGGGGATCCTCCACAACGCCCGCCAACTCGACGATGGCTCGTGGCAGTGGCGGTACGACCGGAGAGGTCATGGTCGGCCTGCAGAGGGCGATGCCGGGGCCGAGGGTGCGGGGCCGGTCAGGACGACGGGGCTCTGGGACGAGTTCGAGCGGGTGTCGTGCCCGGTCGCGCTGGTCCGGGGCGGCCTGTCGCCGGTGGTCGATGACGACGACGTCGACGAGGCGAGACGGCGTCAGCCGGGCATCGTCGTCGACGTCATCGACGGTGCCGGGCACAGCATCCAGGGTGATCGGCCGCTCGAGTTGGCAGCGCTGCTGCGTCGGCTCATCGGCTGAGACCGTCGACGGCCCCCATACCGATCCGGGCCAGCGTGTCGACCACGATCCCCTCGCGCAGCGCCGAGGCGCTGTAGACGATCGTGGCGACCCCCAGCGCATGCGCGACGGACTGGAGGATGAGCACCCCGGCGACGATGATGTCGGCGCGTCGGGGATCGAGTCCTGGCACGGACCGTCGCTCGGCGGTCGACCGGTGGCCGACGAGCGCGTCGGCGATGGCGTCGATCTCGTCGATCGTGACGTGGTCGCCACTGCGGACAGTGCCGCCCCCGGACGCACCGGCTCTGGCCGACGCCATCGACACCAGGCTCAAAGCAGTGCCCGACGACGCGATCGTGAGATCGAACCCGACCTCGGCCGCGCGAACTGCGAACGGCTCGATGGCGGACTCGATCGCGGCCCGGCATTCCGCCACCGCATCGGGGTCGACGTGTCCCTCCGGGAAGAATCGGTCGGTGAGGCGGACGGCACCCAGTTCGAGGCTCGTGGCGGCGAGCGTGTCGCCGGCTCGACCGATGAGCAGTTCGGTCGAGCCCCCTCCGACGTCGACGAGCAACAGCCGTCGATCGTGGACGGGGATGGCCTGCAGGACCCCGAGGTGGATCAGTCTCGCCTCGTCGAGACCCGAGACGACCTCGATGTCGACTCCTGCCTCGTGGCGGGCTCGCTCGAGGAAGGTGCCGGCGTTCCGTGCCGTGCGGACGGCGCTCGTGGCGACCGCTCGGACGGGCGCAGCGTGGACATCGGCGATCCGCTTCATCCGCACGAGCGCGGCCACCCCGCGCTCGATCGCCTCGGGTGCCAGCATCCCGGTGTCGACGAGGCCGTGGCCGAGTCGGATCGTCTCGACCCGACGTTCCACGACTGCGTAGCCGTTGGCCGTCAGGCGGACGACGACGAGGTGGAAGCTGTTGGTGCCGACGTCGATGGCGGCGAGGTGGGACCCGGTCGCTCCGGGCGACGCGCTCACTGATCCGGGGTCATCCGCGACATCTCGGCGAGCTCGTCTCGCTGGCCGGCGGCGATCTTCGAGGCCATCAGACGAACCTCGGCAGTGGACGCGTGTTCTGCCGCGTGGTCGGACATGTGGATGCCGCCCTGGTGGTGGGCGGTCATCAACCGGACGAAGATCTCGTGCGCTCGGGCGCCGTCGGCCTCGAGCAGCGCGATGATGTCGTCGTCGGTGGCCAGACCGGGCATCCGCTCGAGGGGTAGCGGCTCGTTCATCCAGGCCATCGCCAGATCGGTCTCGTTGATCTCGGGCTGGCCGAACTCGCGGAGCAGCTGGATCATCCGGCCGATCTCGATGTTCTGGCTGATGACCGTGTCGACGGCCATCAGGGCGAGGTCTGTGTCCTGCTGGGCCTTGTCGAGATAGATCAGCGACATCTGAACAGCCTGCTCGTGGTGGAAGCGCATGTCTTGCAGATAGCCGACATCGACGGCGTTCGGATCGTCGATCGCCCGGTTGTTGCCCACGACGTAACCGAATCCGGCGGCGAGGATGACCAGCGCGATGGCGATCGACGCCAGGTTGACCGGGCTCCGCCACCAGGGCAGCACGGCGATCGCGCTGTCGTCGACACCGTGCCGGCTGTCGGCGGGACCTGCCGGGTCCGCTCCCTGATGGTCGAGGTCCGTGGTGCTCACGGCTCAAGCATCGCACGCCCATCGGCCCGATCCACCGCGCTCGTCGTGGTTGTCCGGTGCGGTCTCTCGTCGGGGACGTGGCGCGGACTAAGGTCGACCCGACCAAGGGGGTACCTGACGTTGAGCCTGCTACAGGTGCAAGACATAACGGTGCGATTCGGCGGGATCGTCGCCCTGGATGGATTGTCGTTCTCCATCGACGAGGGTCAGATCTGCGGGTTGATCGGACCGAACGGAGCCGGAAAGACGACCATGTTCAATGTCGTCAGCCGGATCTATCAGCCGACCACCGGAGCGTTGCTCTACCGGGGCAAGAACCTGCTCGACGTGCCCGCTCATGGGATCGCCAAGTTGGGGATCGCCCGGACGTTCCAGAACCTCGCGTTGTTCCCGACGATGACGCTGCTCGAGAACGTGATGGTCGGCGCGCATTCGCAGGGCAAGGTCGGCTTCGCTCGCGGGGTGTTCCGCGTCGGTGCGGCTCGAGAGAACCGCGAGACGCGTGAGTTCTCGGGCGAGTTGCTCACCCAACTCGGGCTCGGGCCACTCATGTTCCGTCCGGCCATGGGACTTCCGTTCGGCACGCTCAAGCGGCTCGAGATCGCCCGAGCGCTCGCTGCTCGGCCGCAGTTCCTCTTGATGGACGAGCCGGCGAGCGGCCTCACCCACGGTGAGGTCGACGAGTTGGCCGAGACGATCGTGCAGATCCGAGACCAGTTCCGCTTGACGGTGCTGCTGGTCGAGCACCACATGTCGATGGTCATGGGTATCAGCGACAAGGTGGTCGCCATGGAGTTCGGACGAAAGATCGCCGAAGGCACACCCGCCGAAGTGCAGGCCGACGAGGCCGTCATCACCGCGTACCTGGGGACCACCGCATGAGCCTCCTCGACATCACATCACTCACCGCCGGATACGGGCCGATCACCGTGCTCCACGACATGTCACTGTCGGTCGAGCAGGGCGAGATCGTCGTGATGCTCGGCGCCAACGGTGCCGGCAAGACAACGACGATGCGTGCCATCAGCGGCATGATCGCACGGTCGGGAACGGTGTCGTTCGAGGGGAACGAGATCACACAGGCGTCTCCCGATGCCATCGTCCGTGCCGGGATCGCGCAGGTGCCGCAGGGCCGCGGGACGTTCCCCGAACTGTCCGTGGTCGACAACCTTCGAGTGGGTGCCTATGTGCGCCACGGCTCCGACCTGAAAGCCGACATCGATCGCTGGTTCGGGGTGTTCCCCCGGCTTGCCGAGCGCCGTGACCAGCGAGCCGGGAGCCTCAGCGGTGGCGAGCAGCAGATGCTCGCCATTGCCCGGGCGCTGATGAGCCGGCCGAAACTGTTGCTGTGCGACGAACCGAGCCTCGGGCTTGCTCCCTTGATCACCCAGGAATTGTTCGAGGTCATCACCAGGCTCAACCGCGAAGAGGGCGTCTCGGTGCTGCTGGTCGAGCAGAACGCGAACCTGGCGATGCACATCGCCAGCCGCGTCTACCTGCTCGAGACCGGTCGGATCGTGGCGACGGGCTCGGCCGAAGAACTCAGCGCGGATGACTCCGTGAGGAAGGCGTACCTGGGGTTCTGATGGATCTGTTCTTGCAGCGACTTTTCGACGGGCTGAGCCAGGGCAGCGTGTATGCGCTGATCGCACTCGGTCTCGTCATCATCTACCGGGGCACCGGTCATCTCAACTTCGCACAGGGCGAGATGGCCCTGTTCGCCACCTACGTCGTGTACCAGATGGGCGAGTGGGGCATTCCCATCGGGATCGCGTTGCTGATCGGTATCGGCACGGGTTTCGTCGTCGGGGCAGCGACCGAAGTGGCGCTCATCCGTCCGATCGCGAAGAAGTCGGCGTTCGCCGTGTTCATCGTGACGATCGCGTTGTTCCAGGGGCTGAACTGGCTCGACGGTGCGATCTGGGGTGATCAGTTGTTGCCGAACACCGGTGTGGGCAGCGAGCAGCAGTCGTACCCCAGTCTGTTCCCGGACGATCCGGACGATTTCGTCGGAATCTTCGGCGCGGCCATCAAGATCGAGTCGATCGGCGTGTTCCTCCTCGTCCTTGCCATCACGGGTCTGCTGTTCCTGCTGTTCAACAAGACGAAGTTCGGTCTGGCGATGCGAGCCGTGGCCAGCAACGTCGAGAGCGCCAAGCTGGTGGGCATTCGTACGAGCACGGTCCTCATGGTCAGTTGGGGGTTGGCGGCGGCCATCGGAGCGGTCGGGGGCGTCGTGTTCGCCGGTATCAACAACAGTGTCAACCTGGGACTGATGTTCACGGTCTTCATCTATGGCTCTGCTGCGGCGACGCTCGGCGGCTTCGACAGTCCCGGCGGTGCGGTGATCGGCGGGTTGTCGATCGGCGTCATCGAGAACATGGCTGCCGGCTACTTCCCCGAGTGGGTCGGCCAAGAGCTCAAACTCGGTGTTGCCTTCGTCATCATCGTCGTCGTGTTGTTGTTCAAACCGTCCGGCCTGTTCGGCACCGAGAAGGTGGAGCGCGTATGAAGTCGTTGGCCACCATCAACGAGGGGAGCGCCGCCCATTGGGCGCTTCGCCTTGTCGCCGGGGCACTCGTGGCGTTCGTGATGCTGTGGATCCCCACGCAGGCGAGCAACGGGTTGATCACCTCTGCGACCGAGGCGCTCACGATCATGGTCGCTGCGATGGCGCTCAACCTCGTGCTCGGCTACACCGGTCAGATCTCGATCGGTCACTCCGCCTTCTACGGCATCGGGGCTTACGCGACCGGCATCGCCGTGTCGGAACTGGGCTGGAGCCCGTGGTGGACGTTCCCGCTCGCGTTCGCCGTTGCGTTCGTGGTCGGTGTGCTCGTGTCGTTCCCCGCCTCGCGGATCAAGGGCGTCTACCTGGCGCTCGTCACGCTCGCGCTCGCGTTGGTGTTCCCGCAACTGTTGCGCTGGAAGAAGCTCGAGTGGCTCACGGGGGGAAGCCGAGGCCTGCCGCTCAAGGACGCCGAGGTGTCCACCACCGGCTTCGACATCGGCCGCAAGGACGGCCAGATCCGAAACTACGAGATCTTCGGTTGGGACCCGTTCGGAGACCTCCGGTCCCTCGACGCCAAGGTCGCGTTCGATTTCTGGATCGCCGCCATCATTGCGATCATCGTCTACCTCGTCTGTCGGGGGATCGTGAAGAGCCGCGCCGGCCGTTCGCTGATCGCGGTCCGTGACAACGAGACCGCGGCGGCGGTGATGGGCGTCAACCTCGTGGCCACCAAGGCGTTCGTGTTCGGGATCTCGGCAGGACTCTGCGCCCTGGCCGGGTCGGTCACCGCGATCCGGGTCGGCAAGGTGTCGCCCGACAGT
>JBDKIV010000011.1:0-8167 GCA_039796935.1 Actinomycetota bacterium | reverse complement strand
CAATGCCTTTCTCGACCACTGCACGACGCGCGGTCTGTCGTCCGCCGTCCTGTCGGACGTGACCAAGTGCTTCGGACTTGCATGGCGTCCCTGCGAGCGTCTCGGACATGATTGACCTCCTCTTCGTCAGCAACGACACCTACTGCCCACATCTCGCCACCACGCTGATGTCGGTGGCGGCGTCGACGCCTGGACCGGTGCGCGCCAACATCGTCACCAACGATGCCTCCGCCGATTCGCGCCGGCAGGTCGCTCGAACTGTGCCGTCCATCGAACTCCGGTGGCTCGAGTGCGGTTCACTGGAGGGTCTTCCACCGTCGTCCACCGGGATCGCCCCCATCTCGTACGGTCGTCTGTTCGGTCCGGGCCAACTGGGAGGGGACCTCGATCGGCTGATCTATCTCGATGTCGACACGCTCGTTCGGCACGATCTCACCGAGCTCTGGGAGAGCGATCTCGCCGGACGACCGATTGCGGCGGTTCGAGATGCCTGGGTGACCTGGGTGGGACACCCGACGCTCGGCATTCCGGACTACGAAGCGCTCGGCTTCGCTGCCCGGGCGCCGTACTTCAACGCCGGCGTGATGGTGATCGACGTGACGCAGTGGAACCGCGACGAGGCCGAGCGTCGATGCCGCGAGTTCCTGTCGACACAGCAGCACAATCGGTTGGCCGACCAGGACGCACTCAACGCTGTGTTCTACGAGAACTGGACGCCGCTGCCCATGCGTTGGAACGTCTTCGCCGATCCCCACAAGGTGACCTTGATCGAGTTGGAGACGTCGACACGAGAGGTGATCGACGCCCAGCGCGATCCGGCGATCGTGCACTTCGCAGCGGAGAAGAAGCCGTGGGCGCAGCACCCGATGTCGGCGCTTCTCTGTGTCGACGAGTGGCGGATGCTCGCCACCTCCGGTCCGTTCGCCACGCTGTACCAACCACCTCGGAGACCCCGCCTCCGCGCCGTCAGGAATCGACTGACGAGGGCAGCTCGAGTGCTGCTCGGCTCGTGACGGGAGTCCACCCCATGCCTCTAACCATCTCGCCACGACGGGTCGCCTCGGCGGTCACACGCCGGTACCGACGCATGAGAGCCGGCCGCACGCAACCCGACTTCCGCCACGTTCGTCACCCGGAAGAGATCGAACTGGCCACACGCTTCGGCTGGAGCGACGAGTGGCACCACCGTCGCGAACCGCATCTCCTGACGTACCTCTGCGACGTGCACGGCTCGGACAAGGGTTCACGCGGTGGCGTCGCCACCGCGTACCCGTGGCCTGCGCACAGTTATGCCGATCTGTATGCACAGCTGTTCGAGCATTGCCGGTTCAGCGTGAACCTGGTCTTCGAATGCGGCATCGGCTCGACCGATCCATCCATGCCGTACAACATGGGCGAGGGCGGCAAGCCCGGGGCGTCGCTGCGAGTGTGGAGGGACTACTTCCCGAACGCCCACATCGTCGGAGCCGACCTGGACCCCACGGTGCTCTTCGAGGAGCCTCGGATCCGGACGTTCCAGGTCGACCAGACGTCACCGGCGTCGGTGACCGCACTGTGGCAGGCGGTGGGACGGCGCGAGTTCGATCTCATGATCGATGACGGCCTGCACGAGCCAGCCGGCGGCCTGACGCTGTTCGAGCACAGCGTCGAGCAGCTCGCCCCGCACGGGATCTACGTCATCGAGGACGTGCACCCGGATCACCTGTCGACCTACACCGACTATTTCGGATCGCGCACCTACCGAGCATCGGTCGTGATCCTGCGCCGATCACCGGGCGAACTCGGGTGGAACAACCTGATCGTCATTCGCAGACCATGGGAGAAGTCGGGTCTCGCACCGATGACGCAGACCTCGGGTGAGGAGCGAGTTTCACCCCGAGCGACATCGGGTTTCACCGCGAGGCACTGATCCAGATCTGCAGGCCGAGTCGCCGACGGCCGATCCACGGCCTTCACCCAGCGCCACCTTCGAGATCTGCTTCGAGTTCCCCGGCGGTGTCAGGTACCGAGGATGGTGGCGATGACGAAGGGCAGGTCGAGATGCTGACCCGACCATTCTGCGAGCCGACCCGGGTCGTCGGGCGGTTCGACGACGAACTGGGCGATGGGAATGGGCCGGTCGATCGGTCGTCCATCCATGGTGGTGACGGTGAGTGTGCGGTCGGGATGGAGGGTGAGTCGGAGGTGATGGAGATGGACGATGCGGTGATGGAGCCGACAGAGTTTGGTGAGGTTGCGCAGGGCGGTCGGTCCGCCCTTCGATCGTTCGACGACATGGTGGATGTCGAATGTCCCGGTGTGGTGACAGCCGGGGAACTGACACGTGGGGTGACGGCGGTGGAGGTATCGGCGTTGTCGCCTGGTGGGTGCTCGGCGCCGATCACGTTCGATCGGGCCGTGGGGGGTCTCGGCCACGGTGGTGACCGTCGCGGTGCAGGCAAGGCAATCAACGAGCTCGGTCGAGATCGGGTTGCCACTGTCGAGCAACGCATGACCGTCGTCGGTGACGTGAGCGACGACCTCCACCGAGACCTGGGCCTGACCGAGGACGAGTTCGACGAATGCGTCGGCGCGCGATTGGGCGACACTGACACCTCGCTCGACGGCGGCTGCTCCGCCGATGGCAGCCATGACCGTGGCGGCGATGTCGGAGGGGAGATCGACGGAGATGGTGACACCGCCGTGGTGGTTGGTGGCAGATCGAAGACCGCGTTCAGCGATCTGACGGGTGTCATCGTGGCGCGTGACGCGACGGCCCGCCGTGACCAGTTTGGCGAGTTGCCCGGCGGTGACGTGACGGGCGACGTCGCACCAGCGTTGATCGGTGTCGGGTGTGGCCACCCGGGTCAGTTCGCGCACCTTGGAGTACGAGAGATATCCGTCCCAGAAGGCTTGCTTGACGACCGGTAGCTGCTGGAGTGCTTTGCCGACACGGAGTCGTTCGCTGGCAGCGACCGACGCGAGACCGCACTTCCACGACAGCCAATGCTGCACGGACACGCACCCCCATGATCCCCATGCTCGGCGGCGGTCGTACTCGACGAGCAGATCGAGGAACCGGGCCAGACCCTTTGTCTCCCAGGCGGCGTGGGCGACGAGTTCGGCTTCGAGGTGTTCGGTGGCGACGTCACAGAGATCCATGGCCCGATCATGAACAGGGGGTGTCGCACGGAACACCGCTGCCGGCGTCGGGTCGCACCGGTCTCACCGGACGAGCGATTTCCGGCGGAGTGATTTCCCGCGGGAAGTCGCCGACGCGACAGTCCGTCACCCGCTACGGCGACCCTGCCCGCCTGAGCAACGGACACACCCCGGCAGAGCACGAGATGCGAACAGCGACGACGCCATCACCGCCACCACGGACATCCTCCGTGCTACGCGGTCCACGGCGGCCGTCACTGGACGGCGAGGCTCGCTCGGAACTCCGCGTCCTCGATGAGGGCCTGCACCTCCGGTGACGGATCACTCAACCGTTCGAGTGTGACACCGTGGATGGCGCCGGTGAACCGGTACACGTGAGGGTAGTCACCGACGGCAGAACCGCTGTCGAGACCCACGTCGAACGTCTCGCCGCTGATGGAGAAAATGATGGGCACGGACTTCTTCACTCGTACGTAACCGACGGCCTCGCCGTCGATGCTCAACACCGAATGGCCGCCGCCTCCCATCCCACCGTCGTACGCGTGGTCGATCACCACCGTCCGCCGCCCGGGGTCGAGCGCGCAGCGCGAGACCGCGACGTAGTGCTCGTGGCCACACCAGTTGTAGTGGTAGCGGGGCCGCCCGTCCGGTCCTACGTAGAGCGACCAGCCGGCCATGTTCCCGCCCTGGGCTGCGATGACGCCCTCGCATCCGCCCTGGGGCACCGTGATCTCCGCCGTGATGCGGAACGAGCAGTTCTTCAGGTTCACCACGGAGCGCTCCGGCATCCGGTGGGACCCGTCCGTATAGGTCATCGTGGTGAGCCCGCGCAGCGAGTCGTGCACGGCGTACATCGACCCGAAGGTCTGGCCGGGCTCCTTCAGCGGGTACACGTTGTTCCGCAGCGCCTCGGCGTCGAACAGCGCCTGCATGGCGGCAAGCCTGTCCGGATGGGCTGCGGCGAGGTTGTCGCCCTGAGAGAAATCCCGACGGATGTCGTACAGCTCCCACGTCTCTTGCGGGCCGTCGAAGGGGACGGAATCGAACCGCTTCCACGGCACGCGGCCATGGAAGCAGGACGCGATCCAGCCATCGTGGTAGATCGCCCGGTTCCCGAACATCTCGAAGTACTGGGTCACATGGTTCTCCGGTGCGATGGCGGACTCCATCACCGGCACCATCGACACACCGTCGATCGGCATCTGGGCGAGGCCGTTCACGTGGCTCGGCGCCTCGATGCCGGCAGCGTCGAGGAGCGTGGGGAAGATGTCGGTCACGTGGTGGAAGTTGCTGCGCAGAGCGCCGCCGTCCTTGATGCGCCGCGGCCATTGCACTGCCATCGCGTTGCGCGTGCCGCCGAAGTGCGATGCCACCTGCTTCATCCATTGGAACGGCGAGTCCAGCGCCCACGCCCAGGCGAGGTTGAAGTGGTTCTCGCAGCGCGCCGAGCCGAAGTCGGCCATGTGCTCCAACAGCCACTCGGGATCCTCGGGCAGACCGTTCTGGAACGACGGCGCGCTCCACGCACCGTTGACGGTCCCCTCGCCCGACGCTCCGTTGTCACCCGTGATGTAGATGAACAGCGTGTTGTCCATCTCCCCCATCTCGTCGAGTGCATCGAGGAGCCGGCCGACCTGCTCGTCGGTGTGGGCCATGAAGCCGGCGAAGACCTCCATCAGGCGTGCGGCCACCGGCTTGTACTTGTCCGGGTACTCCTCCCAGGAGGGCACCGCGGTCGGGCGCGGGGTGAGCACGGTGCCGGCAGGTATGACGCCGAGTTCGAGTTGCCGGAGATAGATCCGCTCGCGTAGCGCATCCCACCCGTCGTCGAACTGACCCGTGAAGCGATCGATGTAGGAGGGCCACACGTGGTGCGGGCAGTGCATCGCTCCCGTGGCGAGGTACGTGAAGAACGGACGGTGCGGATTGGACGCCCGCTGCATGCGCATCCATGCGATCGCCTTCTCCGTGATGTCCTCGCTCATGTGGTAGTCGTCGCGACCCTCGTAGGGCATGACCGGGGTTGTCTGGTCGAACATCGGTGGCTCGAACTGGCTGGCCTCGGCGCTGAGGATCCCATAGAAGCGCTCGAACCCCAGCCCTGTCGGCCAACGGTCGAAGGGTCCCGTCAGCGTCTGCTCGTGCGCAGGGGTCAGGTGCCACTTTCCGAAGGCACCCGTTGAGTAGCCGTAGTGGCGGAGGATCTCGGCGACCGTGGCGGCCTCCTTCGGGATGATGCAGTCGTATCCCGGGAATCCGCTCGCCCCCTCCGGAATGTTGCCCATGTGTACGGCGTGGTGGTTGCGGCCCGTGAGCATCGCTGCACGAGTGGGCGAGCACAGGGCGGTGGTGTGGAACTGGTTGAAGCGGAGCCCCTTTGCCGCCACACGGTCGAGTGCGGGCGTGGGTACGGGGCCACCGAACGTGCTGCACGTGCCGAAACCGACGTCGTCCAGGAGCACCAGCACGATGTTCGGGGCCTCTGGCCGCGGCACCGGCACCTCGGGCCGCGCGGGTCGCGATTCGCCGACAAGTCGTCGCAGGACGCCGGCGAACGGTGGAGTGGCGAACGGGATCGCAGGACCCGTCGGGACCGCAGGTGGTGTCGTGTCCGTCATCGGGTTCTCACGCCGGCAGGCAGGGATGGTCGAGGCACCGACGGACCGCATCCGCAACGGAGATGTCGCCCGTCAGGTCGATGGCCGCGTCCGACCACTTCGTCCGTCCGGACAGGACCGACACGAACGTGGCGCGGGTCATCGATGCCTCGGCCGTGGCACCCCGCCCGTCCGTCGGTACAGCCACACAGTTGCGCACCAGCAGGCCAGCGGACTCGCCGTCCACCGTGATGCGCAGATGCGCGTGGACCCCCTCTGCCTGCGCCGGGTCGAGAAGGACTCGCAGCGTGTGCACGAGGTCGGTCGAGGTGGCGTGCGCGATCGCCTTGGCGCCGAAGGTGTGGGTCATGAAGCGGTCCATCGGCGTCTGGCCATCCAGGTGTCTGGCACGGGTGATCGCCCAGTTACGAATGTTCGCAGCGGGCGTCCGCTCGGCCACGAGCCGCAACCCCCGGGCGAGCAGGTCCCTGTCCTGCTCGGTGGCTCCTGCGGAACGGGCGAGCCACGTGGCGAGCTCCACCCCCCACCGGATGTCGTCGCCGTCGAGGGCGGCAGACGCCTGCCGGGCCACCTCCTCCCTGCCACCGAAGCCGAGGATCAACCGATCGAACCGCTCTGCGGGCTCGAGCGGGAACAGACGCGACTCCTCGCCGTCGAACCATCCACGCACACCCGTGTAGATCTGGCGCACGTGGTGCTCCGTCACCCCGTAGCGCTCGCTCGTCAGGTAGTCCTGCGCATAGAGATCGGGCAGCGTGACACGTGACGCAATCTCGTCCATCGTCCAACCCTTGTTGATCGCACGTACTGTCTGGTCCCACAGGAACTGGATGGAATCGCGATATCGCTCCGACTTCTCGCGAACGTCCTCGCGGCCGGACAGCGGCGGGCCGTGCGTTGCGACAAGGTGCTCGGGTGCCCAGGCGAGGATGTGCTCGATACCCGTGACGAGCACCCGCGGGTCGCGATACTCCTCACCGCGGATCGCGAACACGTTGAACAGCAGCGGCCACACGGAGTTGTGCACGCACACGCCGAGGTCGGGCAGGTAGAAGTTCATCGAGTCGTCGCTGTCGCTCGGGGAGTGACGCACGAGCACGCGCGCCCCGGCGATCGTGACCTCGCCCTCGTCGGGAAGTTCGCTCGTCACGGGCACGTACCCGGGTGTGGCTGGTGCGTGAGCAGGGTTCCTGTAGGCGAAGCCCAGACCCACGTTCACCAGACCGTCCGGTCCCTCCGTGGGCATCACGATGGCGAACTGCTCCACGAGACCACGGCCGTACGCGGGCGCGATCTCCGCCGACGTACGGGCCTTGTTCAACGCGATGCGGCGGTGCCCGTACACCGGCAGGTCGGGTACGCAGTTGCCCTCGTCGAAGACGGCCTTCGTTCCCTCGACGTAGTGGAAGTGCGTGTACACCACCGCTGCGATGGGTCGGTCCGTTCGGGTGCGCAGTTCCGCAAGCGCACAGGCCATCTCCTGAACGGACTCCCCCGTGTCGAAGGCAATGATGCCCTGCGGCGCGTCGATGAACGTCTGGTTGGAGAGTCCGTTGCCAACGAAGCACCAGACCCCTGGTCGAACCTCGTAGAACTCGCGACGAATGATCTCGTTCTGTGCGAGATGGTCACGGTGCACACGGGCCCCGTTCGGTGCAGTCACGACATTGCGGTCTGAGTCGTCGAAGCTGCGCGTGACCATGGTTGCCCCCTGCCCTCCCACCGCGTGGCGGGACAGCGACACCGTACGACATCGGCGACGGACCGCCGAACCTGCGCCAACCGGGCCTTCGGCACGGGCAGGATCTCGAACAGTTGGTTCTCGAATGACGTCCTTTCGTGGACTCGACCACGAATGCACGAGGGGGGAGGCCATCGGCCTCCCCCCTCGATCGGTTGTTGGACTACTGAACGTGCGTGTCACCTACAAGGGGACACGTAAAGATTGGTCAGACTCACGTGTCGAGTGACATCCGAGTTGCAGTCCGAGTGACATCAGGCTTCAGTAGCTGGATTCGTCTCCTCCGCGGGGAGTTCGCCCGAGGCCGAGGGATCACTCGTCGTCCGCAGCCCCCGTTCCCAGGCGGACCCTTCGGCGTTGATCTTCACGGCGTGCACGCCGTCGTCCTCGCGGCGCCAAAGCTCGACGAACGATGGGTCAGCGCTGTTCGGTGGATCCTTCACTGGACGAACGTGGACGACGACGGGCGACGGCGTCGCCTCCCCAACCACGATCGCATGTTGAGTCGCCAAGCTCGGAAGCTGCCGGAGCACGTCTCGCGATGCCATGGGCGTCGCAGCCCGGATCAGGTCCTGATCCAGCTGGTTCGCGATTCGATGCGCAATCACCGTTCCGCACTGAGAGAGAACGGTTGGGTCGAGCTCGCTCGGTCTCTGGGAAGCGAGGC
>JBDKIV010000010.1:0-36764 GCA_039796935.1 Actinomycetota bacterium | reverse complement strand
GTGGTGGGGCTAACAAGAATCGAACTTGTGACCTCATCCTTATCAGGGATGCGCTCTAACCGACTGAGCTATAGCCCCGCGAACAGCAGTGCGTCACGCTATCGCCCGAGCAGCGAACACTCAACCGGAGCCACCACGAACATTCGGGCCACCGGCCGGCGATGGATCACGGGCCACGACCTCTTCTTCGAGCACACTCACCCGGATCCCGCCGACGAGGTCGGTGATCAGATTGAAGACCGTGGCCACCAACACCGCCACACCCACCAACCCGACCGCGACGAACAGACCGGCGATCCAGGCGTTGTGATACAGCTCGCCTCCGTTGAACTCGAACGACTCCCACCCGAACTGCTCGAAGAACTGCTCGATGTTGTCGACCGTGCCGGTGGCGGTCGCCACGTTCCACAGCAGGACACCCGCCACGAGACAGACCAGGTAGAGCACGGCACTGAACACCAGCGACACCTTGAACACGCTCCAGGTGTCGACATGACGCACCACCCGCGTCACGCGCCGCACGTGAGGGCGCGGTCGACGGAACACGATCGAGCGCCGCAGACCTGCCGCCGGCCGCGACGGTGACGGTGACGATGACGGTGACGCCACGCCGGGCGGGGCCGCGCCTGGTGCGATGGCGCCTGATGCAGTCGCGACGGGTGCCGCGACGACGGACGGGTTGACGACAGGCGCGGTCACGACGGGCGACGGCTGCGTCGGCATCGTGGTGACGGGTTCGGCCTCGACGATGCGCGGCAGCACCCCACGGTCGAGCACCGGGTCGATGCCTTGCGAACCAGGGTCGGGGGCAGCCTCGCCCACACGCGCCAGACGTTCGAAGACGTCGTCTTCGACCTCGTTCGAACCCGACGACGGACGGGCGCGACGAGGCGACGGTGTCTGGGAGCCCGTTCGTGGCCGGGTCGGCTCGCCCGTGGTCACGAGCCGAGTGTAGAGAACACGGGTGGGTGACGGGGCGCGGTGTGCGCGAGGGCGCCGGTCATGGCTGCGACGATGCCCGAGCCCGCGCCGACACACCACCCCGGGTCACCTCGACCGTCACGGTGAAACCGTCCCAGCCACCGGACCGCTCGAACGACACCAGTTGGCCCCCGTTGGCCGCGGCCAACCGATCGGCCTGCACCCGACCGCCCTCGACGCCCGCCAAGGCCGCCGCGTCGGCCGCTGTCTGGGCCTGCTGGCGGTGCAGCATCGCCGTACCCGCACGGGCAGCGCCGACCGACATCAGCCCGGCCAGCACCACGACCACGGCCACGACCACGACGAACGATCCGCGATCGTGCCGGCGCCCGTACCTGTTCCCGTGTCCGGGCCGCTGTCCGGGCCGCTGCTCGAACGCACGACGAACCACCCG
Organism: Actinomycetota bacterium; assembly: GCA_039796935.1. GTDB lineage: Bacteria > Actinomycetota > Acidimicrobiia > Acidimicrobiales > Ilumatobacteraceae > VFMC01. Next base: position 35,389 of record JBDKIV010000010.1, on the reverse strand, counting down.
ATCACCCGCGCTCGCGATCGCCTCGGTCGGCGCGCCAGCAGCGATCATCGTGGCGGCAGCGGTCAGTCGTCGTCGGTGGCCAGGATGAGCGCCACCGATGCGAGCGTCTGGCCGTCGTCGATGTTCATGATCGACACGCCGGTCGCGTCGCGACCGATGTGACGGATCTTGTCGACCCGGATCCGGATGGTGGTGCCGCCAGAAGCGACCGCCACGATCTCGTCGTCGTCGCCGACCATGAACGCCGCGACCACGGCGACGCCCTTGTTGCGAACGAACTTGATGCCCTTCACACCCTGGCCACCGCGGGCCTGACGGTTGAACTTGTCGAGTTGGACCCGCTTGCCGAAGCCCTTCTCGGTGATCATCAGGATCGACGTGTCGTCCTTGGCAAGGTCGACGCTGACCAGGTCGTCGCCCGGCTTGAGCTTCATGCCGCGCACACCCGCTGCGGCCCGACCCATCGCCCGGACCTCGTTCTCGCTGAACCGGATCGTCATGCCCAGCCGGCTGACCATGAAGATGTCGTCATCGCCGGTGGTCTCGATCACCCGGACGAGCTCGTCGCCGTCACGGAGGTTGAGGGCGATCAAGCCGTCGCGACGACCGTTGTCGTACTCGTCGAACGCCGTCTTCTTGACCGTGCCGTTGCGCGTGGCGAAGAACAGGTACCGCTGGCCGGCGAAGTCACGGGTGTCGATGATGGCCTGGATCGTCTCGCCCGCCTGCAACGGCAGGAGGTTGACGATCGGCATGCCCTTCGCCGTCCGTTCGCGCTCGGGGATGTCCATCGCCCTCAGGCGGTAGACCTTGCCCCGATTGCTGAAGAAGAGCAGAAACGCATGAGCCGTGGTGAACAGCACGTTGCGGACGATGTCGTCGGCCTTCAGCTTGGCGCCGCTGACCCCTCGGCCACCGCGACCCTGCACCTTGAAGCTGCCGGCCGGGACGGCCTTCACGTACTGCGCTTCGGTCATCACGATGACGAGCTCTTTGTCCTCGACGAGGTCCTCGACACTCATCTCGCCCGTGTCGAGGGTGACCTGGCACACGCGAGGCGTGGCGAACTCGTCCTTGATGGCAAGCATCTCCGACTTGATGACGCCCCTCAACACCTCGGGATCGTCGAGGATGCCCTGCAGTTCCGTGATGCGCGCGATCAGCTCCTCCATCTCGCGCTCGAGGTCGATCCGGCTGAGCCGGGTGAGTTGGCGCAACTGCATGTCGAGGATGTCGACCGCCTGGATCTCGGTGAACTCGTACGGCGGAGCCATGAGCGATGCCTTGGCCGAGCCGGCATCCTCGCTCGCCCGGATGAGGGCGATGATCTGGTCGATGACGTCGAGTGCCTTGAGCCTGCCCTCCACCTTGTGGGCACGTTCCTTGGCACGACGCAGTCGGTACTCGGTACGACGGGTGACGACCTCGACCTGATGGCGGATGTAGCCGTGCAACGCATCGGCGAGATTGAGCGTGCGCGGCACACCGTCGACGAGCGCCACCATGTTGACGCCGAAACTCGTCTGCAACTGCGTGAGCTTGTACAGGTTGTTGAGCACGACGTTCGGGTTGGCGTCGCGCTTCAACGACACGACCAGGTTGGTCTCTCCGCCGGACGATCCGTCGTTGACGTCGCTGATGCCGTCGAGATCGCCGGCATCGACCAACTCTTGGATGCGCCCCGCGATCGACGAGCAACTGGTCTGATACGGCAACTGTGTGACGACGATCTGGTACCCGCCCCGACGGGTCTCTTCGATCGTCGCGGTGGCACGCATCTTGATGCTGCCGCGTCCGGTCCGGTAGGCATCGATGAGACCGGCCCGACCGAGGATCGATCCGCCCGTGGGGAAATCGGGTCCCTTCACGAACTGCATCAGGTCGTCCGGCGTGGCCGACGGATGATCGATGAGGTGAACCGTTGCGTCGATGACCTCGCCCAGGTTGTGGGGCGGGATGTTGGTCGCCATGCCGACGGCGATGCCCTGGCTCCCGTTGACCAAGAGGTTGGGGAAGCGCGCCGGCAGCACGACCGGCTCGGTGCGGCTGCCGTCGTACGTGGCGATCATGTCGACGGTCTCTTCGTCGATGTCGGCCAGCATCTGCATCGCCAAGGGATGCAGACGGCACTCGGTGTAGCGCGAGGCCGCCGGGCCGAAATCGGGTGAGCCGTAGTTCCCGTGGAAGTCGATCAACGGGTGGCGCAGCGAGAACGGTTGCGCCATCCGCACGAGCGCGTCGTAGATCGCCCCGTCACCGTGCGGGTGGTACTTGGCCATCGTGTCACCCGTGACACGAGCGGACTTGACGAAGGGGCGGTCGGGGCGGAACCCCTGCTCTTCCATGTCCCAGATGATCCGGCGGTGCACCGGCTTCAGACCGTCACGCACGTCGGGCAGGGCGCGCGACATGATGACCGACATCGCGTAGTCGAGGAAGCTGCGCTCCATCTCGTCCTGGAGCGCGACGGGCTGCACCGACAGCGACGGATCGTCGCCGTCGCCGCTCGCATCGTCACGGGGGAGATCGGGGGTGTCACTCATCAGAAGTCGAGGTTCCTCACGTCGCGGGCATTGGTGGTGATGAACTGCTTGCGGAGATCGACGTCGTCACCCATGAGCACGCTCATGATCTCGTCGGCGAGGGCCGCCTCTTCGACGGTCACCTGCAGCAGCGTGCGCGAGGCATCGGACATCGTGGTGGAGCGCAGTTCCTGCCAGTCCATCTCGCCGAGGCCCTTCAGGCGCTGGAATTCCTTCTTGTGGTTGGGGCGGTCCGCGAGGAACCGGGCCTTGGCCACGTCGTCTTTCAGGTACACCTTCTCTTTGCCCACCTCGGTCGAATACAACGGCGGCTGGGCGATGTAGATGTAGCCGCTCTCGACCATCGGGCGCATCTGACGGTAGAAGAACGTGAGCAGCAACGTACGGATGTGGCTCCCGTCGACGTCGGCGTCGGCGAGCACGATGACCTTGTGGTAGCGGGCCTTGGCCGCATCGAACTCGTCGCCGACCCCACCGCCGATGGCGGTGATGAGGGCCTGCACCTCGTTGTTCTTCAGCATCTTGTCGAGCCGGGCCCGCTCGACGTTGAGGATCTTGCCCCGGATGGGAAGGATCGCCTGGGTACGGGGGTCTCGAGCGTCGAGCGCCGTACCACCGGCCGAGTCGCCCTCGACGATGAACAGTTCGCTCTCGGACGGGTTGCCGCTGGTGCAGTCCTTCAACTTGTCGGGCATGCCGGCGCCGCTGAGCGCCGTCTTGCGACGGATCGCGTTGCGGGCGTTCTTGGCTGCAACTCGGGCCTGGGCTGCCGCCTGCGCCTTCTTGACGATGCGGTTCGCCTCGGTCGGGTTCTCGTCGAGCCACTCGGCGAGTCGCTCGTTGGTCGCCTTCTGCACGAACGAGCGCATCGGCACGTTGCCGAGCTTGGCCTTGGTCTGGCCCTCGAACTGGGGTTCACGCAACTTGACCGCCACGATGGCGGTGATGCCCTCGCGGATGTCTTCACCGAGCAGGTTGTCGTCTTTTTCCTTGAGGAGGTTCTTGGCACGGGCGTACTTGTTGACCACGCTCGTGAGCGCCGTCTTGAAGCCCTCGACGTGCATGCCGCCCTCGATGGTCGAGATGCCGTTGGCGTAGCCGTGGATGCCCTCGTGATAGCCGGTGTTCCACTGCATGGCGATGTCGAGTGTCTGACCACCCTCGGTGTCTTCGTCCTCGTAGTGGGCGACCTTGCTGAACAGGGCCTCCTTGCTGGCGTTGAGGTGCTTGACGAAGTCGACGATGCCGCCCTTGTACAGGTAGGTCATCTCGTGCTCGCGACCCGAGCGCTCGTCGCGGAACACGATCTCGAGGCCCTTGTTGAGGAATGCCATCGTCTGCAGGCGTTCGAGGACGGTCCGGGCCACGAACTCGGTGCCTTCGGCCACGAAGATGCTCGGATCGGGCCAGAACGACACCGACGTCCCGTTCGCCCGGCCCTTCGGCGTGGCACCGACGTCGGTGATCTTGCCCTGCGGCTTGCCGCCCTTCGCGTACTCCTGCTGATAGCGCCGACCGCCGCGATCGACCTCGAGGAGCAGCCGTTCGCTGAGCGCGTTGACCACGCTGACGCCCACACCGTGCAGACCGCCCGAGACCTTGTACCCCTCGCCGCCGAACTTGCCGCCGGCGTGGAGGACCGTCAGCACGACCTCGGCGGCGCTCTTGCCCTTGTGGGGACCGGACGGATACGGGTCGACCGGGATACCGCGACCGTTGTCGTCGACCCGGCAGCCACCGTCGGCCAACAGCGTCACAGCGATCCGGGTGCAGAACCCCGCCATCGCCTCGTCGACGGAGTTGTCGACCACCTCCCAGATGAGGTGATGCAGACCGGCCAGACCGGTCGAACCGATGTACATACCCGGCCGTTTACGAACCGGGTCGAGCCCTTCCAGAACCTGGATGTCCTTCGCGCCGTAGTCGGCAGTTGGCTTGTTGGTGTCTGAGGACACGCACACCTCGATCATTCAGCAAAACAGGCAATGACCTGCACCGATGTTGGCGACACCTGGGCTGCTGAGAGAGGGGAGAACTGCGCTGCAGCCGTCGTCGCGACGTGGCCCCATCCTACCGTGGGGGTGTGACGCAACGGTGGAACCCCGGCGTCACCAACCGGCGCGCTCGGCCGCGTCGAGCGCGGCATCGAGGTACACCGGGCCGGCAACGAACTCGGGCCGGACCCGAACGGCCCTGTGAGTTCGTCGCCCGCGATCGAGTGGGGCCGAGCACCCGATCAGCGGCGCGACCGGCCGACACGCACGTCGAAGTGATCGATCGTCGCCCCGGCAACCTCGGCAAGGCGAGCACGCAGGTCGGCTTCGAGGAAGCGCAGTTGCGTCGCCCACGCCGGATCGTCGACCTCGACCACCAACCGGGTTCCATCGAGTCGAACAGGCCGAGCATGCTCGGCCACGAGTGCCCCGACCGCTTCCTCCCATCGACCGAACACGCCACCGATGGCTGCTGCGGCAGGTGGTGCGACACCAGCAGAGCTGGGACCGCGCAGCGAACGCACGACCCCGGTGAGACTGTCGCCGAGCGAGATGGGCTCGTCGTTCATCCCCACATCATGCCCGGCGGCGAACGGTCGGGCCGTTCACGGGCCCGTCGCCTCGATGCACACGCCACGTTCGATGCGCACCACCGCGTCGGGACGAGCGGCCTCGGGGAGCGCCGACGCCGTGGTCAACACCACCTGACCAGCGGGCAGATGGTCGAGCAGGGCGGTCGAGCGACCCGTGTCGAGTTCGCTGAGCACGTCGTCGAGCACCAGCACAGGGGCACTCCCGGTCCGATCGGCCACCAGTCGGTGCGAGGCCAGACGCAGCGCGAGCGCGAGCGTGCGCTGCTCGCCCTGCGATGCATGAGTCCGAGCGGGCATCCCGTTGATCAGGAACTCGACGTCGTCGCGATGCGGGCCCACCGTCGACACACCCCGACGGACGTCGTCGCGACGCGACTGGGCCAACGCCCCCGCCAACCCGGACCGACGCCACTCGGGCTCGTACCGCAACTCGATCGGGGTGGCCGACCCCGCCAGTTGCTCGTACGCCTCGAGCACCATCGGGTCGAGGCGAGCCACCAGCACGGCGCGAGCGTGGCCGAACGCGTCGCCGAGTTCGGCCATCTTGGTGTCCCACACGTCGAGGGTCACCTCGGCGCCTTCGTCGAGCCGACCGCCGGCCTGTTTGAGGAGGGTGTTGCGTTGCTTGATCACCCGGTCGAGTTCGAGCCGCATGGCGTCGTACTTCACCGCCAACGCCACCAACGTGTCGTCGAGGAACCGACGCCGCTCACCCGGGCCCTCCTTCACGAGGGCCAGATCGTCGGGCGAGAACACCGTCACCCGGACCACGCCGAGCAGTTCACGCGAACGGCCGAGCCGTTGTCGGTTGATCAATACCCGATTCCGGCCGTTGCGGCTGATCTCGGCCTCGACCAGGACTTCGCGCTCGTCGTCGTGCACCACGGTGGCCCGGATGATCGCGCTGTCCGCACCCAACCGGATCATCGCCTCGTCCGGGGCGCCCCGGAAGCTGTCGAGGGTGGCGAGGTAGGCGAGCGCCTCGGCAAGGTTGGTCTTGCCTTGGCCGTTACGCCCGACGACCGCCGTCGTCCCCCGCCTCAGATCGAACACCGCACCGGTGTAGTTGCGGAAATCGACCAGTTCGAGCCGGGTGACGATCACGACGTCATCGCGTCACGACGTGACGCGAACCGGCATGAGCAGATACAGGAAGTCGTCATTGCCGACACCGCGGATGATGGCCGGGCGCGCCGGATCGACGGTCGACAGGGTCACCTCGTCGCCGGTCGCCGCATCGACCCCTGCGAACAGGTAGTCGGGGTTGAACGCCACCAGCAGATCCTCGCCCACAGCGCGCGCATCGATCTCTTCGACGGCATTGCCGACATCCTGGGTGATGGCGGTGATCTTCAAGCCGTCGGCGCTGATCTGCAACCGGATCGGGGTCGACTCCTTGGCCAGGATCTTCACGCGACGAATCGCCTCGAGCAGCGACTCACGCTCGACCGTGAGTGTGTTCGGATGACTGCCGGGGATGAGTTGGCGATAGTTCGGGAACTCGCTGTCGATCAGTCGCGTGGTCAAGCGGACCGAGCCGATCTCGAACGTCGCGTCACGCTCGCCGAGACGGAGCACCACCTGCTCGCTGGCACCGAGGAGTCGCTGCAACTCGTTGAGCGCCCGGCCCGGAACGACCACCTTCTGGTCGGCGCCCAGCACGCTGACACCGGGCAGGTCACACACCGCCAACCGATACGAATCGGTGGCCACGAGACGAAGACCGTCCGCCTCGGCGGTCAACAGCACACCGGTGAGGACCAGACGACCCTCGTCGGTACTCGCAGCCCGGACGACCTTGCGCAACGCATCGCCGAGTGCAGCAGCATCGATCGTGACCGCGCTCGACGCCGGGGTGGCGAGCCGCGGATAGTCGTCGAACGACATGGGTCGGACGGTGAAGTGCGACCGACCGCCGTTGATGTGCACCTCGTCGGCCTCGACCGACACCTCGATCTTGCCCGACGGCAGCGACCGGACGATGTCGCTCGCCAACCGGGCCGGCAGCACCGTCCCACCGTCCACCTCACCACCGACCGCGATGTCGAGTTGGATCGTCAGTTCGAGATCGGTCCCCGTGAGGGTCAGTCGGTCACCGACGAGTTCGAGACGCACACCGGCCAGGACCGGCAGGGCTGCTGTCCGGCCAGTCGCAGCACGTCCGGCCGAAGCCAGCGCATCGGCAAGGATTTCTCGTTCGCAGCGGAACTTCACAGGGTTCCCTTCTTCATCAGATGGTGGTGAATTGACTGATAGTTGTAATAAGCACTGTGGATTGTGGACAACTCGGCGTCGTCCCAGCGTAGGGGGGAGATCGGTACGCACACCGACATCCACCGCCGTCCACAGGGCAGAAATGACACCGCAGTGCTTCGGTGGATGACCATGCCGTCGTCCACCGGTGTGCGGTTGCGGTCCCCAAGGTATCCACAGGTCGCGAGGCCGGACGAGCGCCGGTGGCGGGCGGAGCCGGGCATCAGCTGGTCTTCAACCGTTGCACCAGGTCGGTCACCTGGTCATAGACCTGCTTGCGTTCCTTCATCAGTCGTTGGATCTTGTCGACGGCGTGGATGACCGTCGTGTGATCGCGACCGCCGAACAGCCGGGCGATGCTCGGGTAGCTCAGGTCGGTGAGCTCGCGGAACACGTACATCGCCGTCTGGCGGGCCGTGACGAGCGGCCGCTGGCGGCTCTTGCCGCGTAGTGCATCGACACTGAAGCCCACGATGACGGCGATCTCGGCGAGCAACTCTTCGTCGGTGCGGGTCTTCACCTGGGTCCCGGTCATCAAGTCGACCAGGAGCGACTCGGCGAGGTGCGTCGTGATCGGGACATGGTTGAGGCTCGCGTAGGCGGTCACACGGATGAGCGCACCCTCGAGCTCGCGGATGTTGCTGGTGATGCACGATGCGATGAACTCGAGTGCCTCGGCCGGTACCGGGCTGTTGTCGCGCTCGGCCTTGTTGCGAAGGATCGCCAGTCGAGTCTCGAGGTCGGGTGGCTGGATGTCGGTGATGAGACCCCACTTGAACCGGCCACGGAGCCGCTCTTCGAGGGTCGGGATCGCATCGGGCATGCGGTCGCTCGAGATGACGATCTGCTTGTTCGCGCCGTGCAGCGAGTTGAAGGTGTGGAAGAACTCCTCCTGAAGGCCTTCCTTGCCCTCCATGAACTGGATGTCGTCGATCAACAAGACGTCGATGTCGCGGTAGCGGCGCTTGAAGTTGGCGATGGTGTTGGTGCGGATGCCGTCGACGTACTCGTTGAGGAAGGTCTCGGTGCTCACGTACCTGACGATGTCGTGCTGGTAGTGGTGGTGCACATAGTGACCGATGGCGTGCAGCAGGTGGGTCTTGCCGAGACCGGCCGCCCCGTAGATGAACAGCGGGTTGTAGCTGCGACCAGGCGTTTCGGCCACGCGCAGCGCCGCAGCAAGAGCGAACTGGTTCGACGCACCCTTGACGAAGGTCTCGAACGTGTAGCGCGGGTTGAGCCCGGCCAGGTCGAGCGAGGTCTGCACGCCGCGGCCGCCGGTGTTCGGGGTGCCGCCGGTCCTTGCCGTCTGACTCGCGGTCGGCGCCGACCCCGGCGGTTCGGCTGCGTCGGCGACCTGGTCGTCGACGAATCGGTCTGCAGCCGGGACGTCGATCTCGATGTCGAATCCCGACATGCCGAGTTCGTCGAACGCGTCACGCACGATCGGCAGGTACCGGGTGAGGATTCGATCCCGAGTGTGGGTGTTCGGTGCGCTGAGGCGGATCGTCGTGGCATCACCGTCGAGTGCCACGACATCATGGAACGTGGAGAACCACACCGCTTCGGAGACCTGGGCCCGAAGGACCTGAGCAGCCGCTGTCCACATCTGTTCAGCGTCGCTCACCTGGGCCTCCTTCGATCAATCCTCCGACTGTCCACACGCTTGTCCACACGATGTGGACGTCGAGAACACCGTCGTCGTCCGTCGGAGCGCTCACGCTAGCAGCCGTCACCGGCACCGCACTCAAACGGCCGTGTTGCCGTACCTGGTCACCAGCCCTAACCTATGCAAGTTCGCATCCACCGAGCGACCGTCCGATCGATCGGGCGCCGGTGGCCGAGATCAGTGATGTCATCCCACAGCATCCGCTGTGGCCGTCTGAGGAGGGTGGCGTGAAGCGCACCTACCAACCGAACAACCGGCGCAAGGCCCGTAAGCACGGCTTCCGCAACCGTATGAGCACCCGTGGTGGCCGCGCCGTTCTGAAGGCTCGTCGCGCCAAGGGTCGCCACCGTCTGTCGGCTTGATCTGGCGAATCCGGGAGCGAAGCACCATTGCGCGGGTCTCGCGCGAGGGTCGACGCCTCCGGGCCGGTGCGCTGTGGTGCAACTGTCTGATCGATCCCGAGGCATCGCCACCCCGAGTGGCGTTCGCCATCGGTCGCGCCGTCGGACCCTCCGTCGTCCGCAACCGGGTACGTCGCCAACTCCGCGCAGCACTCGCTGCCGCCGAGCTTCCGGCGGGCTGGTATCTGGTGGGGGCGCGACCCGACATCGTCGGGCAGTCATTCACCGATCTGACCAGGGACGTCACCACCTTGGCGGCCGCTGCGGCGACCACGCGCTCATCGACCACGCGCTCGCCGAGCGCCCGTCGCACGGGCGACTCGTCCAGCTCGTGATCTGGTACCAGCGTGCTGTCGAAGGACGGCCGTCCCCCTGCCGGTTCACCCCGACGTGCTCGTCGTACGCGGTCGAGGCCCTCGAGGTACACGGCACGTCACGCGGGTTGTTCCTCACCATCCGACGACTGGTGCGCTGCCGGCCGTTCGGTCCGTCCGGCTGGGACCCCGTTCCCGACGCCTCCCCACGAAAGCGATCGAGCAGATGACCGCATTCCTCTTCGAGGGCCCCGCCTGGCTGTTGGCGAAGTTCTACGACTTCACCGGCAACTACATCCTCGCGATCTCCCTGATCGCCCTCGTCGTGATGGTCATCACGGCACCGCTGCAACTCAAGGCCACCAAGGGCATGCTCGAGATGCAGAAGTTGCAGCCCGAACTGCGCAAGTTGCAGCAAGAGCACCGGGGCGACCGGCAGAAGCTCAACGAAGAGATGATGAAGCTGTACCAGCAGCACAAGGTGAACCCGCTCGCCTCGTGCTTCCCGCTGCTACTGCAGTTCCCCGTGTTCATCATCATGTTCCAGGTGCTCCACGGCCTCACCCGTGAGGTCACGTGTGGTACAGAGGGACTGTCTCCGGTCGCTGTCGAACTGTGCGGCACCTCCGCATCGGGGACCAAGGTCTTCTACCCCGACTTCGTGGCCGAGTCGTCGAAGCTGTTCCAGGACCTGGGCGGCGAGACCACGATGATGTCCTGGGGCCTCGACCTGGCGATGAGGCCGATCGACGCCATCGGTGACGGTGTCGCGAAGGGCCTGCCCTACGCCCTGCTGGTCATCGGCCTGGGTGTACTGTATTTTGTTCAGCAGAAGATGGTGGCGGCTCGTGCGTCGGTCAGCCCGACGATGTCCCCGACCCAGCAGAAGATCATGCAGTACCTGCCCGTGGTCTTCGCGGTGTTCCTGGTCTTCTACCTCACCGGTCTCGTCATCTACTACACGGCTCAGGCCATCTTCCGAATCGGTCTGCAGTACTACATCACCCGTCGCTTCTACGCCGGCGAGCACTCGCTCGGTCGTCAGGCGATGAAGGCCGGTGAGCAGGCGCGAGAGATTGCCAAGGCCGACAACAAGTCCGGTGGCGGAGGCCTGTTCGCCCAAGCCAAGCGTGATCTCGCCGCCGCAAAGGACGGCGGCAAGGACGGCGGCCCGGTCACCAGCAAGCGGGTCACTCCCCCGAAGAACAAGCCAACGCAGACGCGGGCCCCGGGGCGACCGTCGTCGTCCGGTCGCACAAGTCGCCCAACACCGCCCGCACCACGCGGGCAGCGAAAGAAGTAGCCATGGAGTGGGTCGAAACCACCGGTCGCACGGTCGACGAAGCAAAGAGCAAGGCACTGGATCAGCTCGGTGTCGCCGAGGATGACGCCGAGATCACCGTGATCGACGAGCCCAAGCAGGGGCTGTTCGGTCGAACTCGCGGAGAAGCCCGGGTTCGCGCCCGTGTGCGTCCCACGCAGGCGCGACCGAAGGTCGAACGACGTGACCGGCGCAAGAAGTCCGACAAGTCGGACCAAGCCGACAGCCCGTCGGACACATCGCCGCCGGCCACGAAGGCAGGCGCAGCGGCCGCTGCCGACACCGATGTCGTGGCGACGGCCCCGAAGTCCGCAGCGAACGGCAAGCGACGCTCGAGTCGAAGCCCATCATCACCTCCCGTCACCAAGAATGTCGTCGGCGATGTCGACGGCGAGTCGGTCGGATCATCGAGTCAGGAGAGCACCGTGGATGCAGCACAGGTTGGAGACGAGGCACAGCGCTTCCTGCAAGGACTGGTCGAGGCCTTCGGCCTGTCCGGTACCGCCGAGGTGCATCGTGACGGCGACGAGATCGAGGTGCGCGTCGAGGGGGCCGATCTCGGCCTGCTGGTCGGACCTCGTGGCACCACGCTGCAGGCCGTCCAGGAGTTGACGCGGGTCTCGGCCCAGCGTCGACTGGGCGATCACGACACGCGTCTGCGGGTCGATGTGGCGGGATATCGCGAGCGCCGCCGTGTCGCGCTGACGAAGTTCGCCGAGGACCTGGCAGCGCAGGTCGTGGCCACGGGTACGGCGAAGCGGCTCGAGCCGATGTCGTCGTCGGATCGCAAGGTGATTCACGACGTGTTGTCATCGTTCGACGGTGTCGTGACCCGCTCGGAGGGTGACGATCCGCGCCGTTGTGTGGTGATCGCCCCGGCGAATGCCTGATCAACTCGTTCGGGTCCTCAGCGAGATCCAGCGCCGCGGCGGTATCGGCCGCGGTCCCGTCGAGGACGCGATCGAGCATGCCCAGTCCTTCGTCGACGCCATCCCCGCGGGTTCGGCGACGGTGATCGATCTGGGTTCGGGTGGTGGATTGCCGGCCTTGGTCATCGCCGAACGTCGGCCCGAGCTCGACGTGACGCTGGTGGAGCGGCGCGCCAAGCGTGCTGACCTGCTCCGTTACGGCATCCACGCCCTGCAACTGGGCCACCGAGCGAGGGTGATCGAGGCGGACGTTCACGAGCGTCCCGGCCTCGGCCCGGTCGATGTGGTGACGGCGAGGAGCTTCGGCCCGCTGGCAGAGGTGTTTCGGGCTGCGGCCGTCCTAGTACGGCCGGGTGGTGTGTGCATCGTGAGTACACCGCCGGAGGGTCTACTCACCGACGGTGCGCAGATCGAGCACGGCGACGTATTCGTCGACGATGCCCAGGTAGGAGCGGTGCACCGCTGGGTTCGGCGCTGACCTTGTTTCACGTGAAACATCGACTGCCCCCCAGTGACGTTCGAAGCACCAGGCTGGTCATCCGTGTCTGGCAGCGCCACGACGCCGACCGACTTGCTGAGGCGATCGACCGCAGTCGTGAGCACCTGCAACCGTGGATGCCGTGGGCCCGCCGTCCCTCGACGGCTGCGGACATCGCCGAGCTCATCGCGAGCTGGAATGCCGACTGGCAGCGAGGCGGGGACGTCGCATACGGACTGTTCGTCGGTGACACCATTGTCGGAAGCTGTGGTCTGCACCGTCGGGGACGGCCAGGCACGATCGACATCGGCTACTGGGTCCACGTGGACCACATCGGTCAGGGGTATGCCTCGGAAGCAGGCGCCGCGTTGACCGACCTCGCCTGCGATCTGTCTGGCATCCACACGGTCCGGATCGAGCACGATCAGGCGAACACTCGGAGTGGTGCCGTCCCGAGAAGGCTCGCATTCTCCCTGGTAGCGGTGGGTACTCGCCCCGCCGAGGCTCCCGGCGAAGTCGGAATCCGACGGACCTGGGCAATGGCGACCGACCGGTGGCGTGCGATCCGGAGTGACTCGAGTGACCGGGGCGGCTCGGCGTGATCAGCGCGAGGTTTCACGTGAAACGTCGAGCGAACGGTATCGGTGCAGAGGACAGTTGGTAGGGTTCACCCGTGTCGAGGTCGGCGACTGCCGGCCCCTCGTTCAGGAGTTGAGGCCCATGACATCGACGCCTTCGGCCGATGATCGCCCCGATACATCGACTGGCGCACCATCGGATCCGGTCGACGACGCATCCGACACGTCATCCGGTGCGGTGACGGACGCGTTGACCGACCCGCGCCCGTTGCCTCGGGTCATTGCGATCGCCAACCAGAAGGGAGGCGTCGGCAAGACGACGACCACGGTCAATCTGGGTGCCTGCCTGGCCGAACTCGGGTATCGCACGCTGGTGGTCGACCTCGACCCGCAGGGGAATGCCTCGAGCGGGCTCGGTATCGACAAGCGGGGTCTCGAGACCTCGATGTACGACGTGGTCGTCCACGAGGCGCCACTCGACGACTGCATCGAGCCGTCATCGGTCAAGAACCTCTTCATCGCCCCGGCAAGCCTCGACCTCGCCGGTGCCGAAATCGAGCTGGTGCCCGCATTCAGCCGTGAACACCGGCTGCAGCGCGCCATCGAAGCCGTCGTCGACGAGTTCGACTTCGTGTTGATCGACTGCCCGCCGTCTCTCGGCCTGTTGACCATCAACGGCCTCAACGCTGCTCGCGAGGTCCTCGTGCCGATCCAGTGCGAGTACTACGCCCTCGAAGGCCTCGGACAACTCCTCCACACCGTCGAGCGGGTGAAGCGAGGACTCAATCCTCGACTCGAGGTCAGCACCATCGTCTGTGTCATGTACGACGCCAGAACCAAACTGTCCGATCAGGTCGTCCAGGAGGTTCGCGACCACTTCGGCGAGAAGGTGTGCCGAACCGTCATCCCACGCAGCATCCGGTTGTCCGAAGCGCCGGCGTTCGGTCAGCCGATCATCACGTTCGATTCCACGTCCCGGGGTGCCGTTGCCTATCGGGAGATCGCGAAGGAGGTCAGCCGTGGCGCGTCTCGGCGGTCTGGGTAAAGGATTGGGGGCCCTGATTCCCCCGGCAGACAACGAGCAGGTGCGTATCGGGGCCAACCCCGACGCCGCTCGCTTGGAAGATCTGCCACTCGATGCCATCCGGCCGAACCCACATCAGCCGCGGGTGCACTTCGACGAGGAGTCGCTCAGTGATCTCGCGGCGTCGATCCGCGAGATCGGCGTGTTGCAGCCCGTCCTGGTCCGTCCTCGTGATGGCGCCTATGAACTGTTGGCCGGCGAGCGTCGGTGGCGCGCTGCTCGCCGGGCCGGACTGACCGTGATCCCTGCGGTCGTGAAGGACACCGACGAGTTGGGGTCGGTCGAGCGGGCGCTCGTCGAGAACCTGCACCGGCAGGACCTGACCCCGTTGGAGGAGGCTGCTGCGTACCAGCAACTGGTCGAAGACTTCGGGTTCACCCATGAGGAGGTGGCCGGGCGTGTCGGCAAGAGTCGGGCGGCAGTCACCAACACGCTCCGGTTGATGTCGTTGCCACCATCGATCCAACACCTGTTGGCAGACGGCCGTCTTGCTGCGGGTCATGCCCGCGCTCTGCTGGGCACACCGGATCGAGCATTCCAAGAACAGTTGGCTCGCCGGGCGGCGTCTGAGGGGTGGTCGGTTCGCGCGGTCGAAGAGGCAGTGCGTCAACGTGCTGGGGGAGGTGTCGCCCGGGTCGACACCGGCGTCGTGGCGGATGCGTCGGCGGACGCTTCAGGCACGAGCAACGCGGGTCGTACGGCAACGCCGAGTGCGCAGGGTCTGCCGGCTCTGCTCGAGCTGGAGGAGTTGCTCGCAGAGCGGTTGTCCACACAGGTGTCGGTCACCATGCGCGCTCGACGCGGCAAGATCGTGATCGACTTCGCAGATCTGGAAGATCTCGAGCGCCTGTATCACCTGATGAACGGCACCGCCTCACCCAACCATCTCACGGATAGTGACTGACAACCACGCTGAGTAAACCCTCACGCGCGACCTTCGGTTCAGTCTTACGCACAGCCGGTGGATAGATCTGTGGACAAAGTCTCTAGTCGAGGGGGAGTCTGCATTGAACGATCCAGGCGTTCACTGCGGCGAGCGTGGCGTACGCGAGCGCCGGAGCAGCGTCGACAGCAGCTCGAATCGGAGCGAGCGAACACAGCACCGCCGTCATACGGGTCTCGCGGAGCACCGGAAGGCGCATGCCCATCGGTGGGGCGATGCTCAGCGTCGTGGACGACGAGTACTCGTTGCTCAGGCAGGTCGCGAGGGTTCGCCCACCGACCGACTCGAACGTCGGTACCTGGTAGTAGTGGATGATCGATTGTGACCCGGTCTGGCCATCGAAGCCGATGTACAGGTGCGCCTCGAACCGGTTCGCCGTCAACGCCTGCGCCCGAGCATCGGGTTCATCGACGGTGACGACCTGTGCGCCGGCTTGGCGGAGCATCCGGGCAACGGCCCTGGCGACCAGCCCGATGCCGTGAAACTGCCCGACCACGGCGCGCAGACTGTGCAGTGACGCCGGCGCGTAGGTCAACCGCAGTTGCTCTCTGATCGCCGAGATTCCCGGGCCCGAACCGGTCTGACCGATCACGCTGCGGATGGCCCGCACGGTGTCGGACCCGCAGACCCCGTCCGGATTCAGACCGATGTCGGACTGGAAGCCGGCCACGGCCCGGGCGGTGTTGACACCGAAGATCCCGTCGATGCGCCCGCAGTCGAAGCCGAGCCGAGCGAGATCGGTCTGGAGTTCGACCACGTCGTCGCCACGAAGGTTCGGCGACGTGAGGACGAGCATGCGGTCACCGAGTGTCCAACCAGCCTCGATGAGTGCACGCCAACATTCCTCGTCGCACGCGCCGGTGGTCGGCAGTCCTCGAGCGTGCTGGAATCTGAGCAGCGCCTCGACGGTGCTGGGACAGAACACACCGGGTTGCGCAGCAGAAAGGTGGAATCCCGCCACCCCCAGTCGACGCTGCAAGTCGCGAATCGACTCGCCGCGCTGGCCGGGACTCAGTGGGAAGGCAGAAATTCCTGCAACTCCTGCAGCAGCGCGCCCTTGCCCTTCGCCCCGACGAGACGCTTGGCGACCTGGCCCTTGTCGAACACGAGCAACGTCGGGATGCTCATCACGTTGAAGCGCATGGCCAGATCGGGGTTCTCGTCGACGTTCAGCTTGGCGATGGTGATGTTGCCGGCCTGTTCGGCGGCGATCTCGCCGAGGATCGGGGCGATCATCTTGCACGGGCCACACCACTCGGCCCAGAAATCGACGACGACGGGCGTGTCGCTCGACGCAACGGCCTCGTCGAAGGTCGATGTGGTGAGCGTGACGATGCCTTCAGCCATGAGCGGTTCCTTTCGAGGGCGGGAACGGAATGATAGTGCCGTCAGCCGTGATGCGCTTCGAGCCAGCGTTCGGCGTCGATCGCTGCCATGCACCCCGAGCCTGCTGCGGTGATCGCCTGCCGGTAGGTGTGGTCCTGCACGTCGCCGCAGGCGAACACCCCGTCGATGTTGGTGTAACTCGATCCCGACTTGGTGATCAGGTAGCCGCTGTCCTCCATGTCGAGCACACCACGGAACAGATCGGTGTTCGGCCGGTGGCCGATGGCCACGAACAGTCCCGTCACGGGCAGTGTCCGGGTCTCGCCGGTGGTGACGTCGCGCAGCACCGCACCTTCGAGCGTGTTCTCGCCCAGCAGGTCGTCGACGGTGGTGTTCCACACCATCTCGATCTTGGGGTGGTTCAGCGCCCGCTCTTGCATGATCTTCGAGGCGCGCAGCGAGTCGCGGCGATGGATGAGGTACACCTTCGAGGCGAACTTGGTGAGGAAGGTCGCCTCTTCGACGGCCGAGTCTCCACCGCCGACGACGGCGATCTCTTGCCCGCGGAAGAAGAACCCGTCGCACGTGGCGCACGTCGACAGGCCGTGGCCGAGCAAACGCTGTTCTGCGTCGAGACCGAGCATGAGGCTCTGCGCCCCGGTGGACACGATGATCGAATCGGCTTCGTACCGCTCGTCGCGGATCCAGACCTGGAACGGTCGCTGCGAGAAATCGACCCGGGTCGCCTTGGCAGTGATGAACTCGGCACCGAAGCGCACGGCCTGCTCGCGAAAGCGGGTCATCAACTCGGGGCCCATGATGCCGTCGGGGAAGCCGGGGAAGTTCTCGACCTCGGTGGTCAGCATCAACTGCCCGCCGGGCTGGTCGCTGGTGCTCGACGGCTCACCTTCGATGACGAGTGGCTGCAGGCTCGCGCGGGCGGTGTAGATGGCGGCGGTCAGTCCGGCGGGACCGGAACCGATGATGATGACGTTGCGACGGGACACGGTGGAGGCTTTCAGTGGGAGGGGACGTGGCGCTGGCGCATGCACAGCCACCCGCCGACGAGCAGGACGGCACCCATGACCAGGTATGACACCCAGACACTCGAGTCGGTGTCGATCCAGCCGCCGATGTTGACGAGGCGCTGGACGAACTTGGTGCCGAGGATGATCGCCAGCACGAGGGTTGCCACGCTGGTGAGGCCGATGACGGTGCCGAACACGATGGCACGGACGACCACCACGACCCTGGTGGTGGCGGTGTCACGGACCTTGCCCACGTAACGGACGATGATGTCGACGATGTCGTTCGCCCAGTTCGGATCGGTGAGCGGATTGCCTGGCATGGCGATGACTCTAGCTTCGATCGGTCGGGCGGTGGCCGAACGTGCCGGCGCTGATCGGTCTGGGATCAGTGAGGGCCCGCAGGTCAGAGCCTGCGACGCGGCTCACCAGGGCAGCGTGTAGGTGTTCTCGAATTCGTCCTGGAGGACCGTTGCGAGTGAGGCCGTCGTGTCGACCACGAGCTCGGTCTCGAGGACCCGGGTCCGGTACGCCCACCCTGCGGGGAGGGCGAGCCGCTCGCCGAGCGTGTGCAGGCCGTCGGACGTCAGAGACGGATCGACGCCGACGCAGTAGGCCTGCATCACGTAGTTGTTGCCGTCGGGGTCGACCAGTTCGTGCACCGGGGCGCCCGCGTCGAAGAAGAACACGGCTCCACGATTGACGTGGCGCCGTTCGTACGGGGCGGTCACCGGCGGTTGGTGGCCGAGTTCGATGGTGGCGATGCGTCGAAGCGGGAGGCCGTTGAAGTCCCGGACGATCGGTTCGACGACGGCGACCTTGGTCCCCAGCCCGTCGAGCGTCCAGTAGCGGGGCCCGTTCAGCTTCGCGACCAGCACGCCGAGGTCGTGTGCGATCGCCACCGGATCGAGCTCGTCCCACCACTCCTGCGGGCAGTCGTGAAGCATCTGGGTGCCATAGACCTCGCCGCGAAATCCGTCCTCGGTGAGTGAAATGGCCAGCACCTCGCCGTAGCGGACCCCGCGCATGTCGGAGACGAGGCGTTGCGGGGCCGTGTCGTTCGTGGTCATGTGAGCATCCCCCAGTTCAACAGATACTGACACTATAGGTGTCAGTAGAGCGTCAGGGTGTCACCGTGGCGAGTATGCGGCAGTCGCGCAGGTCGAACACCGAGACGGCTGACGACACGCGATTTCGGGTGACGATCGCCTCGATGCCGTCGTACTGGACTGCCCCCAGTGCGTCGTCGTCGCCTTCGACGCATCGGAACGTCTGACCGTCGAGTGGGATCAGCGCCGAGCGAGCCGCCGCGAAGCTCACCAGTTCGTCGGGTGTGGACAGCGTCGTCCCGGCGGTGGCACCACCGGCTTCGATCGAGAACGAGTTGACAGCGGGCGGCGCTTCGGTGGCGGCGGGTGCCCCGGTGGCAGCGGGTGCGGTGGAGTCTGCAGCGATCGAGTCGGGCGACTTCGTCGCCGTCGTGTCGGCCAGCGCCGATGCAGCGGCTTCGGCAGGCATCTCCTGATCATTCGCGACATCGTCTGCAGCGCCACGTTGTGTCAGTGCTGCCACGGGTGGCTCGGTCGACGACGAGAGTTCCGAGTCGGAGCCACCGATGCCACCGACCACGACCATGCCGACCATCACCACGACGAGCGCCGCCGCAACACCGGTGAGTACACGGGCCATCGATGTCGAGCGGCGCAGGCGGACCACGTTGCCGGCCGGCGCGACCGACGTCCCCGTGACCCCTGCCGCCACCGCGGCGGCGTCGGGTGCCAGGTGGGCGTGACCACGCTCTCGGTCGAACACGTCGAGTGCGGCGCCGATCGACCACGGGGCGGCATCTGCCGGCACCATCACCGATCTCAGCGACTCCTGGTGCGACCGGAACTCGGCCAGCAGGTCTCGGGTCTCGTCCGACGAGTCGACGAGCGCCATCTCGGCGGCGTCCGCAGAGCCGTCGAGCACGGCCGAGACGGCCAGCAACCGGTCATCCGGCACAGGAGGTTCGATCTCGTCGTTCATGAGGCTGTCGTTGGACGTTCGCTGGGGTCCGGGCGGTTCCCGTCGCGGAGAGCTTGGGCGAGTGCCGCACGACCGCGAGCGATGCGGCTCTTCACGGTGCCGATCGGTATCTCGAGCACGGCAGCGATCTCCGAATAGTCGAGGTCGGCCACATCGCGCAGGACGAGTGGGATCCGAAAGTCGTCCGGCACGCCGCCGAGGGCACCATCGATGAGGTCGCGATCAGCGACAGCATCGATCCGGGTGTTCGCGCTCTGGTCGATGACCGAACGATGCCGGTCGCTGCTCGCCAGGTCGTCGTGCACCACCACGGGACGCCGCGAACGGCGCCGGAGCTCGTCGAGGCTCGCGTTGGTGGCGATGCGATAGGCCCACGTACCGAACGCCGATCGACCGTCGAACCGATCGAGGTGACGGACGATGGCGATCAGCGCGTCCTGGCTCGCGTCGGCGGCGTCGGCGTCGTTGCCCGTGATCCGGCGACACACGGCGAAGATGCGGTCGTGATGAGTTCGCAGCAGGCGCTCCATGGCCGCGCGGTCGCCGTTGCGTGCAGCCTCGACCAGCGCCAGGTCGTCGTGGGGTCCGGTCATCGAGCGATCACGATGCCGGAGCGAAGCTCAACTCGCTGATCGTGCCCCGATAGGGGTTGTCGGCGCTGCACCCCGGGTCGCGGGACACCTGTCGCATCAGCACCAGGATGTGCCGAGACGGCCGCGGCACGGCCACCGTGAGCACTTCACCCTGGAACGAACTGTCGGACACCAGCGCCGGACCCCAGTCGGTGATCGTCGCTGGCACGTCCGGTGCGTCGGTGGTGAGCACATCGACGATCCAGGGAGCGCTGTCGATGTCGATCGACAGGGTGCCGGTCGATGCATCGGTCATCGTGACGACGATGCCGACCCCCCGCTTGCCGTCCAGGTACTCGGTCGCGTAACAGGCGGTGCGCCATGCGGTCGACGGGTCACCATCGAGTGCGGCCGCCAACACGTCGGCGTTCTCGACACCGTCCCCCTCCGGGTCGTAGGTGGTGATTCCCGACACGGCTGCGACCAACGACGAGGAGTCGCCCGCACCGGCCACGGTGGTGACGCTCGGGAACTCGGCCGCGTCGCCGGCGCGCAGGGTTGCCCAGAGCACCACGATCACGATGACGGCCACACCCACCAGCGCAGCCACCAGCATCAGTGACGGTCCCCGGTGCTGCTCGTACTGTCGGTTCGGCCGCGCCTGGACGCGCTGCGGTGCCGGTGGGGTCCGGTCGCGAGTGACGGTCTCGGTCGGACGTTGGCGTGCGGGTCGCACCGGGGCGACCACCGCTCGACGCTGGGCTTCGACAGGTCGCTCGGTCACCGTCGGCCGTGACGGGGTCGGCGGGGTGAGTGGCCGCAGGGTGGGGTCGATCGCGGTTCCACCGACCGCAGCAGCGAGTGGAAGCTGTGCCGTGACGGTCTCGTCGGGAAGGGTCACCTTCGCCCGCTCCGAGATCTCGGTGAGCGCAGCGCGGACCTCGGCACCCGAGGCGTAGCGCTTCTCGGGCCGTCGGGCGAGCAGACGGTGGATCAGTTCGGGCAGGCCCACGGGCAGCGTGGCCCGCAGACTGGCGATGTCGGTCGGGTCGCGCTGCAGGCGGGCGAGCGCCGTGTCGGCGTCGTTCTGGCCCTGGAACGGAACCCGGCCGGCGAGACACTCGTAGAGGACCAGTCCCAGCGAGTACAGGTCTGCCCGGCCGTCGAGGCGCCGCCCACGAACCTGTTCGGGCGACAGGTACTTGGCCGTGCCCATCATGATGTTGTCGTTGGTCAGGTCGTCGCCGGTCGGCTCGAGTTCTTTCGCGATCCCGAAATCCGTCAGCAGGACACGTCCGTCGGGGGTGATCAAGATGTTGGCGGGCTTGACGTCACGGTGGACGAGTCCGGCCCGGTGGGCCGCATCGAGCGCACTCGCGACGCACGACCCGATGTGGATCGTCAGGTCGGGACTGAGCTTCTTCTGGTCGTCGAGCAGTTGGCGCAGGCTCTTGCCGTTCACCAACTGCATCACGACGGCCTGTCGGCCGTTGTCCTCGATCGCGTCGTACACCGCCACCACGTTCGGGTGGTTCAGTTGTGCAACGGCGATCGCCTCGCGCCGGAAGCGTTCGGCGACGACCGGGTCGGTCGCCAGTGTCGGCTTGAGCAGCTTCACCGCCACGCTGCGATTGAGTGACAGGTCGGTCGCCACCCACACCTCGGCCATACCTCCCTGCGCGAGTCGACGCTCCAGGCGATAGCGCTGGGCGAGAACTCCCGACGGGAGTGGGGGCGGGCTGGTCGTGGTTGACATGTCCGTTCGCCCACGCTAGTGGCGACGGCCGCTCACGAACCGGCAATCGGCTCTCGAAGCGATGAGCAGCGAGTCACGGCGCCGAGAAGGTGATGCCGATCGTGCCTCGGCCGGCGTGCGAGCCGACGACCGGTCCGATGTCGCCGACGATGATCTCGCCGGAGTAGTGCGGTCGGAGCATCGCGACGAACTCGTCGACGTCGGAGCAGTCGGCGTGCAGGACGGCGAGGTTCTCGACCTGGCCGTAACTGACGAGCTTGTCGACGAGGAACCCGAGCGCCTTCGAGCGCGTCCGCTGCTTGCCGCCCTGTTCGACCTTGCCGTCACGAACCTCGATGATGGGTTTGATGGCGAGCGCCGACGCGAGCAGCGCTCGCGCGCCGCCGATGCGACCGCCCTTCTTCAAGTTGTCGAGCGTGTCGAGCGCACCCCACACCCGGGTTCGCGCTGCCCGTTCGTTCGCACGTGCCACGACCTCGGCTGCTGAGGCGCCGGAGCGGGCGAGCTGCGCGCAGTCGGCGGCGATCATGCCGAGACCCATGGTGCAGTTGCGCGAGTCGACGACGGTCACGGGGATGACGTCGACCACCGAGCGTGCGGCCAGCTGGGCGCTCTGCATGGTCGCCGACAGCTCGGAGCTCAGCGAGATGACCACGACCTGGCCCGCACCCTCGGCAGCGAGCCGACGGTAGACCTGCTCGAACTCGCCGGGGGCAGGTGCAGCGGTCTCGGGCAGTTCGGCTTCGGTGGCGCAGAGCGCCCAGAACTGCGCCGGGGTGAGGTCGCGTCGATCCACGTATTCGCGTCCGCCGATGCGGATGGTGAGCGGCACGATGACGATGCCGAGTTCGTCGGCGACCTGCTGAGGAAGGTCGCAGGCCGAGTCGGTGACGATGCGGACTGGCGCTGTTGCGTTCACGACGGAGGAAGGGTACTTGCTGCGGCGTCGGGGGACAGTTCCGTCGATGCAGCACCCCCGTCGTGACGCAGGGTCGCCGTTGCGGGATGATGGCCCACGTGGTGCGCGGCCTGCTTGGTCCGCCTCGACCGCTGCCAGTGACGCGCCCACCAGGCGATGATCAACAGGACGGCTGCGACGGTGACGAGCTGGGCGACGCCGGCGAACGACGTGACACGAGCGGTCAGGACCACCTCGGGGACAAGACCCTCGTCGGGCCGTCCGGCGGGCGGGTAGACGCGGATGAACACGCTGGACGTGCCGTTGCTGAGGGCGACGGCGTCGGCGACCACATCGGTGACGCTCTGGGCCTCGATGGTGATCTCCTGGTCACCTTGGGGAAAGCGGATCTTCGACGAGTTCACCTGCACGCGAACGGTCACCGCACGGTCGCTGAGGTTGCGGACCCCGAAGCGGATGGTGCTCGTGCGACCCGTCAGGGTGAACGACGACGCCTCGACCTCGAGGCCGGTGCGGAGCTGGGCGAACTCGGCGTCGAGCCCGGACGCCATCTGGGCGGCCTGGTCATCGGTGACGGCGGTCGAGGGGATCGCGTCGACGGTGCTGCTCCAGCGCACGACGGCCGGGTCGGTGGGCGAGAACATCGATCCGTACATCGCCACGTCGTCGGTGAGGTCGGCGACCAGCGCGCCGCGAGCAGCGAGATCGACGGTCCCCTGCGCCGGCGGGACGATCGTCACCGGCCGTCCGTCGATGAGCCACACGTCGACCCTGGTGGCGATGTCTGCCGGGTCGACCATCTGGAGACCGGGGGTGGACCGCAGGAGTGGCACGAGGTGACCGAGCAGCGCCGGGTCGGGAACGCCCAGGTCGGACGTGGCGAGGATCGTGCCGTGTCGTTCGACCAATCGTCCCGACCCGTCGATCGAGTCGGCCATCACCACGAGGTCGGCGACGATGTCGATCGCCGCCCCGAACGTTCGATCACCGTCGGCCTCGAGTCGATCGGCCAGGTAGGGGTCGAGGACTGCGGCCGGGATGGAGCTGCCGTCACCGAGATCGACCGACACGAGTTGTGTCGTGTCGGTGAACAGCCCGGTGGAACCCTCGATGCCGGCGAACTGTTCGAAGGGCAGCACGACGAGTCGCGTGCCGAGGTTGCGCAGCATGACGGCGGCGCCGGCCGACAGAGGTGCGTCGGCCAGGTGGATGGACCGATCGATCGCCGTGACGGGCAACAGCGAGTCGAGCAGGTCTTCCCCTTCGCGGAGCCAGCGTGTGTACAGGCCGACCGGATCGAACCTCGCCGTGGGGACGGTGGCCGCGATGACGGTCGGGTCGAGTGGCAGCCGCGGCCCGGCAACGAGGTCGCTCTCGGCCAGCAGCGGGGTGAGTCGTGCCGTCAGGGCCGGGTCGGCCGATTCGAGCGAACGAAGGCTCGACGGCTCGATCGACACGGCCCGAGGCACCGGCCGACGATTCTCGCCGGCTGCATCGTCGCCGGCTGCATCGTCGCCGGTGCCGTCGATGGCTTCGAGTGCGGCGGTCAACCGGGCGAGATCGTCCGACTCGGCGCTCGTCGGCAGGGGCTGGCCGTCGAGATCGACCCCGGGCATGCTCGTCTGCCCGAGCACGAGGCCGATGGCCAGTTCGTTCCGCGGTTCCGCGGTGACCGGGAGTCGATTGACGAACGTGGTGGCTTCGTATCGTCGGCGCTCGACCCGCAACTCGACCACGACCGGGTGGACGCCGGCCTGGGACAGTTGCAGCGCTGCGCTCGTGCGGTCCTCGGTCTCGGTCGGGATTCGCAGGGTGAACGTGTCGTCGCTGGTCAGCGTGAACACGGGTGGTGCGGGCGACACGAGCGGCTCGGTCGGGCTCTGGGTCGGATCGACGTCGAAGGTGTCCTCGGTACGCGGGAAGGTCCCGTCGCGCACGGCCAAGAACGCCGCCCTGTCGGTGAGCGACCGGTAGCTGGTGACGATGATGTCGGTGTCGGGATCGTCGAGAGTCCCGATCAGCTCGGCAGGCACCTGGACGGAGATGTCGAACGTGCCGTCGGCGGCGACGTTGAACTGTTGGGCGACGACGACCAACTCGTCGCCGGCAGCCGCAGCATCGACGGGGTCGACCGCGGCCACTCCCGCCGTCGTCCCGACGATGCAGGAGCCAACGAGAGCGAGCCGCAGCAGCCGTGCCGCGAACGGTCGTGCGCCGGCTGGTCGTGCGCCGGTCGTCACGCCACCGCTCCCTCGAACACCCGCAGGCGTTCCGGCAACTCCTCGAACCCGAACCGCCGATACAGGTCGAGTGCCGCCGAGTTGTCGACGTCGGTGTTCACGTAGACCCGGTTCATCCGCGACCGATGCATCCACGCGAGGGCGTCCGTGAGGAGTCTGACGGCGACACCCTGACGCTGCGCGGCCGGCGAGACGGCCAACCGCTGGACGTACCCGGTTCTGTCCGCACCGCCCGACAGCAGGAAGCCGACCATGCCGTCGGCGTTGCGGCTGCCGGAACCGCCGACGAACCGGGCCCGGTGTTCGGGTGTTGCGCTGGTGATGTCGTCGAGCATCGTTGCGTCGAGGCACCATCGCGGTCCGAACGCCTCGCGATCGATCGCCGCCACCTGGTCCCAACGTCGCGTCCCGAGACGTTTCGTGCCGGGCCGTTTCGATGCGGTCCGTCCTGTGCCGGGCCGGGCTGTTCCTGGCCGGTTCCTGCCCGGCCGCTCGGCCAGCACGAGTTCGAGCAGCACCAGTTCCTGCACCACGGCCAACTCGGCTCTCGAAGCCTGCTCGGCCTGACGCGAGGTGAGCGCCCCGGTGCGCACCCTCGAATACCCGGCATCGGCCACGGCACCCATCCATCGTCGCCAGTGATCTGCAGACGGGACGAGTGAGCCGTCGAGCACCGTCACATGTGCCATGGCCGGATCGACGGCGCTGACCTGCGCTCGCGCAGGAATGCCGGAACGATCCAGGACGAGTCGACCAGACCGTTCGTGTTCGTCGACAGGACGCGAGTGGCGCAGCACTGGGCACATTCTCCTCGGACGGTAGCGTCGACGGCGTGACCGTGCTGTTCAGTACCCACGCCGCGTACCTCGAGCACATCGCCGGGCCGCGGCACCCGGAGCGTCCCGAGCGCCTCCAGGCGGTGCTGTCCGGCATCACGCGGCAACGCCTCGACGACGTGATCGTGCCGCTCGAACCCCTGGCAGCGACTGCCGCCGACCTCGAACGGGTGCATCCGCGCTCGTACCTCGAGCGCATCGAGCAACTGGCTGCGAGCGGCGGTGGTCATCTCGACCCGGACACGTTCGCCTCGGCAGGGTCGTGGAGGGCAGCCACGCTGGCCGCAGGGGCCGGCCTGACCGCCGCCGAGGCGTTGCGGCGTGGTGAGGGCGATGCAGCCTTCTGCGCCGTGCGGCCCCCGGGCCACCACGCCACCAGCACCGAGTCGATGGGGTTCTGCCTCATCTCGAACGTCGCGGTGCTCGCCGCGTCGCTCGCCGATCAAGGTGAGCGGGTACTCATCGTCGACTACGACGCGCACCATGGCAACGGGACACAAGACGTCTTCTACCACGACCCGCGGGTGCTGTTCGTCAGCTTCCACCAGTGGCCGCTGTACCCCGGGACGGGCCGTCACACCGAGATCGGCGCCGGCACGGGCGAGGGCTTCACGATGAACATCCCGGTGCCGCCCGGCACGACCGGAGACGTGTACCTCCGTGCGCTCGACGAGGTGGTGGCGCCTCGCGTGGCGTCGTTCGACCCGACCTGGCTGATCATCTCGGCCGGCTTCGACGGGCATCGGTTCGACCCGATCACCGAACTGGGCCTCACCTCGGGTGACTACATCGCCATGACCCGGCGAATCGTCGAGTGGGCGCCACCCGGCCGTCGGATCGTGATGCTCGAAGGTGGATACGACCTCGATGCGCTGGCCTGGTGCAGCGCCGGTGTCATCAGCGTGCTCGCCGGCCTCGAGCCCGACCTGGCGGACATGACCGAGGCCGAGACGTCGGGCGGACCGGGCCGTGGTCAGGTCGAGGCGATCGGCCGATTCTGGCTCGAACGGGCGTCGTGATTCCCGACCGGTTCCGTCCCGTGCTGCACGAGGTGCAGCCCCTGGTCGATCGCTTCGCGGCCGCCGGTGTGCCCCTGTTCCTCGTCGGTGGGACGGTCCGCGACCTGCTGGCCGACGTGCAGCGGGCCGATTTCGACATCGACGCGACCACCCCCGCGCGTCCCGAGCAGATCAAGCGGTTGCTGCACGGCTGGGCCGATGCGATCTGGACCCAGGGTGAACGGTTCGGCACCATCGGTGCGCTGAAGCGCGACATCGCCCCGGACGGCTCGATCGTCGAGCGCACCTACGAGATCACCACCCACCGGGCAGAGGCCTATGTCGACCACTCGCGCAAGCCCGAGGTCGAGTTCTCCGACGACATCGAGGCCGACCTGTCGCGGCGTGACTTCACCGTCAATGCCATGGCGCTCGAACTCACTGCGTCGTCGCCGACGTTGATCGATCCGTTCGGCGGCGCCGCCGACTTGATGATGCGGGTGCTGCGAACGCCGCTCGCCCCGGCCGAGAGCTTCAGTGACGACCCGTTGCGGATGCTGCGCGCCGCACGATTCATCGCCCGGTTCCAACTGGTCCCCGAGCCAGAGCTCGTCGAGGCCGTGCAGGCCATGGGGGAACGGCTCGAGATCGTGTCGGCCGAGCGGATTCGCGACGAACTCGACAAGCTGATCGTCACACCGTCACCGACGGCGGGTCTGTGGTTCTGCGTCGACACCGGTCTGGCTCAGCACTTCCTGCCGGAGTTGCCGGCGATGCGGCTCGAGCACGACCCGATCCATCGCCACAAGGATGTGCTGACGCACACCTTGGCGGTCGTCGAGAACGTGCGACCGCCGGCCGAGCAGCCCGCCCGGCCCGCCTACGACTACCGGACGACCCGGCTGGCTGCGCTCTTCCACGACATCGGCAAACCACGAACCCGTGGCTACGACCCGGGCCGTGGTGGGACCACGTTCCATCATCACGATGCCGTCGGCGCCCGCATGACCCGTAAACGGCTCCAGGCGCTCCGGTACTCGAACGAGGACGTCGAGGCGATCACCGAGCTGGTGGCCCTGCACCTGCGGGTCCACACCTACGAGATGGGATGGAGTGACTCGGCGGTGCGGCGATACGTCCGCGATGCCGGTCCATACCTGAACGAACTGAACGAACTGACGCGCTGCGACTGCACCACGCGGAATGCGAAAAAGGCAGCGGCGCTCTCGCGGCGCATGGACGAACTCGAGCGTCGCATCGCCGAGCTCGCCGAGCAGGAGGCCCTCGACGCCCTCCGCCCCGAGCTCGACGGCGTGGCGGTGATGGAGTTGCTCGGCATCTCGCCGGGTCGTGACGTCGGCAAGGCGCTGGGGTTCTTGATGGAGATCCGCCTCGAAGAGGGCATGCTCGGCGACGACGCGATCCGGCAGCGGCTGCTCGACTGGTGGGCCACGCAGCAGCCCTGAACGTGCAGCGGCCCTGAACGTGCAGCAGGTCGTCAGACCCCTTGCTTGCGTGCCCGGAACACCAGCACGGCGGGAACCATCGCAGTGTCGTCGGGCATCAGTTCGTGCACCATGTCGATACGGAAGTTGGCCCGCTCGAGGCTCATGAACAGCTCGCCGAAGGAACGCACGGTCGATCCGTACCGATGGACCGGCTGACCCGGGCCGTCGAACATCGCCGCGACGGGGTGGGTCAATGCCACCACGAACGCCGCTTCGGGACGGAGGACGCGATGCACCTGGCGGAGCACGCGTGGAAGGTCGTCGACCTGGTCGAAGGTCCGGCTGGCGATGACGAGGTCGACCGATGCGCTGGTGGCGAAGCCGAGGTCGGCGAGGTCTCCCTCGTGGCATTCCACGCGCACTTCGGCCTCACTCGCACGTCGCCTGACCTCGGCGATCCGATCGGCGTCGGGGTCGAGGGCGATGGCCTTGGCCCCGGCCAGCGCCAGCAGCACCGAGTTCGGTTGCAGCCGGGACGGCGTCGGGGCGATCCCGAGTTCGATCACGCGTTTGCCGGTGACATCACCGGTGAGGCGGAGATCGCTGTCGTCGGCGACACCGGCGCCGTACCAGATCCTGGTCATGACAAGAGTGTGTCCGATGAACGCCGGTGGTTCGCGCATCTGCATCCGTGGCAACGACCGGATCGTCGACCGGCGACCACCGGACGAGGTACCGCGATGGTGTGGGTAGCGTTGGGGGCCATGTCGTCGCGTGGCACTCCGAGCGGGTTCTCCGCTGGCGCCTTGCGCGGTGCTCGCGGGGTGGTCGACCACCGTCTTGCTCGTCGGCACCTCATCAACGAGTTCCGTCGGGGGCGTCTTCGCCAGCACGAGGTCTGCGATGCCCACCCCGAACTCATTCGTGCCGCCCGCAACGTCGGGTCCGAGAGTCGGATCACCTGCCCGATCTGCCAGGAGGCGAAGTTGCGCCTGGTGACGTACGTGTTCGGCTCGCGGCTGCCCGCGCACGGTCGATGCGTGGCCACCGCTGCCGAGATGGCCTCGATCGACCGCCGCGCCGACGACCTGACGGCGTACGTGGTGGAAGCGTGTGTCGAGTGCCGATGGCATCACCTGCTGCGGGTGTTGCCCGTGGGGGCCGGCGGCACCTCGGGCCGGCGTCGATCCGCCACCAGTTGACCGTCACCGGTGGGCCCGGCCTGGTCGCTCGTCGCGCACTCGGCGCACCCTCCACACGTCCGGTGTGACACCCCCCGAGTAGAACGTGGTGCCATGACCCGCCGGAACCGTTACGCTTGCCAGGTCATATTCACCCTGCCCCATCGAGGGGCCCCGAGCTGCAGGAACAGCATCGGGTCCGAAGGGAGGTTCCACACGCATGACGCGTGCCTATGAACTCATGGTCATCATCAACGGTGACCTCGACGACACCCCCGCACGGGCGTGGATCAAGTCGATCACCGACTCGATCACCGCAGCCGGCGGCACGGTGCACGGCAAGCCCGACTGGTGGGGTCGCCGCCAGTTCGCCTACCCGATCAACAAGAAGGAGTACGGCTACTACGTCGTGTTCCAACTGACTGCAGCGGGTGGCGCCCTCGACGAGCTCGAGCGCTCGTTCCGCATTGCTGACGACATCGTCCGCCACAAGCTTCTCCGTCTGCCCGATGCCGAGGCGGCTCGCCGCGGCATCACCGCGGCGGCCTGATCACCGCACCCTGAAGGAGGCCCACCATGGCCGACAGCACCATCACCATCGCCGGCAACCTCACCCGTGACCCCGAACTGCGTTTCACGCAGGGCGGACGCGCCGTTGCCAGCTTCGCCGTCGCGGTCAGTTACCGCTTCCAGTCGAACGGCGAATGGAAAGAGGAGTCGTCGTACTTCGACGTCACCGCGTGGGGCACCTTGGGCGAGAACATCGCGTCCTCGCTCACCAAGGGCACCCGTGTCGTCGTGAGTGGCCGACTGCAGCAGCGCCGGTACGAGACCAAAGAGGGCGAGAAGCGCTCTGCGGTCGAGATCGTCGCCGACGAGGTCGGGCCGAGCCTCAAGTGGGCGACCGCCACGATCGAACGCACGCAGCGTTCGGGCGGCGAGGGCGGCGGAGGCCGCCCCGGTGGCGGTGGCTACTCCGGCGGTGCCGGTGGTGGCGGTTACTCCGGTGGCCGTTCCCCCGACCCTGTGTACGGCGGCGAGGAAGAGCCGTTCTGATCGTTCATCGAACCCATCGTCTGAATCGAGACAACCATGACCAGTAAGAAGAACAAGGCTCGCGCACCGCGCGAGACCAACCCCAAGAAGTTCAAGAAGAAGACGAGCGTGCTCGTCACCGACAAGGTCGAGTACATCGACTACAAAGACGTCAATCTCCTCCAGCGGTTCGTCAGCGACCGCTCGAAGATCCGCAACCGCCGGGTGACGGGCAACGACGTCCAGCAGCAGCGCGAGATCGCCAACGCGGTCAAGAACGCACGCGAGATGGCCCTGCTGCCCTACACCAAGCGAGTGTCGCAGACCCGCGCCGGTCGTCCCCCTCGCGATGGCGACGAGCGCCGCGAGCGTGGCCCTCGTCGTGACGAGGCGGCCGTGACCGATGTGGATGCAACGGTCGAGACCGTCGACACCGGCATCGAGACCGAGGAGGTGGAGGCCTGATGGAACGCCTCATCCTTCGTAAGGACCTGGCCGGTGTGGGCAAGCGCGGCGACATCGTCGAGGTCAGCGACGGGCATGCCCGTAACTACCTGCTCCCCAAGGGTCTTGCCATCGTGGCGACCGACGGTGCGGTCAATCAAGCCAAGGCCATGCGCCGTGCCCGTGACCTCCGCGATGCGGCAGATCGCGAATCGGCCCAGACGGTTGCGTCGGCACTCGTCGCCCGGACGATCACCATCACCATGAAAGCCGGAGCCGAGGGACGTCTGTTCGGTTCCGTCACCGCTGGCGACGTGGCCCAGGCCATCGAAGACCAGACCCACATCTCGATCGATCGCAAGAAGATCCATCTCGATCCGATCAAGGTCGTCGGCACCCACAGCGTCTCGGTGAAGTTGCACTCCGACGTCGAGTTCCCGGTGTCGATCGAGGTCGTCAAGAAGTAGGAACTCCTGCGACGCCCTCGGGGTGTCCACAACTGACGGAGCGTTGTCCACCGCGCTCCACGTCACTGCACCAGCCGTGCGGGCGACGCGATCGACCCAGGTCCTGAATGATTTTCCACCGGTCGAACGTTCGCTCGCACGGCTGTGTCGTCCACAGGGACAACCGACTGTCCACAGGATCCTCACAGCTAGTTGGCACTAGCGATCCACAGGTGCGAGCAACGAAAGTGGAGCCAGATGGCACGACGCGACGACGAACGAACTGAGCGGCGAAGCGCGCCCGCGCGAGTGTCGGCGCGCGTGCCCCCGCACAACCTGCATGCCGAGGAGAGTCTGCTCGGGGCGCTGCTGTTGTCGCGAGAGGTCGTGGGCCAGGTGGCCGAGGCCGGTCTGGTCGTCGAGCACTTCTACAAGCCCGCCCATCAGCACATCTACTCGGCCATCCGGGGATTGATGGCCACCGGTCAACCGGTCGATGTGGTCACCGTCGCCGACGAACTCCGACGCGATGGTCTGCTCGACGAGATCGGTGGTGCGGCGTTCCTGATGGAGTTGCAGAACGCCACGCCGGCGATCTCCAACGCCGGCCGCTATTCCAAGATCGTCCAGGACACGGCGGTGCTCCGCCGCATGATCAGTGTCGCCAGCGACATCGCCGAGCTCGCCTACTCCGAACCCGACGATGTCACGAAGGCGCTCGATGAAGCCGAGACCAAGGTCTTCGAAGTGGCAGAAGATCGCGTGGTCGACTCCACGGTCCAGCTCACCGACCTCTTGCCGGTGGCGATGGACAAACTGCAGGAGAACTTCGACCGGGGTGACTCCATCACCGGGACAGCCACCGGCTTCAACGATCTCGACGAGATCATGTCGGGCCTGCAACCGAGCACCCTCAACATCATCGGGGCCCGTCCCGCCATGGGAAAGACGGCCTTCGGTCTGGGGATCGCCACCCACATCGCCATGTCGGCCAGAAAGCCGGTCCTGTTCTTCTCGCTCGAGATGGGTCACGCCGAGCTGACGCAGCGAATCCTGTCGAGTGAGGCGCGGGTCGACTCTCAGAAGCTGCGTACCGGGCGTCTTCAGGACAACGACTGGACCAAGATCGGCAAGGCGATCAACCGTCTCGAGGTTCCGCTCTTCCTCGATGACAACCCGCGTGTGACGGTGATGGAGATTCGGGCGAAGGCCCGCCGGATGAAGGCCCGACACGGCAACCTCGGCCTGATCGTCATCGACTACCTCCAACTGATGAGTGGCGGGGCATCGGCCGAGAATCGCCAACTCGAGGTCAGCGAGATCAGTCGAGGACTCAAGATCCTCGCTCGTGAACTCGAGGTGCCGATCATCGCGCTCAGCCAGCTCAGTCGAAACCTCGAGAGCCGCGGTGACAAGCGGCCGATGCTCGCCGACCTGCGAGAGTCGGGAAGCCTCGAGCAGGACGCCGACGTGGTGATGTTCCTGTACCGCGACGAGGTCTACAACCGCGAGTCACCCGACAAGGGGGCGGCTGAGGTGATCATCGCCAAGCACCGCTCGGGGCCGACCGGGGTGGTTCGTCTCGTCTTCAACGGTGCCTACACCCGGTTCGACAACGCCGCACGCGGCCTCAACTGATGTGTAGGGATCCGTTCTAACTTGCCAAGTCCGTTCTCACTCTGCCAATCGACTGCCAACTCTGGAGTTCTCTGCCAAAGGTGTGATGCAGCGCGCCTGCGCGGCCCGTGCTCAATCGTTGCTTTGGGGTAGCTCCGAGCAGCGGGTGAGCCCTACGGATTCGCGGCCTCGGTAACGGTGACTCGCATGTCGGCGGTGGCCACGATGACGCCGTTCTGGTCTCGCGCCGTGGCGTGAATGGTGGTGTTCCCTGGGGCGAGGAGTTGCAGGCTCGCACGGGCTCTGGTCTCGAAGAACGGCTGCATCGTCGTCGTCGGACTGCTCTGGTCTGCGGGGATGGTGGTTGCTTCGATGGGCATGCTGCCGTTGTTCGGCCATCCAGCGGAAGCGATTGCGATCGTGGGGTCGTCCGACGCGTACTCGAAGGTGTAGTTCGCCACCGGGATACCGGTGCAGGCGGCGGTGTCGATGAGTTGCAGCGACGCCCCGAATCCACCCGGAGCCGCAACGATCTCGGGGTAGTCGGCGATCAGCGCGACCGGCGCTGCCGGTGCTTCGCACGCAGCGGGCGGTCCGAACGCTTGCAGTGTCATGCCGGTGATCCGGAGGTTCGGGAGGTCGAGGTCACCGGTGAAGGCGGATCCGAGCGGGGTTGTGAAGAACTCGCCGGTCGCGATGGGCTGGTGCCAGTCGGGGCGTCCTTTGCTGGTGTCGTACGTGCGGATCTCCCTCGCCCACCAGTGGGTCCCGTCCGACGTGAAGAAGATGAAGATGCGCTGCTCAGCGCCGCCCTCGGTCCAGGTGATCTCGAGCGTGGCGTATTTGTCGCCGCCCGGTTCGCTGTGCGCTTGCGCGTTGGTCGGGGTGAAGATCTGGTCGCCGTCGATCACGCTGATCGAGTCTGCGCTGAGGCTGACGGTCGGTGTCGCGAACGTGAACCTCTGCGTCGAGCCGGACTCGGCCTTGACTGCGGTGGAGTCGGCAGCGGGAGTGGCGCCAGCGGCGGGAGGAGGAGCAACCGTGGCAGTGCCGGCGGCGGATTGGTCATCGCGTTGCAGGACCGCAAGGCCGCCGATCACCAGTAGCACCGCTGCGGCCGCCCCGACCAGTCCCGACATCCGAGGTCGACTGCGATGGTGGCGGACCGCGCCGAACTCGACGACGAGGCTCTCACCCTCGCCACCAGACCACGCCGTCAGTTCGGTGTCGTCATCGTCGATGGTGGGCGCGTCGGTCAACCTCGGGATCATCTCTCGGCATGCAGCGCGCAGTCGCTGTTCGAGGGTGTCGTCACGCAGATCGTTCATGTCGGTAGCTCCTTCTTCAGGCGCTTCAGCGCACGGTTCAGAGTGGACTTCACGGTCCCGGCGGGCCAGCCGAGGCTCGATGCCATGTCGGCTTCTGACAGGTCGAGCCAGTAGCGCAGCACGACGACCGCTCGTTCACGCGCCGGGAGCGCGCTCACCGCGGCCCACGTCTCGTCGATCTCGGGGGTGACGGTGACCGCGGGTCGAGGCATCGGGTATCTCGCCGCCGTGCGGCGACGCCGGATCACCGAGATCGAGTGGTTCACCACCGACCGCTGCAAGTACGCAACCGGGTTGTCGATCCCGTTGCCGTGACGATGCAGGCTGGCGAACGCGTCGTGGACCACTTCTTCGGCCACAGCACGGTCGAGCGTGATCGCGGTGGCGAGGCGCACGAACCGAAGGCAATGCGCCCGGTACAGGGCGTCGAGGTCGATCGACGGTGTGTTCCGATCGACCGGTTGCGCGACGGCAGCGCGGCCGACCAGAGGATCACCCAGTCCCGTCACCTGATCCTCGCGATTGACATCCACACCTGAACTGACGCACGACCACGACACCAGGTTCTCATCGCTCGAAAGACGCCGTGAACGACGAACGCTCGGGCCGTGTGGCCCGAGCGTTCGCAGTTCAGTCTTCGGCGCCGATGGTCGTCAGCCCAGTGACCCGCCGAATGTCCGGTGCAGCAGGGCGACCATCTCGTCTCCGGTCGGCAGCGGACCACCGAGTCCGTCGACCACGTCGAGCTGGTACAGCCACGGCCCGTGCTGCACCATCGCGCTCGTGGTCCCCTGACGGGTCAGGACGCCGATCGTGGTCTCGGGCGCACCCTCGGGGGCTTGTCTGCCGATGGTGAGGGTCGCATGGCGTGCGTCCGGGTTGGCCGGGTCGAGGGCGCGGAGCTGCACCTTGTCGTCGCCCTGCGCGATGACTTCGCCCGCTGGGAAGCCCAGCGCCTGGAACACGGTGGCGGAGCGGGCGATCTGGTCGGCGAACGCCTCGTTGACGGGCGCAGACGTTGCTGTGGTGTCGCAGCCAGGCACCGTGCAGGTGGTGACGTCGGTCGTACCGATCACCATGATCACCTGAA
>JBDKIV010000009.1:0-4920 GCA_039796935.1 Actinomycetota bacterium | reverse complement strand
CGTTCGGTACCGGAATCAACCGCCGCAGCCGCCACGGCCGCCTCGGCCACGGCCACCGCGCGGTCGACGTCGCCGCGACGTCGATGCACCGACGACAGCGTGCACAACAGGTCACGCTCGTGGGTCGCCCCGGCGGCGGCCTCGACGTGGCGACGCACGAGGTCGAGCGCCGTCAGCACGGCATCGAGTGCGTCGTCGTGATTGCCGACGTCGGCCTGGACACGGCCCTCGAGGTGCACTGCGCCGACCTCGACGAGCAGCGCAGCGGACTCGCGCCCCAACTCGCGGGCTTCGATCGCATCGACCAGCGCATCGTCGAGCCGGAAGTCGGCGTAGGCGCGCCAGGCCCTCGCCAGGAGCGCTTCAGCCTCGGACGATCCGTCGCCCACCGAACGCGCCTGCGCGCGGTCGTGTTCGAGTGCGTCGATCATCGCCGCGAGGCTAGTGAGCCGCCCCACACGCGACGGTGATCCCTTGCCGTATCGTTGCCCCGTGCGACAGAGCCGCCGACGTGTCGAAGCATCGGCCGTCTCAGCGCTCGCCCCGCTCGTCGCCCTGCTCCCCGTCTCGCTCCTCGCGCTGAGCGTGTTCTGGGTCGCCGTGCAGGTCATCTGGCCGGTGCCATTCACCTGGTTCGCCCTCGGGTACCTCGCCGCCGGGATCGTGCTGTTCGTCCGACCCGTGCAAGTGCTCCTCCTCACCCCGCTGGTCGGCGCACGTCGCCCGACCCGCGACGAGCGTGTGCGGCTCGACACGGCATGGAGATCGGTCCTGCAAGCCGCGCACCAGCCGCCACGCCGGTACGTGCTCGTGGTGCTGCAGGCCGACGAGCTGAATGCGTTCGCGTGCGGAGGGCACCTCGTGGTGGTCACCTCGCTCGCGGTCGACTCGCTGCCGCGAGACGAGTTGAGCGGGGTGCTGGCACACGAACTGAGCCACCACCTCGGCCTGCACACGGTGGCCTTGACCCTCACCCAGTGGCTGGCAGTACCGGTGCTCGTGCTCGCTCGCTTCGGATTCTTCCTCCAGAACGTGGCATCGGCGGCCACCTCGACCTTCGCCAGCCACTCGCCGTCGCTCACGGCGATCGGACGGGCATTCAGCCTCGTGCTGCGAGGAGTGTCATGGGTGTTCCTGAGCGGGCTGTTGGTGTCGAACACCGTCGGCAACGTCGCCGGGCGATTCGCCGAGTTCCAAGCCGACGAGCGAACGGTCGAGCTCGGATTCGGAGCAGAGCTGTCGAGCGCATTGCGACGCGTCGCAGCCGAGGGCGGCGGCGCTCGGCCTCGCACCTGGCACGAGCGGCTCTCGGCGACCCATCCCCCCGCGCGCACTCGAATCGCACGCATCGAGGCGATGCGTCGAGGTCGTCTCGCCCACCGGATCTGAGGCGGTGCACCCGGCGCGTCCGGCGCGACGCGCACGCCGAATCGCCGTAGCCTCGCGCCCATGTCTTCTTCGATCCGGGCCACCGGACTCCGACGACGGTTCGGCGATTTCGACGCCGTGGCCGGGGTGGATCTCGACATCGCCGACGGCGAGATCTACGGCTTCCTCGGCCCCAACGGTGCCGGCAAGAGCACGACCGTCCGTCTGCTGACGACGCTGCTGTCGCCCACCGAGGGCGACGCGACCGTTGCTGGCCACAGCGTGGTGCATGCCCCCGAGCAGGTCCGCCTCCACATCGGCGTGGCACTCCAGGAGGCGGCGCTCGACCCGAAGCAGACCGGCCGGGAGCTCCTCGATCTGCAGGGTCGCCTCTACCGGCTGAACGCATCACAACGGCGCCAGCGTCTCGACGACCTCTTGCGACTCGTCGACATCGGCGATGCGATCGACCGCCGGATCGGCACCTATTCGGGCGGCATGAAGCGTCGCCTCGACCTCGCTGCGGCGCTGGTCCACCAGCCGAAGGTCCTCTTCCTCGACGAGCCGACCACCGGACTCGACCCGACCAGCCGCGCAGCGGTCTGGGACGAAGTGCGCACGCTCAACGAGCAACTCGGCATGACGATCTTCCTCACCACGCAGTACCTCGAGGAGGCCGACTCGCTCGCTCACCGCGTGGGCATCATCTCCCACGGTCGCATCGTGGCCGAGGGCACGCCGACGGCACTGAAGCGCGCCGTCGGGTCCGATGTGGTGGTCGCCAGGGTTCGTCGTGGCAGCGCACCGCAGGTGGTCGAGGCATTGGCCGATGTCTCCGGCATCGAACGGATCGAACAGGGCGACGACGAGGTCGTGGTGTCGGTGTCCGACGGTGCCGCCTCGATCAGCCCGATCGCCGTCGCCCTGGCCCAGGCGAGCATCACCGTCGAAGGTCTGACGTTGCGCACACCGACGCTCGACGACGTCTTCTTGAAGATGACCGGCGAGCGGATGCAGGAGGACACACCATGACCGAATTCTGGAACGACCTCCGGGCCGTCTCGCTCCGCGCGCTCCGGCTCACCTGGCGCGACCCCGAGGCATTCGGCCCTGCGCTGGTCATCCCGATCTTCTTCTTCGTGGTCAACGTCGGCGCGCTCCAGTCGTTCGTCGAGGGCAGCCTGCCGCCCGGCTTCGACTACAAGGCATTCCAGCTCCCGGTGTCCGTGATTTTCGCCGTCACCGGTGTCAGCCGGGCGAATGCCCTGGTGCTCGACATCCGCGACGGGTACTTCGATCGCCTGCTGCTCACCCCGGTTCGACGAGGCACGCTCTTGCTCGGGTTGATGAGCGCCGACCTTGCGCTCATCCTGGCACTCGCCATCCCGGTCGCACTGCTCGGTCTCGTGGTCGGTATCACACCGGCCGCCGGCCTGGCCGGCCTCGCCGGATTCGTGATCATCGCCGGGCTGTGGGGTCTTGCGTTCACGGGCTTCCCGTACGCCATTGCACTGCGGACCGGTAATCCGACGGCCGTCAACAACGCCTTCCTGCTGTTCTTCCCGTTCGCCTTCCTCACCACGGCGTACCTGCCCGAAGAGCAGATGACCGGGTGGCTGGCCACCGTGGCGCGCTTCAACCCGACCACCTATCTCCTCGACGGGATGCGAGCCCTGCTGATGGACGGCTGGGAGTGGGGACGGATCGGTTCGGCGCTGCTCGCCGTCGGCATCGTCGGCACGATCTCGTTCTCGCTGGCCTTCAGTGCGCTCCGGGGTCGCGTGCGCAGGGCCTGAGGCCCGTCACCACACGGCGATCGGACCGACGCTCGCCTCGAGGACCTCGATCAGCACGGCCGGGGTCACCTCGAGGTCGAGTCCACGTTTGCCGCCGCTGACGAAGATCGTCTCGGAGAGCTCCGCCGTCTCGTCGATGACGGTGCGCAATCGCTTCTTCTGCCCGAAGGGGCTGATCCCTCCGACGACGTACCCCGTGAGCCGCTCGGCCACCGACGGGTCGCACATCTCTGCCCGTTTCCCTCCGACCGCCGCGGCGAGCTCCTTCAACGAGAGCTGGGCGGAGACGGGCACGATGCCGACCACCTGGGTGATCGCCCCGCTGCCGCCGACCACGTCGGCGAGCAGGGTCTTGAACATCCGGTCGGGGTCGACACCGAGCGCCCGCGCAGCCGCCATCCCGTAGTGACGGTCGGCCGGGTCGTGCTCGAACTGGTGGACGGCAAAGGCCCGACCTGCGCGTTCGAGTTGCACGATGGCCGGTGTCGACACGCTCCCCAACCTAGCCAGCGGGCCGGCTCGGCGAGCGGGCCCATCGTTGCGTCGGGGTGCGTTCGGGGCGCGCCCGATCGGTGAAAGAATCATCCGTGGTGGAACGCTCCAATCAGCTCGACGGATACCGCCTCGACGATCGCTACCAGAGCGACCACGGGCGGGTGTTCCTGAGCGGTGCTCAGGCGTTGGCCAGGCTGCCGTACGAGCAGCTCCGCATCGATCGCGCCAGCGGGCACCGCACGGCCGCCTACGTCACCGGCTATCCCGGCAGCCCGCTCGCCGGCTTCGACCGCGATGCCACGGCGGTCGCAGCGCTCGCCACAGCGGCCGGGTACCACCTCGTCTTCCAGCCGGCCATGAACGAAGAGCTCGCAGCGACCGCTGTCATGGGGTCGCAGCTCAGCGTGACGCTCTCCACGAGTCGGTACGACGGAGTGATCGGGGTCTGGTACGGAAAGACACCGGGCCTCGACCGTGCGGCAGACGCACTGCGCCACGCCGTCTTCGCCGGCGCGTCGCCGCTGGGCGGTGCAGTGGCCCTGGTGGGTGACGACCCGAGCGCCAAG
Source organism: Actinomycetota bacterium (assembly GCA_039796935.1). GTDB lineage: Bacteria > Actinomycetota > Acidimicrobiia > Acidimicrobiales > Ilumatobacteraceae > VFMC01. Next base: position 695 of record JBDKIV010000009.1, on the reverse strand, counting down.
AGTTCGACGCTGCCGTCGTCGAGCGATGCGACACTGCTCGGCCTGCACCTGCCCGTGCTGTTCCCGGGCGACGTCCAAGAGGCCGTCGACCTGGGCCGTCACGCGATCGCCATGTCGAGGGCGTCGGGGATGTGGTCGGCCATCAAGGTGATCGAGGCCGTCGCAGACGGCACCGGAACCGTCGAGCTCCACCCCGAGCGCATCGTCCCCGTCATCCCCACCATGGACGTCGACGGCCGGTTGTTCACGCCCCGGCCCGACGGCCGGCTGCTCACACCGAACTCCCTCGAACTCGAACGCGAGATGCGCCACGTGCGGATGGAGCTCGCCGCCCGGTACGGGGTCGTCAACCGACTCAATGCCATCTCGGTGCGAGGCCCACAGGACTGGGTCGGGATCGCCGCCGCGGGGAGCACGTATCGAGAAACGGTCGAGGCGCTGCGCAGCCTCGGCCTGACCGGCGACGACGACCTTCGGGCGGCCGGCGTTCGCCTGCTGAAGCTCGCCATGCCGGTGCCGCTCGACCGTGACCTGGTTCGCGAGTTCGCCGACGGGCTGATGGAGATCATCGTCGTCGAGGACAAGCATCCCACGCTCGAGGGTCTCGTCAAGGAGTCGCTGTACGGACACTCCTCGCAGCCGCAGGTGGTCGGAAAGCGCACGCCATCGGGGTCGCCGCTCCTGCCCGACACCGG
>JBDKIV010000008.1:0-7008 GCA_039796935.1 Actinomycetota bacterium | reverse complement strand
TACGCCGCTCGCTTCGGATCGCCGGGGACCAGGACGGCAGGTGCGTAGTCGGACGGCTCGGCGCGAAGGTGGATCGGCATGAGCGGGAGCGTACCCGTCGACAGGACGGTCATCTCGAGAGGTCTCGGTGAGGGCCTGTTCGAGTTGCGGTTCACGCTCGGCCCGACTGCTCGACGGATCACGTACCGGTTCACCAAGGACGGACGGATCGTGCTGCCCACCACGTTCCGCAAGCAACGCAAGAACGAGCGCACCGAGATCGCCCGGGCCCGCAGGGCCGCCGAGGACTGCGCCCGGACCAATCCGCGAAGGAGACCACGATGGCCAACTACTCCCGCTGGGACGAGACCAAGGACAAGCGCCGGGCACCGAGCAGCGAGGTGCGCGCCGAGGTCGAGCACGACCTCGCACTCGGTCAGCTGATCTACGACTTGCGCACCGGGGCAGGGCTCAGCCAACGCGAGCTTGCCGAGCGTATGGGCACCACCCAGTCGGCGATCTCGCGCCTCGAGGAAGGCGGCGGCGCCAGGAATCGTCTCGACACCCTCGCCCGCGTCGCTGAAGCCCTCGGCCGGCACTTGGTCGTCTCGTTCCCCGAGAAGGTCCCTGCCAAGCTCAAGGACGCCATTCAGGTCGCCTGAGCGCCGTCACCATCCGAGCCGCAGCGCTGTCGTCCACGTGAGGTTCGCTGTGCTGCGCTGGCTCCTCGGCTGCTCGGGACTCCCTTCTCGAGTCCCACCTGTGGGAGCTGCTCAGCGCGCCGTGATCACCTCAGAAATCTCGAGGTGGTGTTGTCGGCGAGGACCCGTCCGTCGGTCTGACAGGTGGGGCAATAGGCAACGGTGTACGAGCTGTAGCTCACCGAGCGAATGGTGTCGCCACAGTCGGGGCACGCGTGGCCGACGCGACCGTGGACGACCGCAGGTCGATCGGCGGACGAGCTCATGTCGTCCCGGGTGCGTTCGACGGCGAGCGCCTCGTCGACACACTCGTGGATGGCGAGACGGACACGCTCGACCCCCTCGTGACCCATCGCTGCCGTCATGGCGAACGGCGAGACCCTGGCCCGGTGACACACCTCGTTGGCGAGGAGCCGCCCGAGCCCGGCGATGCGGGCCTGGTCGCGGAGATACCCGTGGATCCGCATGTTGTGCGTGGCGAAGTCGGTGGCGAGATCCTCGGCGCTCACGTCGAGTGCGTCCGGCCCCAGACGCTCGAGCGGCACCTGCTCGAGCGGGTCGCCGCTGACGCACCACACGCCGGCCCGCCGCTCGGTGCCGGCCTCGGTGAGCAAGAGCGCCGGAACCGGGTGACCGTCGCGTGGGCGGAACGTCAGACGCGCTTGGCCGTTGCGAGGCTTGGCCGACTGCTTGGTGTCGACCAGCAGCCGTCCGCCCTGCATGAGGTGGATCACCAAGGTCACCGCGTCGAACCGTACGAGGAGGTACTTGCCGCGTCGGGTCACCGAGCGCAGCGGTGTGCCGGCGGCGTCGTTCGGTGCAGGTCGCGCCGTCTTGAGCACCGTGAAGCGCAGCGGGACGAACTGGTCGAGCACGGCACCGGCGAACTGCCGATCGAGTCGTTCGGCATGCGCCTCGAGCTCGGGCAGCTCGGGCATTACCGGTAGTCGGTGTGCTCGCGGACGGTCGAGAACACGGCGTCGAGCGCACGGAACACGTCCTGCGCAGCCATCAGCTTCTGCTGATCGCCGTCGAGACGGATGTGGCCACCGAGGAAGGCATCGTGCGCCTGCATCGATCCGGTGGCGACACCGACCGCCGTCTCCCAGGTCTGCTCGATGCGGATGTCCTCGGGCCAGGCAGGACCCGGACCGAAGCGGGCGCTGCCGCCCTCGACCTGGAGGTGATAGACGACCGTGCCCTCCGGGCCGCCCTCGACCACCTGGGTGATGCCGATGTCGATCGAGGAGGCTGCGCTGTCGAGCGACGGGTCTCGGGCCACCTCGGCGGTGAGGGCATCGATCCATTCGAGACTCAGATAGCGGACCACGGCCCCAGTCTGCCCGATTCTGTCTAGCCTGCCCCACCATGGAGCCGGATCGGGCGAGTTCGAGCCGCTGGAACCGAGATGACGAGCGACGTCACCCGGACGCTGCGGTCGAAGCCTGGTGGTGGTGGGCCTCGGCTCTCGACACGGCAACCGGCGCCATGGTGGGCGTGTACGTCGGGCTCGAGCTGCGCGGTGGACGCTTCGACTACTGGGCGGGTCTCGTCCGCGTCGGTCAGCCCTACCTGTACGTCGAGGAACTCGACGGCACCGGATTGCGATCCGGCCTCGAGATCAAGCCACCCGAGATGTGGGCCGGACACGAGTGCGACGTCGCCTTCGGGCAGTGGAGCCTCGGCAACGAGGCACACGGGGTGCTGCTCGACGATCCCGCCGAAGCGTGGCGGCGAGCGCACGGGACCCTGACCCCGTGCACGTTCGATGTCGAGTGGTACGCGTCCGCTCCCCCCGAGGAACTGCTCCCCGGTGACGGTCATGGTTTCGGCATGCGCGGCCGTGACGGGTACCGACAGTGGGGTGAGGCCGACGTCCGGATCGAACTCCCCGAGGGCTTCGTCGAGTTCGTCGGCCCGGCAGAGCGGGTGCACGTGTGGGGGGCTCCGTACCTGCCAACATCGGTCGCCATGCCCTCCGATGATTCCGTTGCCCGCCGTGGTCTACGCGCCCCGTACCGACGCACCGACGGGATCCTGGTCGATCAGGTGGTCGCGACGTCGCCCACTCGCGGGTCGCGCTGGTGGGTCACGCGATGACACGCGACATCCTCGACGAGTTCGAACGGCAGAGGAAGGCCCCCCGCTATCCCGAGGTCGCGGTACGGAGTGGGATGGTGGTCGAGGACCGGGCCACGGGGTTCTGCGGCGATGTGGTCACGATCACCGTCGAAGCGGTGACGCTGCGCGACCGCAGTGGCGTCCACCGGCACTTCCGGTACAAGCCGGGCGGGTTCCTGGTCGAGGGCCGACCGGTCACGCTCGTGCGTCCCGAGACCAACGCGGCTGCGCTGGCGGCCACCACCCGGATCACGGCGAGCGGTTCGGTCACCTCCGCTCGGCCCACGGTCGCGCAGGTGGCACGCGCCAGCCGGATCTGGGTGGAAGGAACCCACGACGCCGAACTGCTCGAGCGTGTGTGGGGTGACGACCTTCGAGAGCTCGGCATCGTGGTCGAGCCGATGCACGGGATCGACCACCTGGTCGAGGCGGTCGCAGCGTTCGGACCGGCGCCGACGCGCCGTCTCGGGGTGCTCGTCGATCACCTCGTCGACGGTTCGAAGGAGTCTCGACTCGCGGCCGAGGTGATGCGCGCGAACCGCGACGTCCTGGTGACGGGCCACCCCTTCGTCGACGTCTGGCAGGGGGTTCGGCCTCGCGTGATCGGTCTCGATGCCTGGCCGGTCATCCCGCGGGGTGTTCCATGGAAGGAAGGGATCTGTGCAGCCATCGGTGCCGACCCTGCGCGTTTCTGGCCCAACCTGCGCGCTCGGGTGACATCGTTCAAGGACCTCGAGGCGGAGTTGGTGGGGTCGGTCGAGCAACTGATCGATTTCGTCGCGCCCGGCGCCGACTGACCCAGACGGCCCCGACGATCAGCGAGGCGAGCGCCAGGAACGGTGCCAGATAGGCGAGCGTGACGACGAGCGCTTCGAGCGCCCTGACGAACGCTCGGCCACCGGTGCCCAGCGCGTCCGCAATGCCGTCGTCGGGCTGCGCCACCGCTCGGATCTCGACGGAGAGCGTGGCCAACTCGGTCCGTGCGGCGAGGACGGACTGCGTGGCGAGGAGCGACTCGAGGTCGGTCTGTCGAGCGGTCAGCTCGCGCTCGAGGAGCACGACGTCGTCGAGGTCGTTCGCCTCGTCGAGCAGATCCTGTACCCGTCCGATACTGCGTCGGGCGCTCGTGATGCGCGACTCGAGATCGACCACCTGATCGGTGACGTCCTCGGTCTGCTGCGTTCGGGTCACGAGTGATCCGAACGCCGTCAGTTCGTCGATCACCGCATCGAGGGAGGTGGGCGGGATTCCGAGCACGACGTAGGCGTTCCCCGAGCCGTTCCCTGATCCGTCGACGTCGAAGCGGACCTCGGCCCGACGCACCTCGCCCCCGTTGGCGATCGCAAGGTCGGTCACCGCGGTGCTGGCGGCGGCGACATCGGTGACTGCGAGGACGACGTTCGCCTCGACGATCTCGTTTCGCTGGGCGGTCGAGGCGAGCTGTTCGGCGGTGATCGAATCGGCCCCCTCGGGGGCATCCTCGCCGATCGCGGCCGGGGCCTCGACGAGGGGACTCGCCGTCGACTCGTCATCCGCTGCGCACGATGCGATCAGTGTCCCCGCGAACACGACCGCGATCAGGCGACGACCGACACGCCGTGGCTGTGCCCTGCCCGGTGCGGTGGGGCCGACAGGAGTGCGATCGGAACGCGACATGCGGATTCGACGCCGCCGCCGCCGGGCCGGTTCCCGAGCAGCCCTGCCCGGACGGCCTGGCGGAACCATGCGGTGCGTGTGCGACAACGACGAAGGCCCGGGCGAGATGCCCGGGCCTTCGTGACGACGTCGTCGTGGGACGGTCAGGCCGCCATGATCGACTTCTGCTTGCGGCTCGAGAAGATCACCGCGCCGATGAGCACCACGAGTGCAGCAGCGGCGATCGCGTAGCGAGCACCGTCGTTGTCCTGCAGCGAGATGATGGCCGGGAGCACCAGGAGGCTCACCAGGTTCATCACCTTGATCAGCGGGTTGAGCGCCGGACCAGCGGTGTCCTTGAAGGGATCGCCGACCGTGTCACCGATGACGGCCGCCTTGTGGGCGTCGCTCCCCTTGCCGCCGTGGTGACCGTCTTCGATGTACTTCTTGGCGTTGTCCCACGCGCCACCGGCGTTGCTGAGGTAGTTCGCCATCAGCTGGCCGACCAGGATGACGGCGGCCAGGAACGCCCCGAGGGCCTTCCAGTCGATGCCGAAGCCCACCACCACCGGAGCCAACACGGCCAGCAGCGCCGGCGTGGTCAGCTCGCGCAGCGATGCTGCGGTGCAGATGTCGATGACCGGCGCGTAGTCGGGGTCCTTCTCGCCACGCATGATCTTGCCGTCGGCGAACTGCTTGCGGACTTCCTGGACGACGACACCGGCGGTACGACCCACGGCGCGGATGGCGAGCGCCGAGAACAGGAACGGCACGGCACCGCCGATGAGCAGGCCGATGAAGACCTTCGGGTCGGCGACGTTGATGGCCAGCTCGGGTACCTTGAACACGCCGTCGGCGAGGTTGGCGGCGTTCTCGAACGACAGCTCGGCGCCGGCGATCTCGATGAACGAGGCGAACAGCGCCACGGCCGCGATGACGGCCGAGCCGATCGCGAAGCCCTTCGTGACGGCCTTGGTGGTGTTGCCGACGGCGTCGAGGCTCACCATGATCCGCTCGGGCTCGCCGTGGAACTCGCCGCTCATCTCGGCGATGCCGGCTGCGTTGTCGCTGACGGGGCCGAAGGTGTCTTCCGACACGATGACGCCGGTGGTTGCGAGCATGCCCATGCCGGTCAGGGCGACGAGGTAGAACGAGAACGTGAGGTTGCCGCCGCCGAGGGCGAGCGCCACGCCGAGGGCGATCGCGATGGCGATCACGGCGTACACCGAGCTCTCGAGACCGCTCGACGTTCCCGACAGCACCACGGTTGCCGGCCCGGTCTCGGCGGACTCTGCGATCTCCTTCACCGGGGTGTAGTGGGTTCCCGTGTAGTACTCGGTGAGGCGGCTCACGAGCTGCGCCAGCACCAGACCGATGGCGACGGCGCCGAACACGCGCCATCCGGCACCCGACATCTGGTCGACGCCTTCGCCGGCGGTGCCGGCATCGTTGCCCACGTAGACGAGCGCCACGATCAACGTGCCGACGAGGGTGAGGACGCCGGCGACCAGGAAGCCCTTGTTGATCGGCTTGAGGGCATTGGTCTCGCCCTCTTTGGCCTTCACGGCGAACACGCCGGCGATCGATGCGACGACGCCGATGGCGCGGGCAGCGAGCGGGAACACCAGACCCATGGCAGGGTTGAGACCGATCGAGTTGAAGGCGGCGACGCCGAGGATGATCGATGCGACGAGGGTCACCTCGTAGCTCTCGAACAGGTCGGCGGCCATGCCGGCGCAGTCGCCGACGTTGTCGCCCACGTTGTCGGCGATCGTGGCAGGGTTGCGGGGATCGTCTTCGGGAATGCCCGCCTCGACCTTGCCCACCAGGTCGGCGCCGACGTCGGCTGCCTTGGTGAAGATGCCGCCGCCGACGCGCAGGAACAGCGCGAGGAGCGAGCCACCGAACCCGAACCCGACCAGGATGACCGAGCTCGTGTTCTGGAACGCCATGATGATCAGTGTTGCGCCGAGCAGGCCGAGGCCGACGGTGAACATGCCCGCCACACCACCGGTGCGGAAGGCGACCGTGAGGGCCTTCGGCATCGAGTTGCTCAACGCCGCAGCGGCCGTGCGGACGTTGCCGCGCGTCGCGAGCGTCATGCCGATGTATCCGGTGAGGCCCGAGGCGAGACATCCGAGGACGAACGCCAGGGTCCGGAAGATGCCGGCCTGGGCGAAGCTGAGCGCTTCGGTGTCATCGGGCTTCAGGATCGCCGTGGACGTGACGAACACGATGGTCGCCAGCGGGATGAGGATGACGGCGATCGTCTTGAACTGCCGCTTGAGGTAGGCCCACGCACCTTCCTGGATGGCGCCCGCGATCTGCTGCATCTTGGCACTCCCCGCGTCGGCGGCCATGACGGCCTTGACGAGATAGAAGCCCACGGCGATCGCGATCAGTGCCGCTGCCGTCGACAACCAGAGGACGGCCCACTCGCCACCTCTCAGTTGGAAATCTTGGTAGCCGCCTTCGGCGGCGAGGATGGTTGCTAGCACCTGCGTGTCCCCGGTTGGTTCGGGGCGCGACCCACGGGGGCGCGCCGTATTGGAAGCGAACCGATACTAGAGCG
>JBDKIV010000007.1:0-4259 GCA_039796935.1 Actinomycetota bacterium | reverse complement strand
ATCGGCGGGGTCGGCGGGATCGGCGTCGAGCAGGTGGACGTGCTGGCCCGCCTGGCGCCCGGTCGGATCGATGCCGGCCACCGCGCACAACCGATCGCCGTCGGGTGACCAGCGCGGCATCGACCATCGCCACCCGTCGGCGGTGAGCCAACGCCCCTCGTCCGTCGCGACCTCGATCACCCGAACCTGCGGCGGGTCGTCGAGTGGGCCGAGACCGTCGAATGCAGCGATCGGGCGTGTCCAGCGGTACGGCCGAGAGCGATCGACGGCGGTACCCGGGCGTGCGGTGATCGCCAGGCGGCTGCCGTCGGGTGACCACACGGCCGGCCCGGCGACGCCCCGGCTCGCCTCGAGGAGGCGCGCGGTGCCGTCGACGGCATCGGCCACCATCACCGCCGAGGTGCCGTCGTCGAACTCGACGCACCAGGCCACACCCCGCCCGTCGGGGGCCCACACGGCCGAGTGGCTGGTGCTGCCGCCATCGCCACCGCCATCGCTCGCAGCGGGCACTTCGGTTTCGGCGCCGTCGGAGATCCGCACCACGCTCAGACGCAACGTCTCGTGGTCGGCACCCGGCTCGATCTCGGTGGTGGTCAGCAGCAGCCGTTCGCCGTCGGGCGACAGGCTGGCGTGCACCGGCCAGCGCAGAGCGAGCAATCTGGCGGTCTCGTCGGGCGCCACATCGGGTTGTGCCAGGTCACTCATCGGCATAGACCACCACGGTCAGCAGGGTCGCCGCGTCGTCGGTGGTGCTGTAGGCGTGAGGCACGCCCGATCCGAACCGAACGGTGTCGCCACGGCCGAGCTCGTACACGGCGCTGCCGATGGTGAGCAACACTCGCCCCGCCACCACGTACCCGTGCTCGATCGAGCCAGCCCCATGGTCGCTGAACACCCCGGTGGTGTGCGGTGGCAGCTGGCCCTCCGACACGTCGAACCGCCTCCGCTCGTTCATCACGAACAGCATTCGTGCGCTCGGGCCGTCGAGCACCGCGGAGTCGGCCGCACGCACGATCTCTGGCTCGAGCAGCATCATCCGGGTGAGCTCGACGAAGGTGAGGTCGAGCACCTGTGCGATGCGCGTGAGCGCAGCGAGGGTGGGGTTGGCGACCGCCCGCTCGATCTGCGACAGCAGTGATGTGCTGAGGCCGGTCTGGGCGGCCAGTTCGCGCAGGCTCAGGCCGCGTGCCATGCGGGCGCGACGCATGTTTGCCGCCACTGCGTCACGCACCGCCACCTCTGGGTCGACACCCACACCCGACCCGTGCTCGTGGCGGTCGTCGTCGCGAACGGGGCGCAACGTGGTCATCGTCCGGGCACCGATGCGAACAGTCGGCGGGTGTAGTCGTGCGCCGGCGCAGCCACCAACGCATCCATCGCTCCCGCTTCCACCACCTCGCCATTCTGCATCACGTACACACGTGTCACGACCTGGCGGACGACGGCCAGATCGTGGGTGATGAACAGCAACGCCAAGCCGAGGCGTTCTCGCAGTGTGTTGAGCAGGTTGAGGATCTGTGCCTGCACCGACACGTCGAGCGAACTGACCGGCTCGTCGCAGATCAGCAGCTGAGGGCGCGGTGCCAGCGCCCGGGCGATGGCGACGCGCTGCTGCTCGCCGCCCGACAGCGCTGCTGGGCGGCGGGCGGCGTACTCGGTTGGTAGACCGACCAGGCCGAGCAGCTCTGCCACCTCGCTGCGCGGCCGTCCCCCGGCGCGCAGGGCCTCGGCGAGGGCGGTGCCGACGGTCATCCGCGGGTTGAGCGCCGATGCGGGATCCTGGAACACGATCTGGGCGCGCTGGGCGACGTGACCACCTCGGGCGGCGGCGCCACCCACCGTGCTGCCGGCGCCGTCGACATGCCAGCACACCTCCCCGCTGTCTGCGCGTTCGAGGCCGACGAGGCACCGGGCGAGGGTCGTCTTGCCCGATCCGCTCTCGCCGACCACACCGACCGCCTCGCCGGCGCCCAACTCGATCGACACGCCGTCGAGCGCAGGCGGCTGTTCGGGACGGAAGCGGCGGGTGAGGCCGCGCACCTCGAGCAGCCGCCCTGGCCGTGCGGCACCACCTGCATCGCCGTCTGCGCCGCCCTCGGCGGCGACCCGGGTCACCCCCGATGCGTCGTCGGCCCCCAGCGGGTGGATGCAGGCCACGCGACGCGACACGTCACCGTCGTTCGTCGAAGCGCCCGTCGATGTACGCGTGGGCGCGAGTACGGGCACCGCACTGCGGCAGTCATCGGTGGCCAGGTGACAGCGCGGGGCGAACGCACAGCCGGGCGGCACCTCACCGGCGTGGGGCACCGACCCGGGGATCGCGGCGAGACGTTCGAGGCGCACCTCGAGCGGCGGCTCGCTGTCGCGCAGCCCGGCCGTGTACGGATGGCTCGGGGTGGTGAACACCTCGCCGCCGGGACCCTCCTCGACGAAGCGGCCCGCGTACATCACGATGATCCGGTCGGCGCGTTCGCGCGCCACACCGAGATCATGGGTGATCAGCAGGAGCGCCATGGTTCGTTCGTGCTGGATGCGCGCCAGCAGGTCGAGTACGTCGCGCTGGGTGGTCACATCGAGCGCCGTGGTCGGTTCGTCGCCGATCAGCACCTGCGGGTCGCTGGCCAGACTGGCGGCGAGGGCGACGCGCTGGCGCATCCCGCCCGACAGCTCGAACGGATGCTGCGTCGCCACGCGGGCAGGGAGGTCGACCTCGTCGAGACGGCGCAACACCTCGGGGTGGGTGGCCGGTGGGCGACCGGCCAAGGTGGCGGCGATCTGGTCGCCGCAGCGGTGCACCGGACTGAGACTGGTGAACGGGTTCTGCAGCAGCAGGCTGATGCGGGTGCCGCGCAGTGCATCGAACGGGCCCGGGCCCTGGTCGAGTTGCACCTCGGTGTCGCCGAAGCGGACCGAACCGGTGGCGGTGACACCGCGGGGCAGCAGGCCCGTGATCGCCTTGGCGGTCATCGACTTGCCCGATCCGCTCTCGCCCACGATGGCCACGGTGGCACCGGCCTCGAGGTGCAGGTCGACGCCACTGACGATCACTCCGGCCGGGCCGGTGACCGTCAGCCCACGCACCTCGAGCACGCTCATCGCTGCACCGCCTGCCGTTCGGCGCGTTCTTGCAGCCAGTCGCCCAGCAGGTTGATGCATGTGGCCGTGACGATGATGAGCACGCCCGGCACCATCACCGCGCCCCAGTTCTGCGTGAGGAGGTCGCGGCCGTCGCTGAGTTGGCGGCCCCAGTCGGGCACGCCCGGGCCGACGCCGAGACCGAGGAACGACAGCGCCGACATCGCCACCAGGGCGAAGGCGACGTTGAGCAGCATGGTGGTGAGCGCGACGGGCGCGATGTTGGGGAGGATGTGACGGAACATGATCCGCATCCGCCCCAGCCCGAGCACCCGCGCCGACTCGATGTACGGGCGAGTCGACTGCGAGATGACCGCCCCGCGCACCATGCGGATGTCGGTGGGAGAGAACAGCACCACCAACACGAGCACCGTCACCCAGTAGCCGCCGTCGACGAGACCGGCGACGACGAGGGCCACCAACGTGCTCGGCAGGGCGAGCAGCAGGTCGGCGTACTTCGACAGCAGCAGGTCGAGCCCGCCCCCGACGTAGCCGGCCAGGGTGCCGAGGACGACCCCGATGAGCATCGAGCCGAGCGCCACCACGATCGGGCCGACCACGGCCGAGCGGGCACCGGCGATGGCGAGTTGCGCGATGTCGCGACCCAACTGGTCGGTGCCGAACAGATGGCCTGCTTCGCCGGGGCCGACCACGCCGGTCAGCACGTCCTGCTCGGTGGCGTCGGGGGCGAGGAGGCCGGCGAACAGGACGAACACGGTGATGACCGCCAGCGGGACGGCGCTGACCAACAACGTCACCGGCACCCGTCGCCGGGCCGATCCCGTCGCCGAGACCGGCGCCGATCCCGATCCGGTCGACGCGTCAGCAGATGCGGCGGCGCTCACCGTCGACTCCTCGCGCGAACACGCGGGTCGATCAGCCAGTAGAGCACGTCGACCGCCAGGGCGCTGAGGGCGATGACGAGCGCGCTCAGCAGGGTGATGGCCTGCACGACGGGGATGTCCTTGAACGTCACCGAACTCGCCAACAGACCTCCGATGCCGGGGAGGGCGAAGGTGACCTCGACGAGGATCGTGCCACCGAACAGGAACCCGAACACCAGACCGAGGCTCGTGGCAATGGGGATGAAGGCGTTGCGCAGCACGATGCGGCGGATCTGGCCG
>JBDKIV010000006.1:0-3110 GCA_039796935.1 Actinomycetota bacterium | reverse complement strand
CGGGTGGTCCATCTCACCTTCGACGACGGGCCCAGCCCGTACACGCTGGCGCTCCTCGAGGTCCTGCAGGCTCACGGGGTGAAGGCCACGTTCTTCATGGTCGGCCAAGAGATCAGGCGGTACCCCGAGGTCGTCCAGGCGGTTCACCAACGCGGGCATGCCATCGGCAACCACACGGAGAACCACCGGGATCTGACAAGTGGCTCGACCGATGCACGAGCTCAACTGGCCGCCACCTCTGCTGCCATCCTCGATGCCACCGGACGGGCGCCGGCATGTGCACGGCCACCGATGGGACGGACCAACGATGAGGTCGACGCGATCGCGCGTGCACTCGGAATGACCATGTTCAACAGCGCAAGTCCGAACCTCGACGGGGGTGACTACACGACTCCGCAGGTGCCGGTCGCCGCGATGATGCTGGTGCTCGACCGGATCCCGTCGACGCCCGACCCCGTCATCACGACGTTCCACGACGGCGGCGGTGATCGGGCCAACACCGTGAAGGCGTTCGACCAATGGCTCGACGCGAACGGCTCCCTGTACCGGTTCGAAACCCTCCCGGTCTGCCGGTGAACCGGGACGCACACGACCGGGTACAGGTCGGCTCCGCGCGACCCGGGCTCTCGGTCAGCGGCGACTACTTGACGCCGACGAGGTCGACCACGAACACGAGTGTCTCGCCGCCCTTGATGGGGCCGACGCCCCGGTTGCCGTAGCCGAGGTGCGCAGGAATCGTGAGACGGCGGCGTCCACCCACGCGCATACCGGCGACACCACGGTCCCAGCCCTCGATGACCTCGCGCGCACCGAGGCGGAAGTCGAACGTCGAGCCACGGTTCCAACTGGCGTCGAACTCCGCACCGGTGCTCCACGCAACCCCGGCGTAGTGGACGATCACCCGCTTGCCGATCGTCGCTTCGTCGCCATCACCGACGATCTCGTCCTCGACGAGCAGGTCAGCGGGAGGCTCGCCCGCCGGGATCGTGATGCTGGGTTTGCTGCGATCGGTCATGGGACCCGACGCTAACCGCTCGGACGGTAGGGCGCACGGCCGCTCATCCCCCGAGCGCCATGAGCGACACCCCGACTGCGGTCGCCGCCACTCCACTCGCCTGCCACCAGCGCATCCGCTCGCCGCCGAACAGCACCGCAAGCACCACCGCCACCGTGGCGAATTGCGACGCCGCCACCGCGACCGGCCCTGACGATCCCTGTTGGAACGCGATCTGGAGCGATGCAATAGCAGCGATCGCCAAGGTGCCTGCGGCCAGCACGTAACCGCGGGCCCGGGCTCCGCGGGCGAGGAATGGGGCGGGTATCACTGCGGCCATCGCCATCAAGAGCGCAAAGCCGACCAAGCGTTGGCACAGCACCGGCACGAGTCCTGACTCCTTCGAGACCTCGCCCATCAACGTGAACGCCGTGCCGAACAGCAGGCCCGACGCAACGCCCAAGACCGCACCGAGGCGCACACTCCCTCTCCCTCCGGGTGTGTACGACGTGAGGACGAGGGCCGCCAGACCGATGCCCATGCCGACAAGACCGAGAGCCGACGGAGCATCGCCGCGCGCCAGGTCGATCACGACCGGCACCGCCGCCAAGAGCACCGATGACATCGGGGCGACGATGCCCATCCGCGCAACTGCGTAGCCCCGGTAGAGCAAGAGCAGACCGAGGGTCATCGTCAGCCCCGAGACGAGCCCGAGCGTGACGTCACGCCAGATCCACCGCCAGTCGACCACCAGCAGTACGGGCGAGAGCACCATCGACACGAGAACCGCCGAGCGCGTGACGGTCACTGCAGGCGTCGACGTCGCGGCTCGGGCGGCGCAGAAGTCCGACGAACCGAACAGCACGGCGGAGACCACGGCAAAGATCAGCGGCACGCCTGAGAGCGTACGCTTCCGGTCCATGGCACTCCCCGACTTCGGTACGACTCCCGACGAGATCTTCGAACGCATGGAACGCATGCGTGTCGACGACGTCGACTGGCGACAGGGACGCGCGTTCAGCCTTGCCTACAGCGCAGGTCCCGACGTGCTCCGCCTGGCCGAGGAGGCCTACGCACGCTTCAGCGGCGAGAACGCGCTCAACACCGATGCGTTCCCCAGCCTGCGCGTGATGCAGCGCGAGGTGGTCTCGGCCGTCGCCGACTGGCTGGCCGCGCCGGCAGGTGCTGCGGGCTTCATGACCAGCGGAGGCACCGAGAGCCTCGTGCTCGCCGTGAAGGCGGCACGCGAGCGCGGGCGCCGAATGGGAATTGATCGACCGAATGCGGTCCTGCCCGCGAGCGCCCATGCTGCGTTCGAAAAGGGCTGCCAGTACTTCGACGTCGAGAGTCGACGGGTGCAGGTCGGCGACGACTTTCGCGCCGATGTGGAAGCTCTTGCCGCTGCGATCGACGACCGGACCGTGCTCGTCGTCGGCTCGGCACCCCAGTATCCGCAGGGGGTGATCGACCCGGTCGCGGAGATCGCAGCCCTCGCCGCCGAGCGAGACATCAACTGCCATGTCGATGCCTGCATGGGTGGCGTCACACTCCACTACCTCGAGCGTCTGGGCGAGCAGGTGCCGCCGTGGAATTTCGAGGTTCCGGGAGTGACCAGCATCTCGGTCGATCTGCACAAGTACGGGTACACCGCCAAAGGGGCCGGGGTGATCATCCACCGAGATTCGCAACGTCGTGCCGATCAGACGTTCGTCACCGACAACTGGCTCGGAGGCGTGTACGGATCGTCAGGAGTTCTCGGCACCAAGAGCGGCGGTTCGATCGCAGCGGCCTGGGCCGTCATGCATCACCTCGGCAACGAGGGGTACGAGCGGGTGACGGCGACGGCACGACGAGCATGTCTCCAACTGGCCGAGGCGATCTCGAGCACACCGGAGTTGGAACTGCGCGCATGGCCGGACTCGACGTTGTTGGCGTTCGGGGCGTCCCGCACGAGCGACATCGACGTGATGGCCGTCGCCGACGGACTGTGGCGGCGGGGCTGGTACGTCGATCGCCAGAGCCCTCCCCCGTCGCTGCACTGCACCGTCAACGCCATTCACGACGGCAGGATCGACGACTTCGTCGACGACCTCCGAGCCTGCGTCGCAGCGGCGCG
>JBDKIV010000005.1:0-6484 GCA_039796935.1 Actinomycetota bacterium | reverse complement strand
CCGCAGTACGATCATCTTCACCAACGCCCGCCGGCAGGCCGAGCGACTGGCGGCCAAGCTCAACGAACTCCATGACGAGCAGCTCGGTCCGTCGGCAGACGGCGAGCGCCGGCCCGAGCTGGTCCGCGCGCATCATGGCTCGCTGGCTCGAGAGCAACGCGTGGTCATCGAGGACGAGCTGAAGCGCGGGGTGCTCCGCGGCATCGTGGCGACATCGAGCCTCGAACTCGGGATCGACATGGGTGCGGTCGACCTGGTCATCCAGGTCGAGTCTCCCGGCGCCGTGAGTCGTGGCCTCCAGCGAATCGGACGCGCAGGTCATTCGGTGGGCGAACCGAGCAAGGGCACCCTGTACCCGAAACATCGTGGCGACCTGCTCGAGGCGGCGGTGGTGACCCGCCGGATGATCGATGGGCAGATCGAGAGCACGCGATTCCTCCGCAACCCTCTCGACGTGCTCGCGCAGCACATCGTGGCGCACGTCGCCATCTCGGGCGATCTGACGGTGTCGGCTGTGGCCTCGCTCGTTCGGCGCTGCGCGTGCTTCCACGACATCAGTGATGAGTTGCTCGCCAACGTGCTCGATCTGCTCAGTGGCCGGTATCCGAGTGAGGAGTTCAGCGAACTGCGGCCCCGCCTGGTGTGGGATCGGGTCAATGACACGCTGCGCGCACGCGACGGCGCCCGTCGGCTGGCGGTCACGAGTGGCGGCACGATCCCCGATCGGGGGCTGTTCGGCGTGTTCCTGCCCGATGGCACTCGTGTCGGCGAACTCGACGAGGAGATGGTCTACGAGAGCCGTCCGGGCGAGACCTTCCTGCTCGGTGCGTCGACGTGGCGGATCGAGGACATCACCTTCGAACGGGTGACGGTCACGCCTGCCCCGGGGCAGCCCGGCAAGATGCCGTTCTGGCACGGTGACCGGCCGGGCCGCCCGCTCGAGCTCGGCCGCGCGCTCGGGGTGTTTCAGCGAGAGATGCGTGCGCTCGACGACGAGGCCGCCACCGAACGTCTGATGAGCGACTACGCGCTCGACCGGTTCGCCGCCGGCAACGTGGTCCGCTACCTGGCAGAGCAGGCCGAGGCGACCGGCACGGTGCCCGACGACCGAACGGTGGTGATCGAACGGTTCCGTGACGAGATCGGCGACTGGCGAGTCTGCATCCTCAGCCCCTTCGGATCGCCGGTGCATGCGCCGTGGGCCATGGCGATCGAACGGCGGCTGATGGACCGCTTCGACATGCCGGTCGAGACCATGTGGGGTGACGACGGCATCGTGCTTCGACTTCCCGAGGCCGCCGACGAGCTCCCGGTCGACGAGTTGCTCGTCGACCCCGACGACATCGACGAGCTCGTGCTGTCGTCGCTACCGCAGACGTCGTTGTTCTCGGCCCGGTTCCGGGAGTGTGCCGCCCGGGCCCTGCTCTTGCCTCGGCGTCGGCCCGATCGGCGAACACCGCTGTGGCAGCAGCGACAGCGTGCCGCCGACCTGCTCGCCGTGGCGGCGAAGTATCCGACGTTCCCGATCTTGCTCGAGACGTCTCGAGAGTGTGTCCAGGACGTGTTCGATCTACCCGCCTTGCGTGAGGTGCTCACCCAGCTGCGCAGCCGGGCCGTGCGGGTGGTCACGGTCGACACCCCGAAGGCCTCGCCCTTCGCCCAGAGTCTGCTGTTCAACTGGATCGCGGCGTACATGTACGAGGGGGACGCACCGCTCGCCGAGCGTCGGGCGGCTGCCTTGGCACTCGACCGTGACCTGCTGCGCGACCTGCTGGGGGCCGAGGAACTGCGGGAGTTGCTCGACCCGGGTGTGTTGGCAGACCTCGAGCTCGAACTGCAGGGCCTGAGCGACGGTCGGCGAGCGCGAAGCGCCGACGAGCTGCACGACGTGCTTCGCAAGGTCGGCGATCTCGCCGCTGCCGAGGCAGACCTCCGCTGCGATGGTGGTTCTGCATCGGCATGGCTCGCCGAGTTGGTACGCGACCGGCGGGCCGTCGAGCTCTCGGTCGCTGGCGACCAGCGGTTCATCGCCGCCGAGGATGCCGCTCGATACCGCGATGCGCTCGGCTGCTCGCTGCCGCTCGGGCTGCCGAGGGCGTTCACCGAACCGGTGCCGCACCCGCTCGAGTCACTCGTTGCTCGCTACGCCCGGACGCATGCCCCGTTCGTCGGTGACGACGTCGTTCGGCGTCTCGGCGTGCCCGCGCCACGCATCACCGGCGTGCTGCTCGCGCTCGAGGCCGAGGACCGGGTCGTGCGCGGCGAGTTCCGTCCCGGAGGTACCGGTCGCGAATGGTGCGACGTCGACGTGCTCCGACAGCTGCGCCGCCGCTCGCTGGCGGCGCTGCGGCGCGAGGTCGAGCCGGTCGATCCCGAGGCCTACGCCCGATTCGTCACGCAGTGGCACGGCATCCCGGGCGAGCGCCGCGGTCTCGAGGCGCTGGTCGAGGCGCTCGCCCTGGTGCAGGGAACCGCACTCGTGGCGAGTTCGATCGAGACGGACGTGCTCCCGCTTCGGGTACGTGGATACCGCTCGGCCGATCTCGACGAGCTGTGTGCGAATGGCGAGATCATCTGGGTCGGGGCCGGAGCGATCGGTTCGAACGATGGTCGGGTGCGGCTCTATTTCGCCGACCAGCTACCGCTGCTCGCCCCGGCGATCGAGCCCGCCGATGCCCCCGTCGGTGCGGTGCACGACGCGATCCGGTCGTTGCTGACCGAGCGCGGAGCGAGCTTCTGGCCACAGCTGCGAGCTGCTGCGCCGTCGGCCACCGAGGCCGAGCTCGGTGCGGCGCTGTGGGACCTCGTCTGGGCGGGCGAGGTCACCAACGACACGCTCGCCCCGCTGCGCTCGGTGCTGCTCGGGGCGAAGGTGGGCGGTGGCGCCTCTCGGGCGCCGGCGAGGGGTCGGCCGCGGCCAGGTCGTCTCACGCGGATCGGTCCGCCGACCGGGGCGGGTCGTTGGAGCCTGGTGGCTCCGCTACTCCGACCCGTGCCGAGTTCGACGGCAGCGGCCCACGCCGCAGCGTTGCAGATGCTCGAACGGTACGGGGTCGTCACGCGCGAGGCAGTGCTCGCCGAGGGGTTGGTGGGGGGCTTTTCGGGGGTGTACGGCCTGCTGAAGGTGCTCGAAGAACGAGGCCAGACCCGGCGCGGCTACTTCGTCGCAGGTCTCGGGGCGGCGCAGTTCGCGGTGCCCGGTGCGGTCGATCGTCTGCGCAACGTCCGTGATGCGGTGGATGTCGAGTTGCATCCTGATGCCGTGCCCGCCCCACTGGTGCTCGCTGCGACCGATCCCGCTCAGCCGTACGGGACGGTGCTGCCGTGGCCCGAGTCGGCGGGTAGGCCCGCCCGTAGCGCAGGGGCGTTGGTCGTGCTGTGGCAGGGTGTGCCGCTCGCCTGGTTCGACCGTCGATCACACCACCTGGTGACCTTTCCGGCCACGGCCACAACGGCGGTCTGGGCAACGGCACTCGCCGGGTTGGTGACCGAGGCGAGAGCTCGGAGCATCGAGGTGCGCAAGGTCGACGGCCAACCGCTCGACCCCGCATCGCCGATCGGGACGGCGTTGTCGGGCGCCGGCTTCGTGCTGAGCTATCGGGGCATGGTCCGACGCAGCTGACCGAACTCGGCGGGCCGGGCCGCCTCAGCTCTCTGGGCTGCTCAGCTTTCTGGGCCGATGGCGCGCAGTCCCGCCCATGCCAGGTTGGCGACGAGGCGCCCGAGGTCGTCGGGGTCGAAGTCGTCGCCGCGCTCGACCAATCGTCTCGACACGCCTTCGGCGAGTCCCACCAGGCCGTGCGCGATGGTCCGCTGCTTCTCGTGGTCGATGTCGATCGCGATGAGCGGGGCGATGGCCGATGCCGCTTCGGAGGTGATGGCCCGGATGGCCTTGGTGGCGGTGGCATCGCGGTTGGCCTGGGTCGCGAACAGCAGGAGGAAGCCGTCCTGGTCCTGCGCCACCCAGCGGAAGTACGCCTGGAACCCGAGCTCGGTCTGCTTCTTGCCGCTCGGAGCGCCCGCTGTTGCCTTCTGGATGGCGGTGATCATTTTCTGGCCGACGTCGTCGATCAGTGCCAGGTAGAGATCTTGCTTCGAGTCGAAGTGCTGGTAGAGAACGGGTTTGGTGACCCCGGCGGCGTCGGCGACGTCGTTCATCGATGTGCCGTGGAACCCTCTGCGGGCAAACACCTGCACGGCGACGTCCAAGATCTGTTCGCGACGTTCGCCAGCTGGCAGGCGGGTGTTCATAGGATCGCGCAACAGTACCCGCACCGGGGTTCCGCCACCCAACGCACGATGGTGGTGCGGGTGGCCGATCGACGATGGCTCGTCGACGTCACAGGCCGCGTTCTCGGTCCTCGCGTTCGGCAGCCTTGACGGCGTAGCCGAGCACGATCGCTGGTGCCAGCAGGATCGAGCCGACCACCATCGAGGCGACGACGAGGGTGGACATGGTCGACGAGAATCCGACGGCGAACGCGATGACGAACAGCGCGATCGCGAGCGCGAAGAGCAGGTAGCCGATCCGGTTGGCGATGAGCGTCCAGTGGGCGATCTTCTGGCGTCGTGCCCGGACGGGGTCGATCGTCCGAGGAGGAGCACCTGCAGCGGATTCGGGCACGGGTGAGGAAGCGGACATACAGTCGCGCCATGGTACGTGTGGAGTGGAGAGATCGCGTCGTCGTCGTCACGATCGATCGACCGGAGCGGCGAAATGCCGTCGACCACGCGACGCTGCTCGAGTTGCGTGATGCCCAGCAGCTTGCCCGCGAGGGCGGTGCACGCGTGGTGGTCCTCACCGGAGCTCCGCCCGCCTTCTGTGCCGGAGCCGACCTGACGGGTGTCGAGAGCGGAGCGTTCACCGATGCGTTGCTGGCAGTGTTGCGCGGTTTCACCCAGCTGCCGGTCCTCACGATGGCGGCGATCGACGGGCCGGCGCTCGGTGCCGGAACCCAACTGGCGCTGGCGTGCGATCTGCGCATCGCGTCGCCGACGAGTCAGTTCGGGATCCCCGCTGCGCGGCTGGGGTTGGCGGTCGACCGATGGACCGTCGACCGTGCCGGGCACGAGTTCGGTGGTGCGGTGGCTCGTGCAATGCTGCTCGCCGCGCAGACGTACACGGCAGAGCAGTTGCACCACAGTGGTGGCGTCCATCGTCTCGGCGGCTCGGCCGAGGCACTCGTGTGGGCAGAGCAACTCGCCGAGCTCGCGCCGCTGACGATCAGTGCGCACAAGTTGGCGCTCGAGACGGCGGTGCCATCGTCCGGCGATGATCCGTTCGAGGTGGCGCGAGCGGCGGCTTGGGCGAGCGAGGACGCCGACGAAGGACGCCGGGCGTTCCTCGACAAGCGCCGGCCTCGATTCGAGGGACGCTAGGGCGAGGGCTTCGAGGGGCGCCAGGGCTGGCGCTCGGCGACCGATGGCCCGGCGAGGGTCACAGGTTGGCAGGGAGCAGTCGATTGACGTCTTCGAAGAAGTAGTAGAGGACGATCAGGAACGGCACGAACCCGACGAGTCCTCCGACCCAGTTGCGGCCGAAGCGGCGGCTGATCCGCCAGCTCGCCAGGGAGATCGCCGTCAGGAGCAGGCCCCACAGCGCCTCGGCGACGAATGCTTCGTCGTCGCTGAACCAACCGCTGCCGAAGACGTCGGCTCCGGTGGGCCCCTCGTCACGCTGATCGGCCGACCCGGTGTCGCCGGCTCCAGTGGTGTCGACGGCCGCGCTGTCGCTGGTCGTGGCGGGTGGGTCGTCGACGGTCGGCTCGCTGCCGTCGGACGTCGGCGGAGCTTCGGCGGTGGTCGGCGCGCTGTCGTCGGTCGGTAGCGAGCCGGTGGTGTCGGGCGCTTTGGCCGGTCCGGCTGCGGTGATCAGGTCGGATCGACCGGCGTCGATCTCTGCGGAGACCACGATGCGTTGGCGGGTGCTCCACCGAGGGTGACATGACGTGAGTACCAGGGTGGCCCGGGTCGCGTCGACCGTTGGGATGACCCGTTGGTAGTCGTTCGGCCCGACGATGACCGTGCCGGTGACGACGTAGGTGAATCGGCCTGCGAGGGTCGTGACGATGATGTCGTCACCGGGCGCCAGTTCGTCGATGCGGAAGAAGGGCTGGCCATGGGTGGTTCGGTGGCCGGCGAGCGCAGCGTTGCCGTACTGGCCTGGCAACGGGGTCTCGGGAAAGTGTCCGGGGCCGTCGCGCAGGTCGGAGGGTCGGACGCCTTCGATGATGATCGTGCCCTCCATCCCGATGCGCGGAATGTCGAGCCGCGCGAGCGGCTCTCCCCTCGGTGGCGCGACGATCGTCGCGGGAGGGATGGTCGTGGTGGCCGGCACGGTGGTGGCTGGCACGGTCGTGGTTGGCGCGATGGTGGTGGGCGAGACCGGGTCGCTGGTGGGTGGATCGGTCGGGACCGTGACGGGTTGCTCGGTTGAGGTCGACGATGTGGTGACCGAGGCCTCCGAGAGCAGGTCGGCGAACTC
>JBDKIV010000004.1:0-2750 GCA_039796935.1 Actinomycetota bacterium | reverse complement strand
CCATTGGTGGTTGTCGTCAGTCTCCAGGGCGAGTTCGACAGGGGTCGGCGCGCTGACGAGTTGTTCGCGGCGGCCGCCGCCTTCGATCCGTCCGAGATCCGCCTCGAATGCGACACCGTCGAGTTCTGCGACTCGACCTTTGTGCGAGCGCTCCTTCACCTGCTGTACGACGTGTGTTCGCACGGCGGGCAGGTAACGATCGTGCGGCCGTCATCGCCTGTGCGACGGTTGCTCGAGGTGGCCGGCGTAGCTGAGCTGTTCGAGATGGAACGGTAGGCCAAGTCATCGGAGAGTCCCACCCCCGCCCCCAAAGAACGCGGTACTCGATGATCGCCGAACACAAGGTTCAGCGGTCGCCCACAAGGCCTACGCCTGACATGCGCCGAAATGGTGAATGCCTACGAACAGAACGTTGACTTGTGGGGCCTCATCAGCTTGAGACGCCCTGAACGTGCGTGCGCGAACGCCCTCTGGAACGTGGCGAAGGAGCGGACCGGCATCCTCCGGGTGATGGTGGTCTGACCAACAGCGAGCGGGAACACACGAGGTCCCACATCACGCCTTGGGACGTCCGCTGGTCACCACCTGCATTGCGGTGCCACGCCGAGGCGCTTCAGCACTACCGAGGCGGGGCAGCCGCGCAGCATGACGTACATCCACTGGTTCACGCCGACGAATGCCGTGAGGAGCAGGAACCACGGGCTCACGATCGCAGCGAGCAGGGCGCTCACGAGCGACATCGTGCCGGCCATGGCGAACAGCACTCGTTCGAGCGGCCAACGCGTGTCAGCCGAGGAGGTGGTGGGGGACATGGTCTGGTTCATGAGTGACTCCTGATCAGTGACTGAAGTTGACGTGCGGAAGGATCTTCTGGAGCCACTTGGGGGCGTACCAGCTCTTTTCGCCCAGCAGGGCCATGGTGGCGGGCACCAACATCACTCGCACGACGGTGGCATCGAGCAGAACGGCCACTGCGAGTGTGAGGCCGAGCTCGGTCGGCGGGATGGGGCCGGTGACACCGAAGGCGATGAAGACGATGATCATGATGATCGCTGCGTTCGTGATCGGTCGGCCGGTGCGAGCGATGCCCTCACTGATCGCCTGCCGAGTGTCGCCGGTGGCCTGGTAGCGCTCCTTGATGGCGGCAAGAAGGAACAGCTGGTAGTCCATCGACAGACCGAACAACAGGGCGAAGAAGAACAGCGGCGCCCACGCATCGACGAAGCCCTGATGCTCGATGCCGATGAGACTTGCGCCGTAGCCGTGTTGGAACACGAGCGTGGCGAAACCGAAGGCGGCACCGACCGTGACGAGGTTCATCAGCACCGAGAACGTGGCGATCACCACGCTGCGGAACACGACGAGCAGCAGGAGGAACGCGACGATGAGGATGAGGCCGATCGCGTACGGCGCCCGATCGACGAGCACCTGCGTGAGGTCGTGGTTCTGCCCCGCTGGGCCGCCCACCTTGGCGTCGGGCACCGTGGCGGCAAGCGTCGAGCGCAGTTCCTCGACCATGTCGGCAGTGGCCGCATCATCGATCGGCGTGGTGGGAAGCACCCGCACCACCACACGACCGGAGGCCGACGGTCCGCTCACCACTGCAGGGGCCGCCATGCCCTCGGTGACCACATTGTCGGTGGCCGATGCGGCAGCGATGACCGCCTCGGCGTTGGCGGCATCGACGGTGACGTACGCAGGAGCGGCGAAGCCGGGACCGAACGCATCGACCAACAGGTCGTACCCGTCGCGACTGGTGTAGCCCTGGTCGACGACCGTGGCGCCTGGCATGCCGAGCGTCATGCCGAACGCCGGCACCACGAGGGCGCCGAGCAGCACGAGGCCGGCGGTCAGCACCCGACCGGGACGACGCAACGCGGCACCCGTCCAACGCGCCCAGCGTCCCTCGGCCGCCATGTCGGCGTCTTTCTTTCCACGCTGCACGAGCACCTTGTCACCCATCGCCACAAGAACCGCCGGCAGCAGCGTCAGCGCTGCCAGTGCGACTGCAATGACGGAGATGATCATGCCCAGCGCCATCGTCTGGAACACCATGACCGGCACGAGGAACACGGCTGCGAGCGAGAGCACGACGGTGAGCGCCGACAAGAACACGGCCTTCCCCGATGTGGAGAGCGCGTTCTCGATCGCGTGGATCGCGTCCTTGCCCTCTTCACGTTCCTCGCGGTAGCGACTGACGATGAAGAGGCTGTAGTCGATGCCGACCGCGAGGCCGATCATCATCGAGAAGTTCATCGACCACACCGAGATGGGGAACGCCCAGCTGAGCATGTGGAGCGAGGCGAACCCGGTGGCGATACCGGCGAGGGCAAGGATGAGAGGCACGCCCGCCGCGAGTGCAGCACCGAACGCGATGAACAGCATGATGAGCGTGGGCAGACCCGAGAGCAGCTCAGCCTTGTGCAGGGCTTTCTCGTTGATCTCGTTGAAGTCGCTCCACATGGCCCACTCGCCAGCCACCTCGGCCTGCGCGCCGTCGGGCAACTCCATCTCACCGACGAATTCGCCGAGCTCACCGGCGGCGACGGGACGATCGGCGTCTTCGCCAACCGCTTGCGCCACGGGCACGACCGCCGTGGTGCCCTCGGGCGAGATCATGCCGTACTCTGCGAGCATCGCGACCGTCGGGTACTGCGCACCCTCCATCGCCCACGGTGCTTCGGGCAGTTCGGCGATGAGCGCCTCGAGGCCACTCGGGTCGTCGATGATCTGCGTCTCCTGACGCCACA
>JBDKIV010000003.1:0-4458 GCA_039796935.1 Actinomycetota bacterium | reverse complement strand
CGGTGACACAGCTTCACGGCCGTGTGCCCGCCAGCCGCCACCGTCGGGGATCCGACCGATCTTCTTGACGTCCATGTGGACCAGCTCACCTGGCCGGTCGCGTTCGTAACGGATCGCGGTGACTTTCGATGAGCGGATCACGTCACCGGTGAGCGGGTCCAGATCGCACAGGCGTGGGACGTCGTGACGGCGCAGGATGCGAGAGACCGTACGCGCGGCCAAGTCGAGTTCTGCGCCGAGCCAGTCCTGTCCTGTGCGATGCTCGATCCTGGCGTCGAGCACCCGTTGTTCCACCTCGGCGCTGGTCCGGGTCGGCATCGAGTGCGGACGCCCCGGACGCGCGTGCGAGGAACGTTCCTCGAGACCAGCCATGCCCTCGGCGTCGAAACGGGCGACCCACCCCACCGGGTGCGCGCAGTGACGTGAGATCCCCATCGCTTTCGCGACATGAGCAACGGCTTGTCCCTCGTCGCGGACTCGTTGCACGAGCAGCTGGCGACCATGAACGGCGAGACGGGCGTTACGGTGAGACACCGAAGACCTCCCGGACTGTGAAGCGGCAAACTCCACAATGCCCGGAGGTCGTCACGCGTCAGCGGATGTCACCAACGTCCCGGCCGAGTACATCGAGCGGCCGGTGTCAACGTGAAGGTGGTCAGTGAGCGACTCGGGCACGCTTCGGTGGCCTTCACACGTGACGTGTACGCCCACGTCATGCGCGGCCAACAGGCCCACGCAGCAGCGGCAGCGGCGCTCATCGACGGCGTCGGATGAGGTTCACGGATTTTCTGTGACCATTCTGTGACCGCGGCCGGACCTATCTCCCCGCAACAGGTGCACAAATAGGGGCGTTCCCCCTGGTCGATCGAGTGGGGCGGGTGGGGATCGAACCCACGACCCAGGGATTATGAGTCCCCTGCTCTGACCACTGAGCTACCGCCCCGTGCACACACGAACGGCCCGCACGTGGCGGGCCGTTCGATCGGTGCTCCGGGAGCAGGGCTCGAACCTGCGACCCGCTGATTAACAGTCAGCTGCTCTGCCAACTGAGCTATCCCGGAATGGCAGAGCCTGACGATACCGCCCCGGGCAGGCCCATCACACCCATTCGTCAGTCGACCTCGAGGAACTCCTTGAGCTTGCCGCTGCGCATCGGATGGCGCAGTTTCGCCAACGTCTTCGCCTCGATCTGCCGCACGCGCTCTCGGGTCACACCGAACTCTCGGCCCACGTCCTCGAGCGTCTTCGGCTGTCCGTCGACCAAGCCGAATCGCATGCGCACGATCTCTTGCTCGCGCTCGGTGAGCTCGCCGAGGGCTTCCTCGACGGCCTGGGCAAGGACCAACCTGGTGGCGACGTCCGCCGGGGCATCGGCGGAGGCGTCGGCCAGGAAGTCGGCGAGGTTCGAGTGCTCGTCCTCGCTGAGCGGCGAGTCGAGCGACAGCGGGTCTTGAGAGATCCGGAGCAGCTCGCTCACCCGTTCGGGGGTCATCCCCACGCGCTCGCTCAGCTCGCCGAGCGTCGGCTCACGCTCGAGGTCCTGGTGCATCTGCCGCTGCATGCGCAGCACACGGTTCATGTGCTCGACCATGTGGACGGGGATCCGAATGGTCCGTGCCTGGTCGGCGATCGACCGGGTGATGGCCTGACGGATCCACCAGGTTGCGTAGGTGGAGAACTTGAATCCCTTCGAGTGGTCGAACTTGTCCACGGCACGCATCAGGCCAAGATTGCCTTCCTGGATGAGGTCGAGGAGCTGCATCCCGCGCAGCGTGTAGCGCTTGGCGATGCTGACGACGAGCCGGAGATTCGCCTGGATGAGCTCGCTCTTCGCGTTCTGGCCCGCCCGTACCGCACGACCCAGCCGCCGGCGCGCGTCGGCATCGAGGTCGTCACGCTCGAGCTCGATCGCCGCCTCGTTACCTTCGGCGAGCGCCTGCGCGAGCCGCCGCTCTTCCTCGGCGCTCAACAGCTCGACACGGCCGATCTCTTTCAGGTACATCCGTACTGGATCGGACACCGATGTGGTGCCCTCGACCCGGGATGCCGCACGCGCCGTGCGTCGGCGGCGACGACTCGCGAGGAGGCCCTCGGCCTCTTCCGCGACCCCGGGTGAGCGTTGCCCGTCACGGGTCGCTGCAGGCTGTACCGAGCCGTCGAACCGATCGGGACGAGATGCATCGTGAGGATCATCGCCGTGCTCGTCGGGGAAGTCGTCGATCGACTCGTCGATCTCGATGCCCAGGCTCGCCAGTTGTTGCTGCACCGCCGCGAGCACGTCACCGCTGAGCTCGACATGACGAAGCACGTGGGTGATCGCCTCCGCATGCAGGACACCGCTCGATCGGCCGACCGCCAACAGGTCCGACCACTCGGCAACATCGACCCCGGCCCACGGAGTCGCGCCTGACGCTGGCTCTCCCCCGATGGTCACCTCGGCTCCTCGTCGTGATCCTCGAGCCACCCTAGCAACAGGCTCGCGGCCTCTGGAGCGGCTGCCTGGTCATCGAGCAGCTCGAGCTGGCGGCGCGCCTCGGTGGCGGCTCGGATCGCGTCGGGGTCCGTCAGTGTGGTCCGTCGGGCGAGCTCGCGGCGGACCGCTGCGGCGATCAGGTTGCAGGCCTCGATGAACGGCTCGGCGTCGATGTCGGCCACCGCCGCTCGCTCGAGGAGTTCGCGTGCCTCGGGATCGGCCTCGTCGAGGGCCGCAGTCAGGGCTCCGTCGGTCGCTGCGAGCGCCAGGAACGCCCGACGCGCCACGTCCTCGTGGAACAGGGCTTCGACGAGCCAGGCAGCCACGTCGTTCCACCGCTGCAGCAACAGCGCCACCGCCACGAACTCTGCGTTCTCGGCTGCGCCGATCTGCCGGGACGGCGCAACACGCACCTGTGCCCGTCCACCGCGCGCGGCAACCGCCACCAGATCGTTGACCGGCAGGCCGACGCGTGTGGCGACCTGACCTGCGTACAGCTTGCGGACGTCGACGTTGGGGTGCTCGTTCACCACCGTCATCGCCTGCTGAGCCACCCGGGCACGATCTTCGGGCGAGCGCAGCGGGGCAGACGACAGGACGCGCTGTACCCGAAAACCGAGGAACGGAGTGGCGTGTTCGATCGCCTCCCTCAGCGCGTCCGGGTCGCTGACGCTGAGATCACCCGGGTCCTTGCCGTCGGGGAAGCGGGCGACATGCACCTGGATCTGGTACTTCTCCTCCCACTCGTAGAAGCGTTCAGCAGCACCTTGACCGGCCTTGTCGGCATCGAAGGCCAGCACGACACGCGTGGCGAAACGCTTCATCATGCGCACGTGTTCTTCGGTCAGGGCAGTACCGCAGGTGGCCACTGCACGGGGGATGCCCGCACGGTGGAAGCCGATCACGTCGGTGTACCCCTCGCACACGATCACCTGATCGCTGGCGACGACATCGGCCTTGGCCCAGTTGAGCCCGTACAACGTCTTCGACTTCGCGTAGATCGGTGTCTCGCTCGAGTTCTTGTACTTCGCAGGGTCGGTCGAGCCCGGCAGGATCCGTCCGCCGAAGGCGACCGGATCACCGTTCTCGGTGTAGATCGGGAACATCACCCGCGCCCGGAAGGCATCCTGCAGCCTGCCCGCTCGGTTCGTGAAGGCGAGCCCCGTCTCGCGCAGCACCTCGGACGGAACGCCACCACGCCCCAGCCGGGCACTCAGCTCGTCCCACGCGTCGGGTGCCCAGCCGAGCTTGAAGCGTCGGGCGACATCACCGGCCAGTCCTCGGCGACGCAGGTACTCGCGGGCGGGTCGGGCGTCCGGCGATGTGAGCAACTGCTCGTGGTACCAGTCGACGGCTTGCTCCATCGCCTCGACCAGTCTCTTGCGGCGTTGCCGGTCTCGGCTCTCGCCGCCGGTCGTGTAGGTGAGCTGGATGCCGACCTTGGCGGCGAGTTGCTCGACCGCCGTGACGAAATCGACGTGTTCGATCTCTTGGACGAAGGTGAAGACATCGCCGGCCACGCCACACCCGAAGCATCGGTAACGGCCGGTCTCTTCACGAACGTTGAACGATGGTGACCGCTCGCCGTGGAAGGGACACAATCCGACCCAGTTGCGGCCGACGCGCTTCAGTGCGACGTACTGCTGGATGACGTCGGCGATCGACACCGTGGACCGGAGCCGCTCGAGGTCGTCGTCCACGATCGCCATCGGGCGAAGGCTAGCGGTGTGGGCCGACGAGTCTCAGCGCTCGTGCGGAGGAGGGAGCGACTCGCTCGAATCGCCGTCGGGGGCGAAGTCGATCGTGTCGTGCTCGGGGGGTCGCTGCAGGGATGTCGTGATGGACACGGCCAGCACGAGCGCGATCACCGTGAGCGAGAGCCAGGTCGGGATGTGGTAGTCGAACGGCTTCTGGGCGACGATCATCTTGATGCCGACGAAGGCGAGAATGATGGCCAGGCCCTGCTGCAGATAGCTGAACCGGGC
>JBDKIV010000002.1:0-6609 GCA_039796935.1 Actinomycetota bacterium | reverse complement strand
TCAACTGGCCGATGGTGACGAGTTGGCGTCGTCCGCTCACTGCGAACGCGGATGCGACGATGATGCCGAGGATCCCCATCGCGATCGCCCCGGCCAACCATCCGAAGAACAGAGCCATTGGGTCGGCGCGGCCTTCGTCGGCGCGCCGTTCGATCTGCCAACCGCCGGACTGGAACGGGGACGCAAGGTCGAGCGCTTCCAGGCTGTCGTCGCCGTCACGGCCTGCGAGGACCATGATCTGACGTGCCGACGGGCGGAGCGCGGACACGTCGAAGCCCGGGGCGATCATCGCGTCGGAGCGGTCGGCGACATCGACGATCCCGACGACGGTGAAGGCCTGTGCGGGACGGACCAGTTCGAGCCGGTCACCCACGTCGACGCCGAACTGCTCCGCCGTCGAGGCGGTCAGCGTCACCTCGTCGGGTCCGATCGTGTTGCGGCCCGACACGACATCGACGATGCCAGCCGTCATCGGATCGGTGGGGTCGATCGTGATCGCTGCGGTGAACACCATGTGCTCTGGTGCTGCAGCGCTGCGCAGCGGCAGGTTCGTCTCGTACCACCAGGCGTACGGCGTACCCGCAGGCAGGGCCTCCTCGAGGGTCTCGTCACCGAACGACAACGGCTGCCCCCCCAGCGACACCTGCGTCGATGCCGTACCGAAGCGGGCATCCGACGGGAGGCGGTCGGTGCGATAGGCGACATCGGCGAGCACGAGCGCTGCGACCGGAACTGCGACGAGCACCACGACGAGCAGGGTCCGCCAAGGTCGCCTCCGTACCTCTCGGCGAGCCAGGCGGGCAGCGAGTCGCCACGGTGCAGTCGCCGTCACCCGAACCTCGGACGGCTCGGGCCGTTCCGACACGTGACTCGGTCGGTCCTCGAGCAGCGTCATGCGCCTGCGCTCCCCGACGTCAACAACGAGGGTGTCTCGTCGACCACGACGCCGTCGCGCATGAACACCACCCGATCGGTGCAGCTCGCAAAGCGAGGCTCGTGCGTCACCAGCACCACGGCAGTACCGGTGCGGGACGGCAATCCGGCGAGGAGCTCGATCACCTCGTCGGCGGTCACCGTGTCGAGCGCCCCGGTCGGTTCGTCGGCCAGCAGTACTCGCTGCTCGCCCACGATCGCACGGGCAATCGCAATGCGTTGCTGCTGGCCGCCCGAGAACTCGTCGGGATACCGGCCGAGCATCGTCCGGTCACGTCCCAGCCCGACCGAGTCGAGCGCGGCGAGCGCACGCTCGCGGGCCGCCTTCAACGGCACGCCGTCCAACTCGAGCGGCAACGCGACGTTCTCGCACGCAGACAGCGACGGCATCAGGTTGAGCCGCTGGAACACGTAGCCGACATCGCGGCGACGCAACGCTGCCTGCTCGGACAGGTTCAGGTCGCCCAGATCCCGACCGTGCACCAGCACCCGCCCGCTGCTCGGAGCCTCCATCGCGCCGGCCAGATGGAGCAGCGTGCTCTTCCCGCACCCGCTCGGCCCCATGACCGCCACCATCTCGCCGGGCTCGATGCGCAACGACACACCACGCAATGCACGCACTTCGGTGCTGCCCGAGCCAAAGCTCTTCGTCACGTCGATCAACTCGACAGCAGCGGGCACGGTGGCCGCTGCGGCGTTCGGTTCACTGCTCATCGGGTTCCCTTTCGCGCGAGGAGCGCCTCACAGGTGTCGAGCCAACGGAGGTCGGCTTCGGCTCTGGCGATCAAAGCATCGGTGACCAGTCGTGACGGCAGATCCGCCGATGCCGCCTGTTTCCGTTCGCGGCGTTTCACCTGCAGCAGCGACACGAGCACGGTGCGCTGGCGAGTGATGACGGCCAGTGCGTGAGGGGCGCCCCGCTCGATCGCCATCAAGACCTTCAGCATCAGTTCGTCACGAGGCGGAGGTTCGTCGGCGGGAACCGCCTCCCACCACGCACCCAACTCTTCAGCACCCGCCGACGTGATCGCATAGACCTTCTGGCCTGGCGCCGCGCTCGCGACACCAGGGTGCAGCTCGACCAGTCCGTCACGCTCGAGCCGATCGAGCGTGGTGTACACCTGCCCGACATTCAGCGGCCACACCCCACCCGTTGCCGCCTCGAACTCGAGCTTCAACTGATACCCGTGACGCGGTCCCTCACGGAGCAACGCCAACAGACCCTCGCGAACAGCCATAGATAATCAGTATGCACATACGCGGTATGTATGTCAACAGCCTTCCCGGAGTTGTGGTCCGACGCCCGAGGCGCAGCGACACCGAGATGCAGATGATGCAGCCAGACCTACTGGCCCGGGAATGACGGTCGTTGGCACGGCGCGGTTGACGCCTCACCTACCGGTTGCACTCTCTGGCGCCGCCGAGCGGCCCGGTCCCCGGACTGTCGCACGGCGTTCCACAAAATCGTCGGTGGTCGGCATCCCCGTTGCCCTACGGTCACACGGTGCGTTTGACGCTTCGGCAGTGGCGGCCCGGTGACGAGACCTTCCTGTGGGAGATGCTGTACCAAGCCCTCCATGTGGCCGACGGCGAGTCTCCGCCGCCTCGATCGATCCTCGACGACCCGTCGATCGCCCACTACCTCACAGACTTCGGACGCCGGGACGGCGACGACGCAGTCATCGCCTGCGACGACATGGTCGCAGTCGGGGCGGCGTTCTGCCGGCGATTCACCCCGGACGATCCGTCCTACGGCTTCGTCTCGGCTGATGTGCCCGAAGTTGGCATGGCTGTGGTTGCTGACCGGCGAGGGAGGGGAGTCGGGCGAGCGCTGCTCGTGCATCTCCTCGATCGTCATCCCACCATGAGCCTGAGCGTCGACAACGACAACGTCTCTGCCCGACGCCTGTACGAGTCACTTGGCTTCGTCGATCTACGCGCCGATGGAACGTCGGTGACGATGATCAGACGGCAGTGAGTTCGCGCCCGAACTGCGCCCACCTCCGCGTCCTCGCCTCCCGACAATCTCCGAGACGCAGCAAGCGCCTCAGTGGTCGTACCTGGAGTTAGGAACTCTCGGCGTCGCTGCTGGGGGTCTCACCCGTGAGCCGCAGGACGTCGGCGACGTCCTGCGGTCGACCGGTTGCACGCTTGTTCACGATCAGGTCATCACGGCCGATGAACGGCACGACCACGCCACCCACGACTACGTCTATGTGCCGGGTCCAGGCGGCATCGAAGTCCACGCCGGAGATCTGAGTGAGCAGGTCGATGCGATACGGCGGGTATCCCAACTGCACGACGCAATCGTCCGACGTCAGATCGTCGTGGTCGATACCGACATCTCCGAAGCCGAACTCGTCGAGCGCGACCAGAAGCCGATCTGCGTTGGCGGAGTCGGTCCGGATCCACGCATCGAGATCCCCAGTCGCCCGCGGCAGGCCGTGAGCCGCGAGCGCGTAGCCGCCCACGATCATGTATCGGACATCATGCCGAGCGAGTAACGCGACAAACTCGCTGAAGTCGCGGTCGAACTCCATCGTTCCCCCCGTACATCCGGCGTCGCAACACTTCGACCGCCTCGACTCGCTCCTCGAGCGAGACTTCGGCCCAGTACACGACTTCGTCGACCTGGTCGCGCACGGCTGACTTCGCCACGACCTTCGCGATCGAGCCCGGTCCGGGCGAGAGCACATCCACAAACCAAATCCTACGGCGCACCACTCGACCACGACGGCAGATCATGATCCCAGACCGTGCCGATCGTCCGCCCGCAACGCCTTGCATCAGATCCTCCATCAGGGCACTATGCGCTGTCAACCATGGGAACTGTTGGTGACGACCGATCGTCGAACTCGCTATGAAGACCCCACGGTTCACCGTCGCTGTTGTGGCGGTGCTCACCGTGGGTTCGACCTTCCTGGCCGGCTGCGGCTCCGATTCCGGAGGGGGTGGGGATTGCAGCGGAGGCGTGTTCTTGCTTGGGCGGGTGTACGACGTGGAGAACTTCAATGACGGTGTCCTTGAAGCGGCCGACCTCGGCCCGGTCCTCGGCGTCGTGCAACGCAACGTCGCCTGCCCGGGTCGCGATGGCGAAGCAGGTGAGGTGCCCGTCGGCACGGAACTCCGCACCATCCAGGGGATCGATCCAGGGATCGGCTTCGCTGCCGAGATCGACGGGCGTGTCCGCGTCTTTCGTTCCTACAACCCGCCAACCGACCTCGCCATCGAGCAGCTGCTCCCTCTCGACGATGTCATCGAGATCGGCCTCAACTCCACCCATGACGGCGACACTCGCTGGGCCACGATCGACGATCCCGGTCAGATCGCAGCGATCCTCGACGCGGCACGTACCGCACCGATCGTGGAATCCTCGTTCGAGGATGCGCTCCGACCGGGCTTGAAAACGGTGTTCGAGATCGTCCGCAGCGACGGGTTGCGGACTCGCACCGTCTACACGATCGACCGACGTCTGCTCTCGGACCGCCGAGTCGACCGGAGTGGGTGGACTGCCCGCGAGCTCCCCGGCTCGGTCGCAGCAATCATCGACACCGCGCTCGATGCGGCACCGCAGCCACGGCCTCGAGATGGGTTGGAGCTCGTTGGCAGGTCTGGAACCGCCGACGTGCTCGACCCCGCCGCATGTCGGTTGGACCGGCCCCAACTCTCCGCTGTCGCCGAGGACCGCCTCCTGATCGGCGGCTCACGATCCGGTGGGATCACGTTCGCAATCATCTCGGGCCCCGGCATCGAGGGTTACGCCGTCGACGATGAAGCAATCGGTGACGGTATCCCGCTCCCCGATACCGTAGGCCCGGTTCTCATCGAGCTGTGGTCGATGAACCTCGGCACGTCGTTCTGTTCGGTGATCGACGTGGAGGGGCCACCGTGAGTTCAGAAGCGGGGCACAACACTTCCTCGACACGAGCAAATGCAGCGAGAGATCCGCGGCACGAACCGTTGGTGGCGCGAGGAGTCCAACGAGCGCCCCGCCGCCGTGGGATGCGGCGGCAGCCGCACTCGATCTCGACTGCTGACGCGATCCGATCTGCCGCCATGCCGCGGTCGCGGCGCGAAGCTGACACGACTGAACATGGCAATGGAAGGACGTGTCGGTGATCAGGAGCGCTGCCTGGGGATTGGTCGTTGGTGTCGTGACGGTCGGGTGCGGCTCTGGCGCGAAGCAGGGTGCGGTGGAGCTTGCTGAGGTGACGCTGTCGTCTGATCGTCGGGTGCTGACGGTGTCGGCCTGGTACCCGGTCGACCTGTTCTGCGGAAAGGAGCCGGCAGGGGTCACGGTGGAGGTTCGGGATGGGCTCGCGGTCGTGTCGGCGTATGTGCGCGAGACCGGGGGATCTGACTGCAGCGCGGACTGCTCGATGGTTGTCCAGTCGGTAACGCTCGACGATCCGCTGCCCGACGGCGTCAAGTTCGCCGCTCCGGCTGATGCGTTGCGAGGCTGCGGGCCTGCACTGCCGTGACCGCTCCGATCTGCCACTCGGCGCTACCACCGGTCGTGCAAGCTAACTTGCGAAATCCGCTGATGCAAGCTAACTTGTGAGCGTGGCTGCGCCGCTGATCGCAACCAGTGCGCGAAAGCACGGCATCCACGACGACGACATGCTGCACGCGCTCAATCACCCGATGTTCGTCGAGGACCTCGATGAGGGATTCGTGATGTTCGTCGGGGCCGACGTCGCCGGCAACCCGCTCGAGATCGGAGTGGTTGACAGCGCTGATGGCCCGATCATCGTCCACGCCATGACAACACGACCGAAGTACCTGAGGTGATCGAGATGCCCCGCACTGCCCAAGAGATCCTCGACCACGCCGATGAGTTGGCAGCTCGGTTCGAACGAGCTGAACCCTCAGATGTCCGCGACGCGGCGGCGCTGCAGGCTGTTCGGGAGGCTTTTCTCGCACGGGCTGCTGCCGAGCGCGAGCTCGGCGATGCCGTCATCCGGGCACGGCACGACGGACACACGTGGGCGGCGATCGGAGCGATGGTCGGCACGTCGGGCGAGGCCGCAAGGCAGCGCTACGGGCAGGCAGTCAACGCAGGGTGATCGCTGCGCGTTCGGCGCTCGCTTGACGCCGAACTGCCTGGTTGATGATCTTGATGGCGTTGCGGCTCGTTCGTAGCGTCTCGGTTCGCTCGGCGGGTTGGCTCACGAACTGCCTGTCGCCTGCGGGTTGGCTTCCGAACGAAAGGCCGTCCGTCGGGTGAACCGGCCGTGGTGTGGCTCGAAAGAGGCGCGCAGGACATCTTGAACCAGGAGTGCCCATCACGGTCCCCAACCGACGAAAGGGAGAACGTGATGTCAGTGATGATCGGGATCGATCCACACAAGCTGCTCCACGCAGCATGCGCGATCGATCGCAGCGAAGAAGAGCTCGGCCAGTTGCAGGTCCGTTCCGGACCGCAACAGCTCACGGAGTTGTTGTCGTGGGCGGCGCGGTTCGAGCAGCGGACGTGGGCGATCGAGTCCGCTGGCGGGCTCGGCTATCTCCTCGCTCAGCAGCTCCTCGCTCGTGGCGAGGTGGTGCTCGATGTGCCTCCGACGTTGTCGGCCAGGGTGCGTGTGCTGGGTTCGGGCCGGTCGAACAAGAACGACGCGAACGACGCACGGGCGGTCGCGATCGCAGCGTTGCGATCACGGTCGGTCGCGGCGGTGC
>JBDKIV010000001.1:0-11254 GCA_039796935.1 Actinomycetota bacterium | reverse complement strand
AAACACACCGTCCCCCGCGGCGACACCGGAGCAATCACCGCATTCGGCACCGTCTGACCCGCCACATAGTTCAGCGACGACACCACCTTGCGCTCACCGCACGGATATACCGTCAAGAACCCCGACGCATCCGGCTCGGTCACCGTCACGTTCAACGACACCGCCGCGACGCCTCGATCGGGCACTCCGTTGACACCGGTCACCTGCAACTCGAAGGGAACGTACGGAGTGACCTCCAGCCCTACGCGCCCTCCCGGGTTGCGGGCTGCGAACGCTCGCTCCTGCACGAGTGCCGTGCCGACCGTGCCCAGCGCGGCCGCCGCCGGGACGAACACCACATCCGACGGCGTCGACCCGGCCAGGACGATGTTGCCCACGTCGTCGGCATCGACCACCGTGCTCGTCGCCGAACTCGACAACGGAACCCGCTTCACCAAAGTCGCCGTGAGGTCGGTCACGCCCGAGACGTCGTAGAGGTCGACCGACTGCGGGGTGGTCAGGACCACCCGCCGCCCTCCGCCCACCACCGACGGCCTATAGATGTGCTCGAGCGCCGATGAGGGCTGGAGCAGGTCGCATGCCGGTGGCCGGCCGAGCGGGATCACCTGCGCGCAGCGCACCGGTCCGATCAACGCGCCGTCGGTGGTGCGAAAGGCCTGTGGTTCCCTGAGACCCGTCTGACTCTGGTCGTCGAAGACCGACACCCAGAAGAAATCCCGGTTCGCGGTCAGCAACGACCGTCGGTTCTCCCCATCTGGGCGCGGATTGCCCCCCGGGTCGAGCGGCCCTGCCGAGATGGTCAGTCCGAAGTGCTTCGCCGATCGGAGCCTCGCGCCGTCGGCACCGACCCGCACCAGAGCGAGCGCGTCACGCTGTGTGGGGAGTGGGCGAGGGATGTCCGCTGCGACCCACACTCCTCCGTCGCCGTCACCGATGACCTTCGGATCGACCTCGAGGTTCACCTCGGGGAGTTCCGTCTGCCACGCGACACCCAGCACGGTCGTCATGCGGACGACGACAACGGCCCGATCGGTTGCGGCCGGGCGGGCCAGGGCGACGACGATGAACCCGTCGCTCGATGCAACGACCCCCGTGTCGAACCCGAAGCCGTTCGCATCGATGGACAGCGAAGGGAACTCCATTGCGGCGAGTTGGGCGCCGAGCCGATCGAACGTCCGACGGAAGCACGTGCCCAGCGAACACGACGAGACGTACGCAACGCCGTTCGGGTCGACGGCGAGAAACGGCCCGAGCCGGTCGATCGTTGGGAGCGAGGTCCCCATGTCTTCGAGTGGCTGTGTCCACGACACCCGA
The DNA here is from genome assembly GCA_039796935.1 of Actinomycetota bacterium. Lineage (GTDB taxonomy): Bacteria > Actinomycetota > Acidimicrobiia > Acidimicrobiales > Ilumatobacteraceae > VFMC01. Next base: position 9,940 of record JBDKIV010000001.1, on the reverse strand, counting down.
CCGTCTGTGCTCCGGTGCTGCAGGAAGCGGCGATAACTCGTCGGTGACGACAACCCCTCGAAAGTGCCGGAAAAGAACCCGACGAAGTACGCGCCGCCTGCGGGGTCGAGTTTCACCGCTTCGTAACGGGAGTAGTCGGCCGGTCCGGGTGACCCATAGACGAAATCCCAACCGTCGACCGCCGAACCCGATGCGGAAGGAAGGGCGCCGGCCATCGCGACTGTGGCTGCGAACACCAGCGCCATGACACGCGACGCACGCAACCGAGAGATAGCCACCGGTAGTGTCTATCACCGAGCTGAGAAGGGAACAAGGAATCGTTCCCCTCGGATGGGCCCGGTCAGCGGAGGAACAGCTCGGCGATCTGCACGGCGTTGAGCGCCGCTCCCTTGCGCAGGTTGTCGTTGCTGAGGAACAGCGCCAACCCACGTCCGTCGTCGACCGACGAGTCCTGACGGATCCGGCCGACGTAGCTCGGGTCGTTCCCGGCCGCCTCGAGCGGTGTCGGGATGTCGCTCAACACCACACCGGGTGCGGCCGCCAACAGTTCGACGGCGCGTTCGACACTGATCGGCCGGGCGAACTCGGCATTGATGCTGATCGAGTGACCGGTGTACACCGGCACACGCACGCACGTGCCGCTCACGCGAAGATCCGGCAGTCCGAGGATCTTGCGACTCTCGTTGCGCAGCTTCTGCTCTTCGTCGGTCTCGAGCGAGCCATCCTCGACGTACTTGCCCGCGTAGGGCAGCACGTTGAACGCGATCGGCTTGGCGAACTTCGACGCCGCCGGGAAGGTGACGGCACGGCCGTCGTGGGTGAGCTCACGTGCCCGGTCGGTGACCTCACGCGCCTGCTTGTCGAGCTCGTCGACCCCGGCGAGCCCGCCACCGCTGACCGCCTGGTACGTGCTGGCCACGATGCGAACGAGCCCGGCCTCGTCGTGCAACGGCTTGAGGACCGGCATCGCTGCCATGGTCGTGCAGTTGGGGTTGGCGATGATGCCCTTGCGGGCATTGGCGATCTCGGCGCCGTTCACCTCGCTCACGACGAGCGGGACATCGGGATCCATCCGCCATGCCGACGAGTTGTCGATGACGGTCACCCCGGCCGCGGCGAATTTCGGCGCGAGTTCTCTCGACGACGTCGCACCGGCGGAGAACAACGCGATGTCGAGACCCGAGGGATCGGCCGTCGAGGCGTCTTCGACCACGACATCGACGCCGTTCCACGCCAGCACGCTCCCCGCCGACCGAGCCGAGGCGAAGTAGCGGATCTGCTCGACCGGGAAGTTCCGCTCGGCGAGGATCTGGCGCATCACCGCGCCGACTTGACCAGTTGCTCCGACCACTCCGATCTTCATGAGATGCGAGGCTAACGGCGCAGCACCACCTGAGCAGCCTGATATCCACACATGCCGTGGACCCCGCCACCCGGAGGTGTCGACGCCGAACACAGCACGATCGACGGGTCGGGGGTGACGTAGGGGCGGCCGATGACGGGCCGGAACACCATCTGCGTCCCGAGGTGCGCACCGCCGGCCACGTCACCGCCGACGTAGTTCGGGTTGTACTCGTGGAACGCCGATGGTCCCATCACCGACCGAGCGAGCACCACGTCACGAAACCCTGGCGCAAAGCGTTCGATCTGCGCTTCGATCGCCGCGGTCGCATCACCGGTGTAGCCGTGCGGGACATGCGCGTAGACCCACAGCGTGTGGCAGCCGGCCGGGGCTCGGGTCGGATCGGCCAACGACGGCTGCGCGACGAGCACGAAGGGTTGCGTCGGCATCCTCCCTCGCGCGACCTCCGACTCGGCGGCGACGATCTCGCCCACCGTGCCGCCCACATGAACCGTGCCGGCGCGGCGGCACGACTCGTTCGTCCACGGCACCGGCGCCGAGAGCGCGTAGTCGATCTTGAACGCTCCCGGACCGAACCGATACGAGTCGAGGCGGCGCCGGTAGCGAGCAGGGAACCGGTCACCGACGATCGCCGACAACTGGCGCGGATCGGTGTCGAACAACGCTGTCCGGTGGGTCGGCAGGTCCCCCATCGAGCGCACCCGGACATCCGTGCGGATCTCGCCACCGAGCTCGACGAGACGGGCAGCGAGCGCATCGACCAGACGCTGGGATCCCCCCTCGACCACCGGCCAGCCGACCGCGTGCGCAGCGGCGGACAGCAGCACGCCGAACGCCGATGTGACCGGCCGGGTCAGCGGCAGGAACGCATGAGCTGCCGAACCGGCGAACAACGCCGCGGCCTCGTCGCGACGAAACGCACGCGCAGCGAGCGTTGCGGGCAGCAGGGCGCGGACACCGAACGACGCGAGCGCCAGCGGATGCGAGGGAACCGACACCACCGGCCGCATCACCTGCGGCAGCAGTCGATCCCACCGATCGACGGATGGACCGATCAGCGCTCGCCAAGCCCGGCCGTCGACACCCAGTTCGGTCACCGTCGCGTGCAACGACCGATGGAGCACACCGGCCCTGCCGCCTTCGAGCGGATGGGCGAGCGGGATCTCCGGGTGGACGAAGCGGAGGCCGTGCCGCTCGAGGTGCAGCGCCGAGATCGCCGGTGACGCCACGGCGAGCGGGTGGACCGCTGCGCACACATCGTGCACGAAGCCCGGCTCGGTGAGCGCTGCAGACCGGCACCCGCCACCGATGGTCGGCGACGCTTCCAGCACGACCACTCGACGACCCGCCTCGGCCAGCGTGACCGCAGCGACCAGACCGTTCGGCCCTGCCCCCACCACGACCGCGTCGGCGGCGGGCATCATCTCACTCGGCCCAGCAGCCACCAGTGGCTCGGGTTGACCCCGTCGAAGACCTCGTCCGTCGCATCCGCCAGGGCGAACGGGCGGCGGCCCGGTGAACGAACCAGCCGGACGTCCGTCAAGCGGCCCGTGACCGACGGCAGCACCTGCGCGGGAGACAGCCGGTTGGCCTGCCAACCGAGTCGGGCGGTCGAACGACTCCGCGCCAGGGCGGGGCCGACACCCGGCAGCCGGAACATCGCCCGGACGACCTTGCCAGTCGGCCAGAGCACGGCGTCCCTGGCCGTCCACGTCCTGAAGTTGAGGGCGATGTGACCACCCGGCCGGACCACGCGAACGGCCTCGCGCACGAGCGCGAGCGCGTCGTCGGGGTGGCAGTGCTGCAGCGTGATGTAACTGAGTGCCAGATCACAGCTGTCGTCGGGGATCGACAGCGAGCGACCATCGGCGACGTGGCTGGTCTGCAGGCGTTCGGGGCGCCCGAACTGCGCCACCGTCTCGCGGCAACGTTCGAGGAAGGCACCGTCGAGGTCGCAGGCGATGACTCGACCGAACATCCGAGTGAAACTCGCCGTCATCCGGCCGATGCCGGACCCGATCTCGACCAACGTCTGGCCCGGGCGATCCGGAGTGTCGAGACCGAACGCCTGCAGGTACGCCAAGGTCTCGTGATCGCCCGTCCTGACGAACTCGGCGAGGTCGAGCGTGCCACCCGTCCGGTTGTTGAACACCCACCCGGTGGCACGAACCACATCGTCGGCCGAGTGCTGCTCTTCGGACGCTGCCCCCGCAGCGTTCCAGGGCACGTGCTGTTTGCGTCGACTCATGCTGAGGCCGAGATCGTCACGCCGCCGAACTACTTGCGCTCCGGCAGCGGCGCCGAGTACGCCTCGCCCGAGTCGAGACCGAACTCGGTGTGCAGCGCTCGCGCTGCGCGCTCGAGATCGGAGGCCGCCGTCACGACGCTGATCCGGATGGTGGAGGTCGAGATCATCTCGATGTTCACACCGGCATCGGCCAAGGTGCGGAACATCTTGGCGGCGATGCCGGGGCTCGTCTTCATGCCTGCGCCGACCAAACTGATCTTCGCGATGTCCGCATCGTGGTCGACACCCTTGGCCCCGATCTCGGCGGCGACCCGACTGACGATCGTCTCGGCGGTCGCCATGTCGGCCTTCGGCATCGTGAAGCTGATGTCGGTCGCCCCGTCACGGCTCGTGTTCTGCACGATCATGTCGACGTTGACGTTCGCCTGCGCCAACGGCTCGAACAATGCCGCCGAGATACCGGGCCGGTCCGGCACCCCCGCAACGGTGACCTTCGATTCGGAGAGGTCGGTGACGACGCCGGAGATGACCGGATCTTCCATGCTGGGCTCCTGACCGGTGACCCACGTGCCCTGCTCCCAGGTGAAGCTCGAGCGGACGTGGAGGGGGACGTTGTGGTTGCGGGCGAACTCGACACTGCGCAGCGCCAGCACCTTGCTGCCTGCACCGGCCATCTCGAGCATCTCCTCGAAGTTGATGTGCGCCAGCTTGCGGGCCTGCGGCACCACACGGGGGTCGGCGGTGAAGACGCCGGTGACATCGGTGTAGATCTCGCAGCTGTCGGCATCGAGCGCTGCGGCGAGCGCGACGGCGGTGGTGTCGCTGCCGCCGCGACCGAGCGTGGTGATCTCGTGCGCCGTGCTCACTCCCTGGAACCCGGCGACGACGCACACCTGACCGTCGGCGAGTGCAGCCCGGGCGCGATCGCCCTTCACCTCGAGGATCTTCGCCTTGCCGTGCGAGGTGTCGGTGATGATTCCCACCTGGCTGCCGGTGAAGCTGACCGCAGGCACGCCGAGGTCGGCGAGGGCCATGGTCAACAGCGCCATCGACACCCGCTCGCCGGTCGTGAGCAGCATGTCCATCTCTCGACCGGGATGGGTCGACGACACGCTCTTCGCGAGCGTGATGAGGTTGTCCGTCGACTTGCCCATGGCGCTCACGACCACGACCACCTGATCGCCGCGACGGCGGGTGAAGGCGACGTTCTCGGCGACGGCGCGCATGCGCTCGGGGTCCGCCACGGACGTTCCACCGTACTTCTGCACAATCAGGGCCACGGATTCCACAGGCTAGCCAGCACAACGCTCGAGGCCCCCATCACGCCGGAGAACCCCGCTAGGGTCGACCGTCGTGCTCGGCCGCGCCCTCGACTCTTCGTACGCACCCGAGGTACGTGCCCACGTGACGCTGCTGACGGCAGCCCGGCTGCTGGCCAATGCCTGCTACCGATTCGCTCCGCCCTTCCTCGCCACCATCGCACGCGGCCTCGATGTGTCGCTCGACGAGATCGGCGTCGCCCTGGCGGTCGCCGAACTCGCCGGCCTGCTGTCGCCGATGACGGCCCGCTTCGTCGACCGATTGTCTCGCCGGGTCGCGATGACCGTCGGCCTGCTCGGCGTTGCTGCGGGCACCCTGCTCGCCGCGGCATCGGGCGGTGTGGCGATGTTCACCATCGCGCTCGTGTCGATCAGCCAGTCGAAGGTGGCGTTCGACCTGGGACTCGGGGCGTGGATCTCGGATCACGTGCCCTATGACCGCCGCAGTCGCGTGGTCGGTCTGACGGAGACGTCGTGGGCATTCGGGTTACTGCTCGGCGTCAGCGTCATGGGGATCGTCACCGGTCTCGTCGGTTGGCGTGCGGCCTACCTCGTTGCTGCGATCGCGGTCGTCGCCGTGACCGCCGTGGTCGCGGTTCGACTCCCCCGCGACCCGGCTGCCGATCAGTCGATCGACCTCGCCACCGGAGCCCCGACCATGCACATCGGGTTGCGGCGTGCGGGCCTGCGCGCCTGGCTGGTGATCGCCGGGGCGATGACGCTCATGGGCGCCAGCCAGAGTCTGTTCGTCACCTTCGGAAGCTGGCTCGAGGACGTGTTCGAGTTCACGCCGGCAACGCTCGCCGTGATCGTGTTCGGTCTTGGCCTCGGCGAGTTGGCCGCGTCGGTCACGTCGGCCCGACGCACCGACGCGTGGGGCAAGGAGTGGAGCGCCGCAATGGGCGCGTCGTTGATGGTCCCTGCCGGGCTCGGCCTCGCCCTGTGGAACGACCATCTGAGCCTCGGCCTCGTGCTGCTGGCGATCGGTATCTGCGGATTCGAGTTCGCCATCGTCAGCGCCCTGGCGATCGGCACCACCATCGTGCCGACCTCACCGGCGCGAGGGCTCGCCCTGCTCCTGGCCGGAGCCACCGTCGGTCGTTCGATCGCATCGATCCCGGCCACGCGGCTCTACGACCGTCACGGCATGGCGTGGCCGGCGGTGATGTCCGCCGTGCTCGCGGCATGCACCGTGGCCGCCCTGCTGGGTGCGCGACGAGTCGGCGACCGGGCGGTCAGCGGGCACTGACGGCCCTCGTGCCACGCGTTCGCGGCTTGGTCAGCCGCGGTAGCCGTTGGTGATCGGCAGACGACGATCCTTGCCGAACGACTTGACGCTCACCCGCACGCCGGGCGGGCACTGACGCCGCTTGTACTCGTTGAGGTCGACGAGGCGAGCGATCCGGCGTACGAGTGCTTCGTCGTGGCCCATCGCGATGATCTCGGCAGCGGTGCGGTCGTCCTCGACGTAGGCCTGCAGGATCGGGTCGAGCACCTCGTACGGCGGAAGACTCTGGTCGTCACGCTGATCCGGCCGGAGCTCGGCCGACGGCGGCTTGGTGATGACGCTGTCGTTGATCACCTCGCGTCCGGCCACCGCATTGACATGTCGGCACAGGTCGTACACGCGGGTCTTCAGGACGTCCTTGATGACTGCGTAGCCGCCGACGCTGTCGCCGTAGATGGTGAAGTACCCGACGGCCATCTCGCTCTTGTTGCCCGTGGTGAGCACCATCCAGCCGAACTTGTTGGACAGCGCCATCAGCGTGGTGCCGCGCACTCGGCTCTGCAGGTTCTCCTCGGTGAGATCGGCGGGCCGGTCGCCGAACACCGGGTTGGTCATGTCGAGATACGCGGCGAAGGCTGGCTCGATGGGGACCGTGTGCAGGTCGATGCCCAACTGCGCGGCCAGGTCGGCGGCGTCGCTCTTCGAGTGCTCGCTGCTGTACCGACTCGGCATGCTGACGCCGTGCACGTGTTCGGCCCCGAGGGCTTCGACGGCCACGCACGCGACCAACGTCGAGTCGATCCCACCGGACAGGCCGATGACCACATCGGTGAATCCGTTCTTGCGGACGTAGTCGCGTGTCCCCAGCACCAACGCCCCGTAGAGCTCTGCGTCGGCGGACAGATGATCCGCCATGCGTCTCGGCACGGCGTGCGCCTGTGTCACGGACGTGTCGTCGACGACGACCACCGGCAGGTGCGCTTCGGTCGCTCGACCACGAGGATCGATCAACCGCTTGCGATAGACCGGTTCGACGACGACGTCGACGACGAGCAGCTCCTCGACGAATTGTGCGGCTCGCGCCACCAGCTCGCCGGCCGCATCGAACACCATCGATCCCCCGTCGAACACCAACTCGTCCTGGCCGCAGACCTGATTGACGTACACCAGCGCGCAACTCGCGTCGGCAGCTCGGGTGGCCAGCATCCGCTCACGCGCCCCGGCCTTGCCGGCGTGGAACGGCGACCCGTTGATGTTGATGTTGAGCTCGGCGCCACCGGCAGCCTGCTCGGCCAGCGGTCCCGTCGGGCTCCACACGTCTTCGCAGATGCTCATCGCCACCTTGACCCCGCCGATCGCGTACAGCTCGTACGGATCGTCGAGATCACCGGGCGAGAAGTAGCGCGCCTCGTCGAAGACCGCATAGTTGGGCAGCACCCGCTTGCGGTACGTCCCCAGCACCCTGCCGCCGGCGCACATCGCCGCTGCGTTGTAGAGGTTCCGGTCGGCATCGACGAAACCGACCACGGCGGCGCAGCGACCGGTACGAGCAGCGAACTCGTCGAGAACGGCGCGATTGTCGGCGACGAACCCCGGCTTCAACACCAGATCTTCGGGCGGGTACCCCGTGATCGCGAGTTCGGGAAAGGCGACGATGTCGCAACCCGCCGCCTCGGCGCGGTCGTAGTACTCGGTCAGCAGCGCAAGGTTGCCGCGCAGGTCACCGACGACCGGGTTGATCTGAGCGAGCGCGATCCGCAGGGAAGCCACGGGCGCGAGGCTACCCACCGCAACCGGGACGCTGCGGAGCCGGTCTGCTCACTCACAGACCGGATCGCCCGGCAGCAGCGCACCGGCGACGACCCGGTAGGTCACGCCGCCCTGCTCGAAGAAGGTGTTCGAATCGGCATCGCCGAACACCGTGCCCGCAGCTTCTGCGGTGAGCGTTGTGCACGACGCGGCGGCCGCCAGATCGACACCGGTGGACGTCGGCCAGGCAGCGACGGTCGGCTTCGGGTCGATCGAGGCCAACTCGTCGGAGGTCACCGGCGTCGCTCTCATCCGGAATGCCTTCGGCACGAGAAGCTCCTCCTGGCCCAACTCGCCCTCACCGGCTACTGCGGCCAGATCGGAGACGGCGAGTACGAAGGCCTGCAGCGCTGCGCGCCCCGGATCGCTCTCCGACTCCTCGATCCCGAGGGCGTAGGCCCGGTGGACGAACACGCCTCCACCGGCCGCGATGGTGACGACCGTGTCGGGCGCGTCGGCGATCATGTCGTTGCGTGGATACTCCGGCGGCGTCGACAGCAGACCCGCGGATCTCGCTGCCTCGAGCACTCGCTGGATCCCGGCTTCGGTGATCGTACGCACGCCGATCGGGAGCACCATCGGCCCGGGGAACTGCAATGTCGTCGCCCCGGGCGCGTACACCATGCCGTCGCCCGAGATGACGAGAGTCGGCGGGAGGGTGATGTCGGCACCAGCCATCATGAAGCCACCCTCGTAGGCGACCCGCAGGACTGCCGCCGTCGGATCGCTCGGATGGTCGATCCCCACGGATGGTGGGGTCGACGATCCCGGTGCGGTCGTGTCAGCACTGCTGCTTGCCGGTTCGACCGAGTCGTCGCCGCAGGCCGCTGCGACGACGGCGATCAGCGGGACGACGACCGTCGATGCGAGGAGCGAGCGACGGGAGACGATGCGAGAGGCAGGCAGCGAGGTGACGGGCGTACGAGTCATGCACGTTCGACGCTTCGGTCGAGGTGCGCGGTTCCCAGGCCCGACCGAGGGACGGTTCACACAGCGTTCACATTCGGGCAACGGCAGAGCAACGTCCTGTTGCCAGAGTTCTTGCTGCTCACGCCCCCGCACTTCAAAGGACGTCCCGTGGCCTACCAAGCTGAATACATCTGGATCGACGGAACCGAACCGACACCGCTGCTCCGCTCGAAGACCAAGATCATCGCCGACGGCAAGGAGCCGCCCGTGTGGGGCTTCGACGGATCGTCGACCAACCAGGCGACCGGCGAGAACAGCGACTGCGAACTCCAGCCGAAGTTCTCCTGCCCCGACCCGATCCGTGGGCGCGACAACATCCTCGTGATGTGTGACGTGCACAACGCCGTCGACGACAAGCCGCACCCCACCAACACTCGTGCGACCTGCGAGAAGTCGGCCAAGAAGCACGCCAAGCACGAAATGATCTTCGGCATCGAGCAGGAGTACACCCTCCTCAAGCCGGACGGCACCCCGCTCGGTTTCCCCGATGGCGGGTTCCCCGGACCGCAGGGCCCGTACTACTGCGGCGTCGGCACCGGACGCGTCGTCGCTCGTGAACTCATCGAGCAGCACACGCAGGCCTGCCTCGACGCCAACCTGATGATCGAGGGAACCAACGCCGAAGTGATGCCCGGCCAGTGGGAGTTCCAGATCGGCGCAGCCGATGCGCTCACCGTGAGCGACCACCTGTACGTGGCCCGCTGGCTGCTGCACCGCCTGGCGGAGGACTTCGACATCGTCGTGTCGTTCGCGGCCAAGCCGCAGAAGGGCGACTGGAACGGCGCCGGTGCGCACACGAACTTCTCGACCAAGGCGATGCGAGAGAGCTACGCCGCCATCGAGGCTGCGTGCAAGGCGATCGGCAAGCGAGTCGACCTGCACATCAAGGGATACGGCCACGACATCGAGAGCCGCCTGACCGGTGCGCACGAGACGGCGCCGTACAACAAGTTCAGCTACGGCGTGTCGAACCGCGGTGCGAGCATCCGGATCCCGTGGCAGGT